>CALAGF010000243.1 GCA_937892345.1 uncultured Rhodocyclaceae bacterium | reverse complement strand
TGTTCGAGTTCGACAAGCTCATCCGCAGCATCTACACGCTGCGCTACCTGCGCGACCCCCAACTGGAGCGCAACGTGCACCGCTCACAGAACCGGATTGAGTCCTACCACCAGCTACGCGGGGCCATTGCCCAGGTTGGCGGCAAGAAGGAGCTGACCGGGCGCACCGACATCGAGATTGAAATTAGCAACCAGTGCGCCAGGTTGATCGCGAACACGGTCATCTTCTACAACTCGGCCATCCTGTCGCGGCTGCTGACGAAGTACGAGGCGAGCGGCAACGCCAAGGCACTCGTACTCATCACCCAGATATCGCCAGCGGCCTGGCGGCACATCTTGCTGAACGGGCATTACACTTTCCAGAGCGACGGCAGGATGATCGACCTTGATGTGCTCGTGGCGGGGCTTGATCTTGGGTGACGGAAATTTCTGGGGTTCCGGCTTACAACCCCGTAAAGCGCCAGAAATGTCAGCATCAGCCCCAGAGTGAGCATGAGGAGCTGAAATTCAAGGTGGCTGTGGATCAAGTGTTCAAACATGAGATGACGGCACCAAGGTCAGGTCTGCTGCGCCTTGCCGCAATTCGGGCAAAACTTAGTGCCCGGGGCGAGGTTCGCATTGCAGTCCACACAATTGCCGGGCACCAAGGCTGCGCCACATTGGGTGCAGTAGCGTCCCCCAAGATTGGTCGCAGAGCCGCACTTCGGGCATGGGCGGCCACCGGTAGTGCTATTGGTGGGGAGCGCTGAATTTGAGGGATAACTATTTCCCCAGCCATGATGCCCGCTGTTCCGATCACGGCCATGATGATCTCCGCCATGCGAACCGGCGACTCCTCGCAATAGTTTTTCAAAAAATCCCATAACAGCCTCCGTTGTTGAGTAGATGAAAGAGTGACCGACGGCTTATGCCGATCGGGCATTAAGCCCCCGGTCACGAACGGAAAACGCTAGGCCTCAGATGGCTGGTCTGTTGATTTCGTGAAGTCCTCCTCATCGGCATCTTTGCCGTGAGCAAGGCGGTATAGCAGCGGCAACACGAGAAGCGTCAGCGCCGTCGATGACAGGATTCCGCCAATCACCACGGTAGCAAGCGGGCGTTGGACTTCCGCTCCAGTGCCTGTTGCTATTGCCATAGGGACAAACCCGAGCGAGGCGACCAATGCCGTCATTAGTACAGGACGCAATCGAGTCAGCGCCCCTTCGTGAATCGCGTCATCAAGGGAACGTCCTTCTTCACGCAAATTACGGATGAAGGAAATCATCACCAGACCGTTCAGCACCGCCACGCCGGACAAGGCGATGAAACCGATGCCGGCTGAAATCGAGAGCGGAATGTCTCTCAGCCAAAGCGCAACGACACCGCCCGTCAACGCGAACGGAATGCCGGTAAACACTAGTAGCCCATCCTTCACGTTGCCGAACATGGCGAACAGCAGCGTGAAGACTAACAGCAAGGCAACAGGAACTACGATCTTGAGACGGTTGGAGGCCGACTCCAGTTGTTCGAAGGTGCCTCCCCACGCTGTCCAGTAGCCGGTCGGAATCTTGACCTCGGACAGACGGGTCTGCGCCTCGCCAACGAAGGAGCCAATATCTCGTCCTCGAACGTTCGCACTGACGACCACGCGACGCTTACCGTTTTCCCGGCTGACTTGGTTCGGTCCAGGAGCGATCTCCAGGCTGGCCACTTCGCCAAGAGGAATATAAGTCGTACGTACATCCCCCCCGTTGCCTGTCGTTACTTTGGGCAAAGCGATCGGCAAACGCTTCAGCGATTCGAGATCCGAGCGCAGGTTATCCGGCAAACGTACGACAATATCGAAGCGGCGGTCACCTTCAAACATGGTTCCAGCCTCTCGACCACCAATCGCTGTCGAAATTGCATCCTGAACGTCACCAATATTGAGTCCATATCGAGCCGTTTTCTCCCGGTCAATATTCACGGTCAGCATAGGTAAGCCCGTCGTCTGCTCTATCTTGACCTCGGAAGCGCCCGGAATTTTCTCCAATACAGCAGAAATCTTGCTGGCCGTATCGTTCATCACATCCATGTCGTCACCAAATATTTTGATGGCAACATCGCTGCGTACCCCTGAGATCAACTCATTGAAACGCAACTGGATCGGCTGGGAAAACTCATAGGTATTCCCCGGCAGTCTTCCAACGGTCTTTTGGATAGCTGTCAGCAGTTCATCCCGTGATTTCCGTGGCTCCGGCCATTCCGCTTCAGGTTTCAACATGATGTAGCCGTCCGAAATATTGGGAGGCATCGGATCTGAGGCGATTTCGGCCGTTCCCGTTCTCGCGAAAATCCTGTCGATTTCCGGATACTCCGCCTTGAGCCCCTTTTCCAACTGTTGCTGCATGGCTACTGACTGCGAAAGACTGGTTCCTGGAATACGCAGTGCCTGAATCGCGAAGTCGCCTTCATTCAGGCTCGGTACGAACTCACTCCCCATGCGCGTAGCGACCAAGCCAGAGAGAAGAACCATCACCGTCGTGAAGACCAGGACTACCGGCTTGTTCGCCATGACACCAGCCAGAACGGGCTCATACCAGCGCTTGGCTGCCCGCATCAGGAAGTTTTCCTTTTCATCCACCTTTTCACCGATAAACAGTGCGACTGCTGCGGGAATAAAGGTGACGGAGAGGATCATGGCACCTACGAGCGCGGTGACCACGGTGAAAGCCATAGGGTGGAACATTTTTCCTTCGACGCCGGTGAGCGCGAAGATCGGCAGATAGACAATCATGATGATGAGCTGACCGAATAGCAGCGCTCGGCGAGCCTCTTTCGAAGCGGCAAAGACTTCGTGGAAGCGCTCGGTCCGGGTCAATGGTCGCCCGTGATGTGCCTGGGCGTGGGCCAAACGGCGAACACAGTTCTCCACAATGACGACTGCACCATCGATGATGATCCCGAAGTCAAGAGCGCCGAGGCTCATCAGGTTGGCACTAATCTGGTAGGTCACCATCCCCGAAAAGGTAAACAGCATGGAGAGCGGGATCACCATGGCGGTGATTACAGCCGCCCGCATGTTGCCGAGGAACAGGAACAGAATGACGATGACCAGGATCGCCCCTTCCAGAAGGTTCTTCTTGACGGTATTGATCGCTTTGTCCACAAGGACGGTGCGGTCATAGACTGTCACTGCCTTGATGCCTTCCGGCAGATTGCGGTTGATTTCGACCATTTTCTGGTCGACCGCTCGTGAGACGGTGCGACTGTTCTCGCCAATCAACATGAACACGGTACCCAGAACGACTTCACGCCCGTTGTCAGTGGCGGCACCAGTACGTAGCTCGCGACCGATGCCAACATCGGCCACGTCGCGGATACGGATCGGCACGCCCTGGACATTGCCCAGGATGACGTTACGAATATCCTCGATGCTACGCACTTGGCCAGGAGCACGAATCAGATACTGTTCGCCGCGCTTCTCGATATAACCGGCGCCGACGTTGCTGTTGTTGCGGTCGATGGCGATTACCACGTCCTGAAGTGTCAGGCCGTAGGAAGCCAGCTTTTCCGGGCTGGGTGCTACCTGATACTCTTTGGCAAAGCCACCAATCGAGTTGATTTCAGTCACGCCTGTCACGTTGCGCAGTTGCGGCTTGATGATCCAATCTTGTATTTCGCGCAAATCAGTCGGTGTATAGGGAGTGCCATCCGGCTTTTTGGCGCCGTCCTCTGCTTCTACCGTCCAGAGATAGATTTCACCCAGGCCAGTAGAGATGGGCCCCATTGCCGGCGCTATTCCGGCAGGGAGTTTTTCCTTGGCTTCCTGAATCCGCTGATTGACCAGTTGGCGGGCAAAATAGATATCCGTTCCATCCTTGAAAATCACCGTAACCTGCGACAAGCCGTAACGCGACAGGGAACGGGTCTGCTCCAGGTGAGGTAGGCCGGCCATGACTGTCTCGACCGGAAAGGTCACGCGCTGCTCGACTTCGAGCGGTGAATAGCCCGGCGCTGCCGTATTGATCTGTACTTGAACATTCGTGATATCGGGTACTGCGTCAATCGGCAGGCGCTGGTAGTTATAGACTCCCAAGCCGGCCATGCCGAGGACGGCCAGTAAGACCAGCCAGCGGTGTTCGATGGCGAGGCGGATGATGCGTTCAAACATGTTGTTCTCCCTCGCCTCAGTGGCTGTGCTCGGCGCTACCCTTGCCGAGTTCCGACTTCAGGACGAAGCTGCCTGACGCTGCATAAGGGGTTCCTGCTTTCATTCCACTAACCACTTCGATGAATTTGCCATCCGAACGGCCCAATGTCACCGGTTGTGCAACGAAACCGTCAGGCACCTTGATGAAAACGACGCTCTTGTCACCAAGCGTCTGGATAGCTTCGGTTAGAACGCTGACTGGAACTTCGGCTTCACTGGAAACGACTTCGATATTTACGAACAATCCAGGACGCCAAGCCATCTTCGGGTTGGCCAAAGTGACCCGCGCTTTGGCCGTGCGCGTATCCTGCCCGAGCAATGCGCCCACGTAGGAGATGCTGCCTTCGGCTTTCGAGTCGAAGGCAGTTGCCTTGACAACGACCTTTTCACCAACCCGGATGACGTTCAAATCCTTGGCAGGAACGACAATTTCCGCCCATACGGAAGACAAGTCGGAAATCGTGAAGATACTGGCATCTTCCTTGACTGCCTCGCCAAGCGCGATGTGTTTCTCAACGATCATGCCGTCGAAAGGTGCGCGGATTTCATAACGATTGAGACTGCCCGAAACCGTGGCACCGGCACCCAGCGCAATCAACTTTTGCTGGCTGTTGGCAACGGCGATTTCGGCTTCCCTTAAAGTTTGCTGGGCTTGCAGGTAGTCTTGTTCGGCAGAGATTTTTTCTTCCCAGAGCTTCTTCTCTCGCTCATAGGTCGATTTGGCGAGCGAAAAGCGTTTCTGTGCTGCCAGAAGTTCGCTGCGTTGTTCCGAAAGGCCAGTGCTGGCGATCACAGCCAGAATCTGACCGCGCTTGACCGTTTGTCCCAGATTGGCAGGAACACTCTCGACGACTCCGGCAAGACGAGGTACGACATGCGCGGTACGGTCCTCGTTAAACCGGATTTCGCCGGGAAGCTGAGCCGCTGTTTTGATTTTGGCGGGAGTGGCCCTCTGGATACCGATGGCAGCAGCTTTAACTTGCTCGTCCGTTAGCTCGATTTTTCCTTCTTCCCGGGTATCGATGAACAGGAATGGGGTGTTTCCCATTAGCACCGATATGGAAGCTTCGAACACATGCGGCTCTGCAATTCGGCTGGTACTCTTCAGATAGTCTTTCTCGGCTGAAAAAAGGACTTCCTGCTTCTCTTCACCCGGTCGCGTCAGTGTTATCGAGACTTTTGCTGCAGTTGGTGCAAGCGGCTTTCCTTCCTGGAACAACCAGACACGGAAACCTGGCTCACCACCATCTTCGGACAACAGCAATTCCAGACCAAAACCATCCTCGGTAAAAAGCTTGCCACCATGCGGCCCCGATTGGGGCTCATCCTCATGGTGCTCTGCATCTCCATGTTCTTTGGCATGCTCGTGACCATCGCCAGCTTTGCTGCCATGATGCTCGGCATCGGCATGCCCCTTGGCTTCTGCATGGCTGGCGTGTTCATGCTGTTCTCCAGCAGGTTGGGAAGTACTGCCCCCCAGTATCCAAGTGCCGGCGACAATTCCTGTCGCCAAAATCACGGCAATGGCGATCCCTTGCTTTCTGGTGAGATTGAAAGTGTTCTTGTTGAAATTCATTTTCACGACGTGCTCCTACGGACGGCTGGGGACTGCAGATGACATTGAATCGATGGAGCCCAAGACGCGCTCCAGTTCGGCAGCGGTCCGATGAGCGTCAGACAAACTTCTCAGGTATTGGGCTCTCGCCTGAAAGAAGGTACGTTGAGCATCCAATACCTCCAGAAAACTGAATTTCCCCAGTTCAAATCCTTTGCTGGCAGCGTCATAGGCGCTACGGGCGCCCGGCATGATTTCGCTTTGCAGGGTTTGCGCTTCAACAACCAGCGCCTTTAGACGCTCCTCGTTTTGTGCTACCTCCGTACTCAAGCGAACCTCGGTAGCACTGAGTTCGTCCCGCGCCTTGTCGGCTCGACGCTGCGCCTCAAGCACATTGCCCTGATTGCGGTCGAAAATCGGGAAGGGAATTGAGATACCCACAATGGTTTGGTTGCGCCCAAGCTCTTCAGCCTTTTTGGTTCCCAGGCTGACGGTGACGTCAGGAATCCGGCGAGAACGCTCCAAGTCGGCGATAGCAGAAAAGCGATCGGCTTCGTGGCGTGCTCGAAGAAGTGCTGGAGAAGCGTTCAAGCGGCGAGTGATTTCTTCGGCGGAACGGACCGGCGGCAACAAATCGGTACGCCCTTCGACCTGTTCGAACCGTGGCGTCGAACTTCCCCAACTTGCGGCCAAACGCTTTCGGGCCGACACCAGTTCGCGTTGTGCCTGATTCAACTCCACTCGTGCCGAGGCTTCCGCCACACGGGCCTTTGTTTCCTCAACCGGCGATATTTTTCCGGCAGTCACGCGTCGTGAAGCCGCCTGGCTAGCGCGTTGGGCCAGGCCGAGCAAGTCCTCGGCCTGTTGAATACGCTCCTGAGCAACCAGAACATCGAAGAAGGCCCCGATCACGGTTGCGCGTATGTCAAGGCGTTTCGCTGCCAGATCGGCTGCTGCTACATCACGGCCCCGCTCGGCAGAGGCAATTCGGGCGGAGCGCTTGCCACCAAGCTCGATCCGTTGGCTCAGCTGGATAGTTGTGGTTCGCGTGGCCTTATTCTGCGTATCTTCAACGGAAGTCGAAATTTCCGGATTGGGCAAAATGCCAGCTTGGATTACGGCCCCTTCGACAGCACGCAATTCGTTCGTGGCTGCAGATAATTCCGGGTTGAACGTTAGCGCGAGATCAATCGCCGCCGATAGGGTCAAGGAACCAGATGGTTCCTTGGCGAGCGCAGGTGCAAACGTCGCAACAGACAGCGCGTCCTGCATCTGCGCCGATAGGTTTGTGCTGGCAAGCACTGAGAATCCGAACAAGGTTCGGAGCAGCAACGTGACAGCAAAATTTCTTGGGTACATCCGATTCTCCAGTGATGAAATACACGTTGGGGAATCGGCGGGGCGCCATCTGACTGACAGAGTGGCACAGCACGCGGCTTAGGCCGCAGCAATTAGATTTGGGAAAATGCCCAAGCCCCGCCGATTAGGCGGAGATGGACCAGTTAGGACGCTCAGGCTGTTCGTCTGGAGGGGAAGCCCAAAGCAGGACTGTCCGAAAATGATCAGCAACAGCCCCCACCTTGGGCAGCAAACTGCTGAACGAGGTCAATGCAGCAACACAGCCTGCATGGCAGACTGCGCAATCATTGTCCACATCAGAGACCGAGCCTTTCGCAAGCTTCTCGCCATCCTCGGCTTGATGCTTATGGTCGTGATGACCAAAGTGCTTCGTCGATCCCGTTTCGTGCTGGCAATAGGTCGCTGCGACCGCCCAGGAAATCTGGAGCGGCAAAACAATCAACAGGAAAATAGATAGCCAGCGACGCATGGGATGAATGGTAACAGAACAAAATGTGTTCAAGCAGTAAGCCTGCGGGGGGAATGTATGGAAAGGCGAGTTGCTGATGACCAGGGTTTTCCTGGTCATCGTCCGATGGACAACATATCCGTCCTCGGGGCGGAATTAACCACCCTGGTACAACGCCTCGCGTTGCTTCTTTTCTTCCGGCGTCATTTGCACGGATGGCGCAGGTGTGTTGTGCTGGAGTTTGTCGACGTGTTGCCATTTCCCATCGCGATAGGCATATTCGTGCGGAATCAGCACCCAGCCTTGATCACCGCCAACATAACGATACTGGCCGTCCGCACTTACTGGATTGCGTTTGAAGTCATCGAGTTCCTGTTGCACTTGCTGGGCGGATTTGCTGCCCGAACCGTGCGCCGGGTAGAATTTTGTCGCGCCCTCCGGCGTGCTGTGCATGACCGAGTCGGCCAACACCTGACCTGACAGGAGCAAACCGGCACAAAGAACGGGGATGGAAAGGGCTTGTTTGACGTTCATGATGGAACTCCTTCATTGATGTTTCGTTCATCGGTTTTGATGTATGCCGAACAACTGAACGGCATGGGTGAACTATAAAAAAACAGCACTGACAGAACGCCAACAGGAAGTTTACAAAATTGACATCTTTCGATTTGGAAAGAAATGAAACTATTGGTTGTCGAAGATGAGCAAAAGCTTGCCCAGTATCTGCAAAAAGGATTGGGTACGGCAGGCTTCGTTGTCGACCTTGCCCATGACGGAGTAACCGGACTTCACATGAGTCTGGAGTTTGATTACTCCGCCATCATCTTGGACTCCATGCTGCCTGGCATGGACGGACTTGCCTTGCTGGCTGCCCTGCGTACCCAAAAACAAACCCCGGTCTTGATGCTGACCGCGCTGGGTAAAGTGGAAGACCGGGTCAACGGTTTGCAGACTGGCGCCGACGATTATCTGGTCAAGCCGTTCGCCTTTTCTGAGCTGATCGCTCGAATCCAGGGACTGCTGCGCCGCTCGGCGCAGCATCAACCGGAAAGCACGTCAAACCGTCTGGCATTGCACGATCTTGAAATGGATCTGGCTCGCCGCAAGGTTTCCAGGAATGGTCAGCGTATCGACCTGAGTGCCAAGGAGTTCCTGCTGCTTTCTCTGTTTCTGAGGAAACAAGGCGAGGTGCTATCGCGTACCGAGATTGCCGAGCAGGTTTGGGATATGAATTTCGACAGCAACACCAATGTAGTCGAAGTTTCGATCAAGCGACTTCGCGCCAAAATGGATACACCCTTCGAGCTCCAACTACTGCACACCGTACGAGGCATGGGTTATGTCCTCGAAATGCGCGAATGAAACTTGGCAAACAGATTAATCCGACGCTGAGCGGTCGCCTTGTACGCTGGCTCGCCTCACTAAGTTTGGGTGTCCTTGGATGTTTGTGTCTCGGAGTATTTTTCTCGGTCAAAATCAATCTTGAGTCACAACAGGATCTACGCCTTGAAAAGCTCAGTACGGCAATTCAGCACCTGTTTGAAGAAACGCCGGCACACCTGCAACCGGGAACACTGGAGCATGATCTGGAAGATCTTCTGAAGATCAATCGGGACTTGCATCTCAAGTTACTCGATAGATTGGGTGAGGCTCGTTTCATTTCGACGCCAAGTGCGTGGCCGTTAAAAGCGCGCTTTCTCTCGCTTGCACTCCCCGAGGAAGCTTCGAGGACAGATTTTGCCGTTGCCGAATTGGCGCTCGACACTGCACCCGACGAGGCTATTCTGGATCGCCTCGCAGCCATTCTCTGGGGGGCTGCATTGATCGGCAGTGCTGCGATCACCGTGGGCGGTTACCTGCTCGTTTATTTTGGGCTGACCCCCATTCGGACACTGGCTGAGCAAACACGCTGTCTCGCAATACTTTCCCTCGACAAACGGTTGGAAACTGAGGGGATTCCCGCCGAGCTACAAGTGCTTGTCGATCAGTTCAACGATTTGCTAAACCGACTGGAAAAAGCCTACCAGCAGCTCGAAGGATTCAATGCCGATGTAGCGCACGAATTGAGAACGCCGTTGGCGAATATCATCGCTAGCAGTGAGTTGGCTTTGCGTAGCAACGACAAGGATGAAAATCTGCGTGATTGCATCGGTGCGAATCTCGAAGAAATGCACAGGCTGTCGGGCATTGTTAATGACATGCTGTTCCTGTCGCAAGCCGACCGGGGTGCAAAAGCCCGGCGGATACCCGTTCAAAGCCTCGCCCAACTCTGCACGGAGGTGGCTGACTACTATGAAGCAGTGCTGATTGAGTCCGACCTTCAGTTGTCGATTGAAGGTGATGCATCCGGCCTATTCGATGCTGCACTGCTACGGCGCGTACTGTCCAATTTACTGAATAATGCGGCCCGGTATGCTGAGCACGGAAGTGCAATCTTGATCCGGATAGCGCCGGAAGCAGATGGACAACTAAAGCTCTCGGTGATCAACCAGGGGGAACCGATTCCTGCTGCAAGCCAGCCCCACATCTTCGATCGCTTTTTCCGCGTAGACACGTCACGTAGTCACGGCCACCAAAATCATGGACTGGGTCTCGCCATCGTAAGCGCGATTGCCCGGATGCATGACGGGGAGGCATTCGCAATATCCGCCGATGGCGAGACCGAAATAGGCGTACGACTGGACTGCTGACGGCCTCGCTGCTTTCGCCGATGCAGGCCAACGGGTCTTCAGTCTCTGGTTTGCGGCGCAGAGGTTCGCAACGTTCGCAGGCCGTTAGCGACGACCAGCAGACTGGCGCCCATGTCAGCAAATACCGCCATCCACATCGTGGCATTTCCGAACACCGCGAGCCCGAGAAATACGACCTTGATGCCCAAGGCCAGTGCGATGTTCTGCCAGAGCACGGCGTGTGTCTGGCGGGACAAACGGATGGTTTCCGGAATACGCCGCAAATCGTCGTTCATGATCACCACATCGGCTGCCTCCATGGCGGTATCGGTGCCGGCAGCTCCCATGGCGACACCGATATCGGCGCGTGCCAAGGCGGGCGCATCGTTGATGCCATCACCGGTCATTGCTGTCGGTCCATAGCGCCCCTGCAGTTCTTCGATGGCAGCCAGCTTTTCTTCCGGCAGCAGATTGCCTCGTGCATCGTCGATTCCCGCCTGGCGGGCAATACTGGTTGCGGTTGCTACGTTGTCGCCGGTGAGCATGACCGACGTGACACCCAGACGATGCAGATCGGTAATCGCTTCCCGCGAGCTTTCCTTGATGGTGTCGGCTACTGCGAAGATGGCCAGTACCCGACCCTCGGTAGCCAGCAGAGTGGCGGTTCGCCCCTGATTTTCATGAACGGCAAGACGCGCCTCGATCTCGGGGCTGCACAGTCCACGATCCTCGATCAAGCGATGATTGCCAAGAATCAAGGTATGGCCGTCCAGGCGGGCCTCGATGCCGCGACCGGGAAGAGCAGTAAAGTCGGTGAGGCCGTTTTCCGGTAGGTTCAGGCTGGTGGCGATAGCCTTTGAAACGGGGTGGTCCGAATGGCCGGCCAGGCTGGCCGCCCAGGAAAGAATCCTCGATTCAGGTTCGGCGGCCGACAGCACTTCCGTGGCGACCAGACGAGGCTTGCCTTCCGTAATTGTGCCGGTCTTGTCGAGAGCAATGACGCGCAGTTTGCGAGCTTCTTCCAGATAGACGCCGCCTTTGATCAGGATGCCGCGCCGAGCGGCTGCGGCCAGTCCGCTGACAACTGTAACCGGCGTAGCGATAACTAGCGCGCAGGGACAGGCAATTACCAGGAGAACCAGTGCCTTGTAGAGCGCCTGTGTCCACATCCAGTCGAACAACCAGGGGCCGCCAATGGCCACGGCCACGGCAATTGCAAAAATGGCCGGCGTATAAATGGCGGCAAAGCGATCAACGAAACGCTGGGTTGGAGCCCGCGTGCCTTGGGCTGCCTCGACTGCATGGATGATGCGAGCCAGGGTCGTGTTGTTGGCGGCAGCCGTCACCTCGAATTCCAGCATGCCGGTCTCGTTGATGGTGCCGGCGAAAACAGGATCGCCAGTCGTCTTGTCCACAGGAATGCTCTCGCCGGTGACCGGCGCCTGGTTGACGGCACTGCTGCCGGCGGTCACTCGTCCATCCAGCGGGATGCGGGCACCAGGCTTGACCCGCACCTGTGCCCCGATGACAACCTTGTCGGCCGGCGTCTCCCGCCAGCCACCGTCGCCTTGGCGAATCTCTGCGGTTTCCGGGGCTAAGGCGAGGAGCCCCTTGATGGCGTTGCGAGCCCGATCGACGGACCGGGCCTCGATTAGTTCGGCGATGGCGTAAAGCGCCATGACCATAGCGGCCTCCGGCCATTGACCGATCAGGAAAGCGCCAGTCACCGCCACACCCATCAGGGCGTTCATGTTCAATTGACCGCGCCGCAATGCGGACAATCCCTTGCGATAGGTGGAGAATCCAGAGAACGCAATGGCAGCCGCTGCCAACGCCATGCCCAGCCCCTTGAGTAGCAGGGTATCAGGTGCAAAGAAATCCAAAGCTTCGGCTCCGATGGCCAATGCCAGTGCGATCAATGCTTTACTGATCTCGCCGAGACCTGATGGGCTTTCGGTCTTCTGTTCATGCTCGATGGGCTGCGCTTCGAAACCGAGCTGGCGGACGACCTGTAACGCGATTTCCTGAGCAGACTGCTCGCCATCGATGGTCAGGGTCCGGGACGACAGTTCGAAGCGTAGTGACCGAATCCCCTCAATGCCAGTCAGCGCCTTGCGGATATCATTTTCTTCATTGGGACAATCCATGGCTGGAATACGAAAAATTCCCCAATTGGTGTCCGCTACCGACTCTCTTGAAGTAGCAGAAGCAATTTCTGACGTTGCTTTTGAGGCACATCCAGTCTTGCATCCACAATGTTGTCCGGCATCTACCGGGGGGGAAGGATCGTTAATCTGTTTCATGGCTGTCTCCAAGTGATGGCACCATTAGAAACTCTAAAGTCACTCCAAGGTCAACAGGCTAAAGCCACGTCAGGAGATATCCATGAAAATCGGTGAGTTGGCGAAAAAGGCAGATACGAGTGCAGAAACAATTCGCTACTACGAGCAAGCCGGGTTGCTTCCGAAAACGATGCGTAGCGAAGGCAACTACCGCATCTACTCATCACCCCATCTGGAACAGTTGATATTTGTACGCCATTGCCGCAGCCTGGACATGACCCTTGATGAGATCCGCATTCTGCTGAATTTCAAGGCGTCGCCTGACGAAAACTGTGCCGTGGTCAACCAACTGCTGGACGAGCACATCGGCCACGTTGCTCAACGAATTGTCGAACTGCAGGAACTGGAGCGGCAACTGCGTGAACTACGCCAACGCTGCCCAGACAATCGCCAGGTTCAGCACTGCGGCATCCTAAAGGAGCTGTCTCAGTCTGTAGCCAACGAAAAGATGCCGACCAACCATGTTGCCGGCGTCCATGTTGGCACTTCACATAGAACATCACAGTAAATCGTAAGTGCGGTACTTGGTGCAGTCCCAATCCTGGTTATTGACTACAAAATAAATTTCGTCATAAAATTC
Source organism: uncultured Rhodocyclaceae bacterium (assembly GCA_937892345.1). Lineage (GTDB taxonomy): Bacteria > Pseudomonadota > Gammaproteobacteria > Burkholderiales > Rhodocyclaceae > Azonexus. The sequence goes on along the minus strand of CALAGF010000243.1, from coordinate 9,224 downwards.
GTCACAATAAAACATGTGGAAAAAGGCAATTTCGTGGCAAAAAAAGCAACATCCGGCGACGTTGATAGCATTGAAGATGATTTCGCCAATTTGGCCCGTCTTGCCGCCTCAGACTCTCATGAGGATACCCGCTTGCTATTGGCGCGTCTCATACGCAAGTATCGTCAGCAACGCCCTGAGTTAGCCGCACGTCTCGACCAATCACTGAAGGCTTCCCAAACCCGCTCGGCGGGTAATTCAATCCTGCGGCGCGGCGCACCGGCCATGGAGCCAAACGAGGCGCCGCTCCCCATCGACGGAGACTCCCGACTGGCGCTGATCCGGGTTTTCGATGATCGCGCAGGGCTGGCTCCCCCGATTCTTCCCGGCGGCGTTCATGACGCCATCGGCGCCATCATCCGCGAACGCCAGGAACGCGAACGACTGGCCGCTCGCGGTATCAGCCCGACCCGCTCAGCCATCCTGGTTGGACCACCCGGGGTCGGCAAGACGCTCTCGGCCCGCTGGATCGCCAGCGCCTTGGGCAAGCCCCTATGGGTGCTCGACCTGACAGCGGTTATGAGCAGCCTGCTTGGCAAGACTGGCAACAATCTGCGTGCCGCCCTGGACCACGCCAAGAAGCACGCCGCCGTCCTACTGCTCGATGAGATCGACGCCATCGCCAAACGGCGCAGCGATGAATCCGATATCGGCGAACTGAAGCGCTTGGTCACCGTTATGTTGCAGGAAGTCGACCAGTGGCCGGACAGCGGATTACTGCTGGCAGCCACCAATCATCCGGAGCTGGTCGATCCGGCGCTGTGGCGACGTTTCGATCTGGTCCTCAAGTTCGACGCACCGGATGCCTCGGCGATTGCGGTTGCCATCCAGCGATTCCTTGGCGACGACCTGAAACTGTTTGAGTCTTGGGTCGATGTGCTGGCCGCCGGCCTACAGGGGCAGTCGCTGTCGGATGTCGAACGTAGCATTAACGCCTTGCGTCGTGGCCATGCCTTGCAGACAGCACCGTTAGAACAACTGATCGGCTCGGCACTGGGCCAGCGTCAGGAAGCCTTGAGCAAGGCAGAACGCCTCAATCTAGCAATCGAACTGGCCAAGGCGGGCCAGCACACTCACATGCAGATTAGCCAGATGACGGGGGTCGCTCGCGACACCATTCGCAAACACGCGGGACCATCACCCCGCAAAGGCAGGGGGCTCAAATAAATGACTACGCGATACCTGATCGGCCGTGCCGAGTTACTGACCTATCCCATCGAAGCGCCCAAGAAGAAGGTTGGCGACAAGGCTCACCCCTATACGCTTGGCGAGGCCAAGCGCATCATCGTGCCGGAGATCGAGTTAGCCAACAGCATTTTCCAAGAATTACCGGCGAAGGCCTGTGCCGATGATTTAGCGGTGGCCCGTCTGGTATTGCACCCGGCCTACCTGGCCAAGTCGTTTTTCCCGAAGCTGCTGCTCGATCAGGTCGGCCTCGCCTCGGTCGGGTCGCGGACCCGCCGTATCCAGCCGCGCCGCCAAACTCAGAAGAAGGCGCCGCCGGAAGCAGAAACCACGGAACTTTTCGTGGCTGGCACGCGGGCGGCACTGGGAAACTTCCCGGCTTTCGCCCGAAACCTGAACGAACAGATGCCGGTCGCCGAGCAGTTTGCTCGCATCGAGACCTTTGCCGCCATGACCCCATCTGATCGCCTGCATCTTGAGGGCGCCAATATCGGCCACGTTTTCGAGGTCGGCCTGCATTTACCCCCCGAAGGCGACGCCTCGGATGTTCGTGCCATGTTCGCTGACTACGCCAAGGACTGCGGCTTCAGGGTCAATGGCGAATTCGAATTTGAAGCGGGCCGCCTGCTGTTCGTTGCGGTCGAGGGGGAGGCTGCCGCCCTAGAAAACCTGGCCCAGTTCACCCTGACCCGCGTCGTCCGGCCGATGCCGCACTTGCGGGCGGCACGTCCGGTCACCCGCAGCATGCCGCTGGCGGTGTCATTCTCGTTGCCAAGCGGCGAGCCACTTTCTCGCGAACCCAAGGTCGCTGTCTTGGATGGCGGCCTACCGGCGGAGCACATCCTCGATGGCTATGTCCGCCGCTATTTCCTGGCCGACGAGGAGGCAAGCGACGTACCCGACTTCACCGAGCATGGACTCGGCGTTACCTCGGCTTTGCTGTTTGGGCCAATTGAGCCGGAAGCAGCGGCAGAACGCCCCTACGCGCCGGTTGACCATCATCGCGTGCTGGATGCCAAGATTGACGGAGAAGATCCCTACGAGTTGTATCGCACGCTCGGCCACGTCGAAACCGTACTGCTCTCCCGTCAATACCAGTTCATCAACCTCAGCCTGGGTCCGGACCTGCCGGTCGAGGACCAGGATGTTCACGCCTGGACAGCGGTGATCGACAGCATTTTGAGCGATGGTGAAACCCTGATGACTGTTGCAGTCGGCAATAATGGGGAACGCGATGCAGCACTTGGCCTTAACCGTATCCAGGTGCCTTCTGATAGCGTGAATGCGTTGTCTGTGGGCGCCGCCGATCGAAGCGGCCCGGATTGGAAACGCGCTGGTTACAGCGCCACCGGCCCCGGTCGTAGCCCGGGAAGACGGAAACCCGATGTGGTGGCGTTTGGCGGCGCGCCCAAGGAGTATTTTCACGTAGCAGCCTCTGGCAGCCGACCGAACCTGGCCGCCACGCTGGGAACCAGCTTCGCGGCACCACTCGCGCTGCGCTCGGCAGTTGGTATCCGGGCTATTCTGGGCGACCCTGTACATCCGTTGACCATCAAGACGCTGTTGGTCCATGGCTGCGAAAGCAATGAAGAGCACGATGTGCATCATGTCGGTTGGGGACGTGTCCCGTCGGACATCAATCGCCTGATCACCTGTGACGACGGGGTAGCTCGAATCATCTATCAGGGCGAGCTACGTCCAGGAAAATTCCTGCGCGCACCGATTCCCTTGCCGGCTTTTAAGCTGGAGGGGAAGGTGCGTTTACGGGCAACCTTCTGTTACGCCAGCCCGGTCGATCCTCAGGATGCCGGCGCCTACACGAAAGCCGGCCTCGGCATTACCTTTCGACCCAACAGCAGCAAGCGCAAGGCCGGTGCTACCAATGCATCGTCGGTCAGTTTTTTCCCATCGGCCGACTTTCGGACCGAGGCCGAACTGCGGGCAGATCTGGGTAAGTGGGAAACTGTGCTGCACGCTGAGCACAGTTACTACGGTAGCAGCCTGCTTGAACCCTTGTTCGACGTGCATTACAACGCTCGCGAGGCTGGGGGCCAGGCTTCGTCAGGGGCGCCTGCCATCCGCTACGCCTTGGTGGTTACCGTACACGCCCCGAAGCATGCGCAGTTACATCAGGACATACTCAAGGCCCACGCCGTGCTCCAAGCGCTGGAACCGCAAGTCTCGCTGCCGCTGCGCGCACGGACCTGAATCCAGCTAGGAATGCGATGAGCCAGGTCGATCTCTACCTCAATGCCGCCGCACGGGCCAATACCCGACGCAGCTATGCGTCAGCCATCCAGCACTTCGAGATCGAGTGGGGAGGCTTGTTGCCGGCAACCATCGATTCGGTTGCCCGCTACCTGGCGGCCTATGCCGAATCCCTGTCGCTGAACACGCTGAAGCACCGCCTCGCGGCGCTGTCGCGCTGGCATCAGGATCATGGCTTTCCGGACCCGACCAAAGCCCCAAAAATTCGGCAACTGTTGAAAGGTATCCGAACGCTGCATCCTGCCCAGGAAAAACGGGCCAAGCCACTGGAACTGGAAATCCTGCGCGGTGTTGCCGACTGGCTGACTTCGGCCACGGCGGCTGCAATCAGCCGGGGGGATTTGACCAGCGCCCTGCGACATACCCGTGATCGAGCCCTGGTTCTCCTCGGTTTCTGGCGCGGGTTCCGCTCCGACGAACTGGCCAACCTTCGCATCGAATTTATCGAAATCAAGCCTGGCGAGGGGCTGACCTGTTTCTTGCCGCGCAGCAAGGGAGATCGCAACCTGGAAGGCCGAAGCTACTCATGTCCAGCACTGTCCCGGCTGTGTCCGGTCGAGGCAGTTGAAGACTGGTTAGCCTTGTCCAAACTGACTGGAGGGCCGCTATTCCGCAAGGTCGATCGCTGGGGGCATCTATCTGAAGTCGAATTGACCCCGAGCAGTATCATTCCCATGCTTCGAAAGTTGCTGAGCCGGGCAGGTGTGGCCGATGCAGAGACCTTCAGTAGTCACTCGCTACGCCGTGGGTTCGCCCAGTGGGCAGGCATGAGCGGCTGGGATATCCGGGAGTTGATGAGTTACGTGGGCTGGCGTGATGTGAAGGCTGCCATGCGCTATCTGGATGGGGTCAGCACCGACCAGAAGGCGCGTTTCGAGCAGGGACTGGATCGGGCGCTGCCAGAAACAGCAACAGCCTCGACCCCACAGTTGCCCAGTCTGCCCGAGGTCCCACTCGCAATGATCGAGGTTTCCATCGATTTGTCTGCCTTCAATGGCGGCCGACGCGGTGTCGCCAATGCCTTGCGGGACATGACGAACACTTGCCTTGCCCAGTTCCAGGCACAACCGTTGGATCAGGATGGCCGTCGATATCAAATTTCCGTCCCGACGCCTTCAACCGACACCCTGGACGAGCACCTCTACACCTTGCTCGACGAACTCCATCGTATTGCCGATGCCCGTGAGTGCTTCCTGGAGGCGGTCTGCCGTGACCCGGCCACCGGCAGGCATTGGGATTGATCCCGCATGACCCAGCTTCACGAGACCGCGTATCCCCGCCTGAAAGCGGACCCATCGGCACAGGATCTCGACGAGATTTATACCCTGACGCCCGAGGAAATCGCGTTCATCGACAAGACCGTAAAGCGTCCCATTGCTCGCTCGGCTGCATTCATCTACCTGAAGCTATTTCAGCGCCTTGGGTACTTCGTCCACATCAGGGATGTCCCGTCGGTGATTCGCCAACACATTGTGGCCCAAACGGGGTATCGGCCACCGAGGGCCGATGAACTTCGGCAGTTCGACCGAACGACGACGCGCACCACATTGATTGCTGCGTTGCGACGCTACCTAAATGTTCGGCCGTTGGACAATCAGGGGCGTGCCTGGTTGCAGCATGTTGCAGAAACCGCCGCAGACAGCCGGCATGTGGTGGCCGACATCATCAACGTGATGCTTGAAGAACTGGTGCATCATCGCTACGAGCTACCCGGCTTCTCCACGCTCGATCGGTTGGGCATCCAGGCCCGGGAAAAGATCCACGACGTCCACTTTGCGAGCATTGCCGACCAACTTGATGCCAAGGTGAGAGCCTTGATCGACAACCTGTTGAAGGTCAAGTCGGGCGAGACCAGCAGCACCTGGAACCTGCTCAAGCGCGAACCAAAAAAACCGACCAACAAGGAAACTCGCTCCTATCTCCAACATATCCGTAGGCTCCAGTTGCTGGTCGACCAACTCCCCATCCCCGATATTCCCATTCCGAAACTCAAGCAGTACCGCTACATCGCCCGTTCGCTGGATGCGACAGAAATGGCGGAACTGAAGCCCCAGAAGCGCTATGCGCTGGCCGTCATCTACATCCGCTCGCAATTTGCCCAGACGCTCGACGATGCGGCCGACCTGTTCGTCCGCATGCTTCAAAACCTGGACAATCAGGCGCGCAACAAACTTGGGGAATACCAGCAGGAACACCTACAGCGGACCGATCGTCTGATCGGCCAGTTGAAAGAGATGTTGCTGGCCTACCGGATCGACGGCACGGATCATCAACGGGTGGAAGCCATCGGCGGTAGCCTGATCGCAGAGGTCGATGACCTGGTGGCCATCTGCGATGAGCACATGGCCTACGCTGGGCGCAATCACCTGCCATTTCTCATTCAGCCCTACAAGATGGTTCGAGCTCAGTTGCTGAACTGTATCGAAATCGTCAATCCGCAGAGTAGCAGTGAAGACGATACCCTGATCCGGATGATGAAAGCGTTGCAGGCGCTACGTGGCACCCGGCACGAAGTCGTTCCGCTGTCGTTGGTCGGTCTGAATGCCGAGGAGGACTTCCAGTGGCTCCCCTCGACCTGGCGGAAACTGGTCATCTCCGAGCGCGCCGACGGTCAGGTCGTTGCCATCAACCGCCGTTACTTCGAATTGGCGGTCCTGTATGCGATCCGCGATGAACTGAAGTCGGGCGATCTGTTCATCCAGCACGGTGAGCGTTACGACGACTACCGGGAGCAACTGGTTGATGACGACACCCTGAATCGGGAATTGGCGCAGTATGGCGAGGTTACCGGTGTCGAAACGGATTCTAGGGCATTTACCGAGTCCTTGAAGGCTGCTTTACTGGAGACGGCTGAGGCGGTTGATGCCGAATTTCCCGAAAATGCCTATGCCGAAATCGTCGATGGCCGGCTGATCCTGAAGAAACCGCCAGCCAGCGAACCGCCGCCCGGCATCAGGGCGATCGACCAGTTGATCACCGAGCACATGGAGAACATCAGTATCGTCGACGTACTGATCGACACGGAGCGCTGGTTGCAATTGCACAAGTTGTTTCGGCCTTTGATGGGAACAGAAAGCCGGATCGAGGAATTGCGCCCGCGGGTCATCAGCACCTTGTTCTGTTATGGCTGCAACCTCGGACCGACCCAGACGGCGCGCTCGATTCGGGGCATGAGCCGCAAGCAGATCGCCTGGCTCAACATCAAGTACGTGACGGAAGATGTGCTGGAAAAGGCCATCGTCAAGGTCATCAATGCCTACAACAAGTTCGAATTGCCTGGCTACTGGGGATCAGGCAAGCATGCCTCGGCTGACGGCACGAAATGGAACCTCTACGAGCAGAACCTGATTTCCGAGCACCACATCCGCTACGGCGGCTATGGCGGTATCGGCTATTACCATGTCTCCGACAAGTTCATTGCGTTGTTCAGCCATTTCATTTCCTGCGGCACCTACGAGGGCACCCATATCCTTGATGGGCTGATGACCAACACTTCGGATATCCGGCCAGACACCATCCATGGCGATACCCAGGCCCAGAGCTACACGGTGTTTGCGCTTTCCCATTTACTGGGAATCAAGCTGATGCCGCGCATCCGCGGCATCAAGGATCTGGTGTTCCATCGGCCCGACAGCACCAAGAAATTCACGCACATCGACCGACTTTTCAGCGACGACATCAATTGGCAGATGATCGAAACCCATCTGCCAGACATGCTACGCGTGGCTGTCTCCATCAAGCTCGGAAAAATTTCAGCATCGGCTATCCTGCGCCGCTTGGGTACTTACAGCCGAAAGAACAAGCTGTATTTCGCCTTCAAGGAACTCGGCAAAGTAGTCCGAACCATCTTCTTGCTGAAATACGTCGGCGATGTCGAACTGCGCCGGCTCATTCACGCCGAGACCAACAAGTCGGAACAATTCAATGGCTTTGCAAAAAAGCTCTTCTTCGGCGGGGAAGGCGAGATCGCCGAAAACCTACGCCACGAGCAACGCAAGGTCATCAAATACAACCATCTCATCGCCAACATGGTCATCTTGCACAACGTGGTAGGGATGAGCCGAGTTCTAAAGCAACTCCAGGCCGAGGGGGCTCTGATCAACCAGGAAGTCCTGGCTGGGCTGGCGCCATATCGGCTGGAGCACATCAATCGATTCGGCGATTACGTACTGGATTTCCGACGCAAGGTCGAGGCGCTGGATGAGGGGTTCCGCATTTTGGAGGTCGAATCAACAAGCCAAGGCCAATGACCATTGAATTTCCCTGGGGCAATCCCAATATCATGGATTGCCATGCGCGTGCGTGGTCACTTTAGGGGGATGTACATGAGCAAGACACTGACCGGCAATGGCTCCATCACGATGAAAAATCTGAATGGAACCTCTGACAAAAATTGCAGTTGTGGCTCCTGGCTGGGCCATTGGAAGAAGTTTGCAAAAACTTCCACGACACCGAAATGCCACGTGCAGGGATGCGAATCCCAAGCCGAGATAGGGGCGCACGTCATTTTGCCGAACATGAAGAACGAATCGCTACGGAAACTCAACTACATTACGCCGATGTGCAAGTCACACAACGGCCAGCCTGACACCGAGTTCAAATCCAAGCCCGACAGCGTTTTTGTCAGCGCAAATAAGGCGCTGACTTGCGGAGCCTAGCCTCAATTGAGGAGGGTAGGCCGGTGAAAACCGGCCTTTGCTTTAGCTAAGCTGGTTTTCTGTGTCATAACAATCAACTAAGAGATTTTTTCGAGGATTCCGCACGATTCCCGGCCGACCCTCAAGATGGCCACCGGCAAAGGCGTCATCCAGGGCTATACCGGCGTCGCGGCGGTCGATGCCCAACACCAGATCATCATCGAAGCCCAGGCCCACGGCACCGGTTCGGAACAGGAGCTGCTGCTCCCAGTCGTCCGTGCCACACAGGCGCACGCCACCCCGGCCACCCTCTACACCGCCGACGCCGGCTACCACAGTGAAAGCAACCTCAAAGCCTTGGCGGAAGAGAAGATCAGTGCCTTGATCGCCGACAACGGCATGCGTCGGCGGGACGAACGCTTCAAGGACCAAGGGAAACACAAGCAGAAGCCCGATCCCCTCTACGACAAGGCGCATCCGAAGAAAGCCGCAAAACGCTACCGTCCCCAGGACTTCACGCTCGATCCGGAAACTGGCGTTTGTACCTGCCCGGCCGGCAAGCCGCTCTACCGCAACGGTACGAACTGCATCCACAACGGCCACCTCGCCACCAAATACACCGGCACGCTACGCGACTGCCTGCCCTGTGAGCAACGGGCCCAATGTCTGCGCACCCCGGAGAAGACGAAAGTCCGGCAAGTCGCCTTCTTTCGCGGCAAAGCCGACACAACCGAAGAAAGCCACACCGACCGGATGAAACGGGCCATCGACAGCGAAGCAGGCAGAGCGCGCTACGGGCGACGATTCGCCACTGTTGAACCGGTGTTCGGCAACCTGCGCCACAACAAACGGCTGGACCGATTCACGCTACGCGGGCGGAAGAAAGTCGACACCCAGTGGAAGCTGTACTGCCTGGTGCACAACATCGAGAAACTGGCCCATCACGGGTTCGGGCAATAGGGAAAAAGAAGGGAAATTCCCCGACCTGAAGGGGCCTGAGCAGTCCGCAGCGAGCCTGCCACGGTCAACCGGAAAAAAGCACCAAAAGCAAAATGGCGCAGATCAAACCTGCGCCATTTCTTTGCCGGAAATCAG
>CALAGF010000242.1 GCA_937892345.1 uncultured Rhodocyclaceae bacterium | reverse complement strand
TCGCGGAAGCACTTGGTGATCTGGTAGTAACGGTCGTAGCCAGCCACCATCAGCAATTGCTTGAACAGTTGCGGCGACTGCGGCAGTGCGAAGAACTGGCCCGGATGGACGCGGGATGGCACGAGATAGTCGCGGGCACCTTCCGGGGTCGACTTGGTCAGCATCGGCGTTTCGATGTCGATGAAGCCGTTATCGTCCAGGAAGCGACGGAAGGCGCGGGCTGTCTTGTAGCGCAGCATCAGATTGTTTTGCATCTGTGGGCGACGCAGATCGATGACGCGATGCAGCAGACGAACGTTCTCGGACAGGTTGTCCTCATCTAGCTGGAACGGCGGCGTGACTGAAGGATTCAGGACCTCAATCTCGTGACAAAGAATTTCAATTTCGCCAGACGCGAGGTTGGTATTGTTTGTGCCAGCCGGGCGTGGACGAACCTTGCCAGTGATTTTCAGGCAAAACTCGTTACGGACTGATTCTGCGATGGCGAACGTGGCAGCACGATCGGGGTCGCAAACAACCTGGGCCAGACCTTCGCGATCGCGAAGGTCAATAAAAATGACGCCGCCGTGGTCGCGCCGGCGATGTGCCCAGCCACACAAAGTGACGATTTGTCCGTCAAGGGTGGCATTCAATTGGCCGCAATAATGGGTACGCATGGAAATTCCGTGGGGTTGCTCAAGTGTTGTGAAGTATTTTTGCATGCTTGGCCGGACTGACGACTCCCATTGAAATAATGTATTTCAGGGCTTCATCTACCGACATGTCGAGTTCAATGGTTTCGCTTGCAGGCAACATCAGAAAAAAACCGGATGTCGGATTGGGTGTGGTGGGGACATACACACTCAGATACTGGCCTTGCAAATGGTCTTTGATGGCTTCTCCCGGTGTTCCGGTAAGGAAGGCGATAGTCCAAATTCCTTGGCGAGGGTATTGCACAAGCAGGGCCTTGCGGAACGCGTTTCCATTGGGTGCAAACAGAGTGTCCGAGACTTGCTTGACGCTTTTGTAGACTGAATTTACAACCGGAATGCGAGATAACAGGATGTCCCACCAGCTCACGAGTTTCTGGCCAATGAAATTGGCCGCCAGCAGCCCTGTAACCAGAATGATCGCCAGCGTTAGCAGCGCACCCGCGCCCGGAATTTCGAATCCGAAAAGATATTTCGGATGCAATACCTCCGGCAGAAGGCGCAACGACTGATCAAGGGTGTTGACGATGACCGACAATACCCAGGCTGTAATGACCAGAGGGACCCAGATCAGGAGTCCTGTCAGAAAATAACGTTTAATCAGCTGGCCACGCACGACGAGCAGCTTCCTTCCCCGGTCTGGCAGGGTGGTGCGGTCTGGGGTTTGCTACCCCCCTTGAAATCGGTCGCATACCAGCCGCTACCTTTAAGCTGAAATCCAGCAGCAGAAAGCTGTTTTGCATAGCTTTCGTTGCCGCATGCAGGACAGGTCGTGAGTGGGGCGTCGCTCATTTTTTGCAGATGCTCCTTCTGGTGACCACAGGAGTCGCATCGATATTCGTAGATCGGCATGGGAATCCTCCAAAACCTTGAATTATAACCGAAGGCAGCAATGTCCTACACCGGCGCTGCCGTGAAGGATTTTAATAGAGAAGACCAAGATAGGCGCTTGTCAAGGAGTGCCCAAAGAATAGTCCAATGACGCCAGCTGTTGCCAAGTAAGGGCCAAAGGGAATCGGAGTGTTGCGGCCGTGTTTGGCAAACACGATCAAGACAACACCAAAAATGGCGCCAACGATCGACGAAAGAAGGATGATGCTAGGTAACATTTGCCAGCCTAGCCAAGCGCCCAAGGCGGCGAGCAGCTTGAAGTCACCATAACCCATACCTTCCTTGCCGGTGGCCAGCTTGAACAGCCAATAGACCGACCACAGGGAAAGATATCCTGCCATTGCACCGATCAGTGCTGCATGCGCATTGGTGAACACCTCTGCGAGGTTGAAGGCTAGTCCGAGCCACAGGAGTGGCAAGGTAATTGCGTCGGGAAGAAGGCAGGTATCCAGGTCGATAAATGTGAGTGCAATCAGTGACCAAAGCAGGAGCAGGGCGCCAACGGTCATCCATGTCGCGCCGAAGTGCCAGGCAGCGAAGGCAGAGAGTAATCCTGTCAGGGCTTCAATTAAGGGGTAGCGCGGTGATATTGCCGAATGGCATCCTGAACATTTGCCTTTGAGAATTAGGAAATAGCTGATTAACGGAATGTTTTCTAGAGAGCCAATCTGATGGCCACAACTTGGGCAGCGGGAGCGGGGGGTGGCTAGATTGAAAGTTTCGGGCATGCCGGGGTGCTGGGTGCCCAGCATCTCATCGCACTGTGCTTTCCATTCCCTTTCCATCATCAACGGCAAGCGGTAGATGACCACGTTGAGAAAACTGCCAACGCAGAGCCCAAGGAGGCCAGCAAGAGAGGCAAGCAGGCCAGATGATTCCAGGGGCATTAGACAACTGCACCGAGTTTGAAGATTGGCAGGTACATGGAGATGACCATCCCGCCAATCAGAACACCTAGTACGACCATGATCATGGGTTCCATCAAGCTGGACATCGCTTCCACTGCATCGTCAACTTCTTGCTCGAAGAAGTCTGCGACCTTCGATAGCATGGAGTCCAGTGCTCCTGACTCTTCACCGATGGCTACCATTTGGGTAACCATGTTAGGGAAAATATTCGCATTCTGCATTGCGATTGTCAGGCTCGTGCCGCTTGAGACTTCATTCTGGATTTCACGGGTCGCCGCCTTGTAAACATGGTTGCCAGCAGCTCCGCCGACTGAGTCTAGGGATTCCACCAATGGGACGCCAGCAGCGAACATCGTGGCAAGTGTGCGGGTCCAGCGGGCAATAACCGATTTTCGGATGATGTCTCCAAACACCGGGAGTCGCAGCAATAGCCGATCCATGGTCATCTGGAGGTGTTCGGATTTTCGCCAACTCTCGAAAAAGGCGTAAAGCCCCCCCCCAATGATCCCGAATATCGCCCACCAATAGGCTACAAAGAAGTCCGATATGGCGATGACCAGGAGCGTTGGCGCTGGAAGGTCGGCGCCAAAGCTCTTGAATACGTCCTTGAATGCAGGTATGACAAAAATCATAATAATTGCCGTAATAACAAATGCAACGACAATGACAGAGATTGGGTAAAACATTGCTGATTTGATTTTGCTCTTGATGGCCAAAATCTTTTCTTTATATGTCGCCAAGCGGTCGAGCAAGGTGTCAAGAATGCCAGCTTGTTCACCTGCTGCTACTAGGTTGCAGTAGAGCGCGTCAAAACGGAGGGGGTGCTTCCGGAAGGCCTGAGAGAGTGAGCTGCCGGTTTCGACATCCGATTTGATTTCAAGCAAAAGCTTGCCGACGGCTGGGTTGGTATGGCCTCGGCCCACAATATCGAAGGCTTGCAGCAGAGGCACGCCTGATTTCATCATGGTGGCCAACTGACGCGTGAACAGGGCAATGTCTTTTTCCGTGATCGATTTTCCCATCGGGACACGGATTTTCTTGACCTTGACGTTAGTTAGGCCTTGCTTGCGCAAGGTCGTGTTTACGACTGCTGCGGATGCTGCTCGCAATTCCCCTCGGACTGGTCGCCCATCCTTGCTGATGCCTTCCCATTGGAAAGTACTTTCCTTAACTGTCAGTGATCTTGATCGAGAGGCAGTTGCCATGTGGCGTCCTTGAGGCTTAAGCGTTGGTGGTGCTGAGTACTTCGTCGAGCGAAGTAAGGCCTTGCTTGACCTTGATGAGGCCTGATTCGCGGAGATCCTTGACACCTTCGGACTTGGCTTGATGAGCCAAATCAATGGCGGTGGCGCCACTCATGATCAGTTTTTGCATAGCTTCAGAGATGGGCATCACTTGATAAATGCCTACCCGGCCCTTATAGCCGCTACCCTTGCAGCGTTCGCAGCTGCCAGGACCGTAAAGTGTCCAGCTGCCATCAAGGTCTGTTTGCTTGAAACCGGCATCAAGCAAAGCCTGTTCCGGTACTTTGATCGGTTGCTTGCATGTGCACAGGCGGCGAGCCAGGCGCTGTGCTGTTATCAGCAAAATACTCGAGGCGATATTGAAAGTCGGGACGCCCATATTCATGAGGCGTGTCAGTGTCTGCGGGCCATCGTTGGTGTGTAGTGTAGACATCACCATGTGGCCTGTTTGAGCCGCCTTGATTGCGATCTCGGCAGTTTCTATGTCACGGATTTCGCCGACCATGATGATGTCTGGATCTTGGCGGAGGAAGGATTTCAACGCCGCTGCGAACGTTAGACCAACCTTGTCATCGACGTTGACCTGATTGATGCCGGGGAGATTGATTTCAGCCGGGTCTTCAGCCGTTGAAATGTTGACCCCTTCTTTATTCAAGAGATTCAGGCAAGTGTACAAAGAGACGGTTTTGCCTGAGCCGGTTGGCCCCGTCACGAGCACCATGCCGTAGGGGCGACTAATTGCCTCCATCAGCGCGGCTTTTTGTTCGGGCTCGTAGCCAAGTGCTTCAATACCCAGTGTCGCGGAAGCAGGGTCAAGGATGCGCAAGACAATTTTTTCGCCTTGTAGTGTCGGTAGCGTGCTGACGCGGAAATCGATTGAGCGGCTTTTGGAAATTGCCAGCTTCATGCGGCCGTCTTGAGGAACGCGCTTTTCGGCAATGTTCAGTCTGGAAATTACCTTGATCCGGGATGCCAGTTTGTCCTTGATCGCAAGTGGGGGCTTGGCTATTTCGCGCAGAATGCCGTCAACGCGAAAGCGAATCCGGTAATACTTTTCATAGGGTTCAAAATGAATGTCTGATGCACCGTCGTTGATGGCATCCAGCAGCATTTTTTGAATGAACTTTACGACTGGAGCATCGTCGATATCTTGCGAGGAGGCATCGTCTGCTTTTGATGCGCTTGCTGACTCCTCGTCGGCGAAATCAAGGGTTAGATCATCGTTGGCCAGGTTGCTGAGAGCCTCTGCTGCCGACTCGGAGTGTTTCGTAACGAGGGGGATAAGCTTGTTGTGTTCGACTACGATGGGGTCTACGGTCAACCCGGTCTGAAAGCGGATTTCATCGAGTGCGCCAAGATTGGTCGGGTCAGAAATGGCAACGGACAAACGGTTCCCGCGCTTGTTCAGCGGTATAACCTTGTGGGTCGCGATCAGTTTTCGGTCGATGGCATCCTTTGGCATGTGCGCATCGTCAAAGGCAGCAAGATCGAGCAAAGGGTAGCCAAAGGTCTCGGCGACAAAGCGTGCAATATCAGAGGCGCTGGCTTTTTTGCTATCCAGTATCTGATCGATCAGTGAAGTTTTGGCTGCTTGAGCCTTTTGAGCCAGATCTTCTGCTTCGGCTTCTTTCAGGCGTCCAGCCTGAACGAGTGCGCGGGCCAAGCCACTAAGCTGCGGAGATTGAGGTGTTGCTGCCATTGATTGCCAAAGGGTTGCCAAGGTTATCGTTTGATGATGCTACGCTAAACGTGGTTTGTAAAGGTGCATGGCGAGAGGCTATTCGCGCGTATCAAGGCCCCGTTTGTCGAAACAGGCGCACGGTGACAACGCTTCGGTCTTGAGTCTGGAGAATTTCAACCGGGATATCGTTGAGTTTGATACTGATCCCGGCTTCAGGAATGTCCTGAAAGTATTCAATAATCAGGCCGTTTAATGTCTTTGGTCCATCGAGAGGGAAGCTGGTGCCGAGCATTCTGTTAATGTCACGAAGAGGCCTTGATCCTTCGATCACAACGGTGTTGTCATTGCCCCACGCAAGTGAACTTTCCAGGCCTGGAAGCGAGGTTGTGAAATCGCCAACGATTTCCTCGATGATGTCTTCGAGGGTCAGCATCCCGAGAATTTCGCCATACTCATCAATCACAAAGCCGAATCGCTGCTTGTTTTCCTGAAAAAAAGCCAATTGAGCAAAGACTGCTGTGCCAACCGGAATATAGTACGGGGCCTGCAGTTGTTCCTGTAGTACCTCGGCGTCAAAGGTGGCGTGCCTCAGCCTTGCGAGCAGCCTGCGGACAGTGAGTACGCCGACCAAATTGTCCAGTGAACCATGGCAAACCGGTAGTCGGCTGTGATGGCTGGTGCTCAGTTGAGTACGCAGGTCTTCGGCTTCTTGATCGATGTCCAGGATTTCAATATTGCTCCGCGGTGTCATCATGTCTTCCACTTTGACCACGTTGAGCTCAAATAGGCTGCCGAGAATGGCTTGGTGCTTTTGCGGAATGACGTGCGATGACTCGAGTACCAGGCTGCGTAACTCTTCCGGTGAGAGTCGGGCGCTCTCGGAAGATGGGCGCATCGACAGACCAAGTACCTTGAGGATGCTTGCAGCAAAAAGGTTGATGAACCAGATGAGCGGGTAGCAAAAACTCAGAAGGGGAGTGAGTACGTAGCCGAAAAGCAGGGCCAATCTGTCCGCGTAGGTGGCGCCAATGATTTTTGGGGTGATCTCGGAAAAAACGAGTATGGCAAAGGTGACGACCAGTGTTCCAGCGCCCAGCGCCCATTTGTGTTCGCCGAAAAGCGCCAGCGTGATCACGCTGACCAAAGTGGCGGCTGCAGCATTTACCAGATTGTTGCCCAGCAGGATGACACCAAGCATTTTGTCGGTGTGATCAAGCAGATGGAGGGCTTTGGCGGCGCCGTGATGCCCGTTCTGCGCCATGTGCCGCAAGCGGAAGCGATTGGATGCCATCATGGCTGTTTCCGCCATGGAAAAAAAAGCGGATGTCGCTAGTAGGGCAATCAGAATTGCCCACATCGTCGATAAGGGAAGCTCTCCCATTTTCCTCAGCTTTTTCCGAGCAGTACTTCAACCACAAACCGGCTACCGACATAGGCCAGAATCAGCAAGGCAAAACCACTTAGCGTCCAACGCAAGGCGCGTTTTCCACGCCAGCCCCAAACGTGACGGCCGAATAGCAAGGTTGCGAATATAAGCCACGACGCGATGGCAAAGAGCGTTTTGTGGTCCAGCAGCAAGGGGCGCCCAAACAAGGCTTCAGAGAAGAGGAGTCCGCTGCCAACAGCCAAGGTCAACAGCCCGAATCCAGCGGTCAACATTCTGAATAGCAGCGATTCCATGACCAGTAACGGCGGAAGACTGGCAAGGCTACGTCGAAATGAGCGCCGATGCAGTGCGTTCTCGGTGAATCCCATGAAAATAGCGTGTAGTGCAGATAACGTAAGCAGGCTATACGCCAGCATGGCAGCAAGGAAATGAAACTGAAATCCGATTGCCTCTGCATGGGCAACGATATGGTCTGTTCGGAAAATTGCGGGTAGCAAGGTACAGGCGGAGGCCAGGGGTAGCACCATGGGTTGCATTCCCTCCATGCGAGCCAGGAAGCTTTCCAGCCAGTAGATTAATACCGCGAGCCACATCATCAGCGAGAGCGCGAGACTGAACGAGAAGCGCATTCCCGTTGTGCTGATCAGCGCGCTGTAGAGGCCTAGAGCGTGGAGCAGCAAAGCGACACCAATTACTGTGCGCTCCCATGAGTACATTGGGGATGTGATGCATTGCCCCTCGTGCTCACGCCAACGCGTGTGCCAGAAGTGGTAACCAAGGGCGCCGTATGTCACGGCAGCGAGGATGTGGGGCAGAAGCTGAATTACAATGTCGGCCATTCGCGAATTCTACTAGAAGCCTATCCGACATGCTCGATAACCTGACAACGCGACTTGCTCGCGTCATGAAGACACTCAAGGGCGAAGCGCGCCTGACTGAGTCCAATATTTCCGATGCAATGCGGGAAGTGCGCATGGCGTTGCTTGAGGCCGATGTGGCCTTGCCCGTGGTGAAGGATTTCATCGCGGCGGTCAAGGAAAAAGCAGTGGGTCAGGAGGTCATTGGTGCCCTGAATCCCGGGCAGGCCTTGATTGGGGTCGTGCATGCTGAATTGACCAGAATCATGGGCGATGCGCATGAGGGGATCAGCTTCAATACGCAACCGCCGGCAATCATTCTGATGGCTGGTCTGCAAGGCGCCGGGAAGACGACAACCGTTGGGAAGCTGAGTAAATTCCTGAAGGAAAATCACAAGAAAAAGGTCTTGGTGGTTTCCTGTGACGTTTATCGCCCTGCGGCTATCGAGCAGCTGAAATCTGTTGCTGCTCAAGCTGGCGTGGATTTTTTCCCTTCCAATGTTGGGGAAAAACCGGAAGCAATCGCTATCTCGGCAATTGATTGGGCAAAGCGGCATTACCATGACGTGTTGTTGGTCGATACAGCGGGCCGCCTTGCGGTCGACGAAGCCATGATGGCTGAAATCAGCCAGTTGCATGCTGCAATCAATCCGATTGAGACGCTGTTCGTGGTCGACGCCATGTTGGGTCAGGACGCAGTAAATACCGCCAAAGCCTTTAACGAGGCCTTGCCGCTGACGGGCGTGATCCTGACCAAACTCGATGGCGATGCGCGAGGTGGTGCTGCTCTGTCGGTTCGCCACATCACCGGTAAGCCCATCAAGTTTGCGGGTGTCGGCGAAAAACTGACCGGGCTGGAAGCCTTTCATCCGGAGCGGATGGCATCACGGATTCTCGGCATGGGGGATGTGCTCTCGCTGATCGAGGAGGCACGGAAAGGGCTGGATGAAGAAAAGGCAGTTGCTTTTGCCAAGAAGCTCAAATCAGGCAAGGGCTTTGATTTGAATGATTTCAAGGCGCAGATGGCACAAATGCGGAATATGGGGGGCTTGTCGGCGCTGATGGACAAAATGCCAGCTCAAATCGCGCAAGCTGCCGGTCAACTGCCCGCTGGGGCTGAAAACAAGATGATCGGTCGAGTTGAGGGCATTATCAATTCGATGACGCCAGCAGAGCGTGCCAAACCGGAATTGATCAAGGCCAGCCGCAAGCGCCGTATTGCGATTGGGGCCGGCGTGCAAGTGCAGGAGGTCAATCGTTTGCTCAATCAGTTTGAACAAACCCAGAAAATGATGAAGCAATTCTCAAAAGGGGGGATGGGCAAACTCATGCGCGGCATGAAGGGGATGCTGCCCGGCGGCATGGGTGGCTTTGGTCGCTGATTAGCGGGTAATTCCGACGAGGCGGTCTTGCGCCGCCATGTCGGGCTGCCAGTGGTTTTGCCAGGCCGCGCGAACCAGATTGGGATATTCCGGTTTGCCCAAGCTGCCGTTGTAGCGGCCCAAAGCACGGAAGAGATCGCCTTTTTCGATGTCCAGGTAGTGGCGGAGGATAGTGCATCCATAACGAAGGTTTGTTCTTAGATCGAACAAATTGTCTTCGGGGCGTCCTATCACCTTGATCCAGAACGGCATGACCTGCATGTAGCCGCGGGCACCCACGGACGAGACGGCATATTTTCGAAATGCCGACTCAACCTGAACCAGACCCAAAACCATTTCAGGTTCCAGTCCCGCTCGCGTTGCTTCGTAGTGAATGCTGCGCAGGAGGTCGATACGGTAATCCCGGTTGGGAATACGTTTTTCGAGCCTGCGCGACATTTCTCCCAGCCAATCCGCAGCTGCCAGCGGTGATTTGAATGAACTCACCTGCGGGCGGCTGTCAGATACCGCTTCGTGTAGTGCAGCGCGTACGCTGGCAGCGAGTGGCTCGTATTTTTGTCCGCCGGCCTGTACGACCGACGTCCCAAGCAGCAAAAAAATGAGGGTCAGGAGACGCACAGTTTTCCTTGCAGGAAGGCCTGTGTTTCCTCCTGTCGAAGCATGGTGGACGCTTCGTCGCTGCGACCTTTGTATTCCACCTGACCCTCCTTCAGACCGCGTTCGCCGATCACGATGCGATGTGGCACACCAATCAGCTCCATGTCAGCAAACATCACGCCAGGGCGCTCGTTGCGGTCATCGAGAACGACATCTACGCCGTTCTTTTTCAAGTCGTTGTAGAGTTGATCTGCAACCGCTTTAACCTGCTCGCTCTTGTGGTACCCCATAGGCACGATGCACACAGCAAACGGTGCAATGGCGGCCGGCAAAATGATGCCGCGCTCGTCGTTGCCCTGTTCGATTGCTGCACCGACGATTCGGGAAACACCGATACCATAGCAGCCCATTTCCATGATCTGGTTTTTGCCTTGCTCGTCCAGAAAAGCGCAATTCAGGGCTTTCGCATATTTTGTGCGTAGCTGGAAAATGTGTCCCACTTCGATTCCGCGGCAAATATCAAGAATGCCTTTGCCATCGGGGGATGGGTCGCCGGGGATCACATTGCGGATGTCGAAGATCTCGGGTTCTGGAAGGTCCACGCCAAAATTGACACCAGTCAAGTGAAAGCCGGCTTCGTTGGCGCCACAAACGAAGTCGCTCATGGCTGCAACGGCTCGATCGGCGAAAACAGCAACTTTATCGCGGTTGACCGCAATCGGACCGATGTAACCCGGGATGCAGCCCAGATACTCTTGAACCTCACTGTCGGAGGCGAAACGGAAGGCCCCCAAGGCGGGGATTTTGCCCGCTTTGATTTCGTTCAGCTCATGGTCAGCACGTAGCAGGAACAGAGCGAATTTTTTTTCCTCGTTGTCAGATTCGCTGACGACAGCAATGGATTTGACAATGGTTTTGATGTCGACCGAAAGAGCGTCTGCAACATCCACACAAGCCGTTTTTCCCGGCGTGGCAATTTTTTTCAATGACTTTTGCGGTGCAGCGCGAGGCGCACTTGGGGCTACTGCTTCGGCCAATTCGATGTTGGCAGCGTAGTCAGAGGTCGGACAAAAGGCGATGTCGTCTTCGCCTGAATCTGCAAGAACGTGAAACTCATGCGAGCCGTCACCACCGATGGAGCCCGTATCGGCGGCGACTGCGCGAAAACGGAGTCCAAGGCGGCTGAAAATCTTGCTGTATGTCGCATACATGTTGCCGTATTCGCGTACCAAATCGTCAAATGAGGTATGGAACGAATAGCCGTCCTTCATCAGAAATTCGCGGCCGCGCATCACGCCAAAGCGGGGGCGTATCTCGTCACGGAACTTGGTTTGAATCTGATAAAGATGGATGGGCAACTGCCGGTAACTCTTGACATCACGCCGGACGACATCGGTGATGACTTCTTCGTGTGTCGGCCCAATCACGAATTCGCGGTCATGACGATCTTTGAAACGCAATAATTCCGGGCCGTATTGATTACCGCGCCCTGATTCGGTCCATAGCTCGAAGGGTTGAACCGCCGGCATCAAGAGTTCCTGCGCTCCCGCTGCATCCATTTCTTCGCGAACAATGCTTTCGACCTTGCGCAAGACGCGCAGGCCGAGTGGCATCCAAGTGTAAATGCCGGATGCGGCTCGCTTGATATAGCCTGCCCGCAGCATCATTTTTTGACTAATGACTTCTGCGTCTGCAGGGGCTTCCTTGAGAGTGGTGAAAAAGAACTGCGATGTGCGCATGGGATGCTCTTGAAAACGTTGCGAAAAGAGGATTTTACACGGAGCCCGTCCTTTGCACGCAGGCGGCCTTTGTGAAAGAATTAGGGTCAATCAATCATTTTGCAGGATATTTATGCTCGACCGCGAAGGCTATCGCCCGAACGTCGGCATCATTCTTTGTAACGCCAAAAACGAGGTTTTCTGGGGCAAGCGCATACGGGAGCATTCCTGGCAGTTTCCGCAAGGTGGCATCAAGCGCGGTGAAACGCCGGAGGATGCCATGTTTCGTGAATTGCACGAGGAGGTCGGCTTGCTGCCCGAGCATGTTCGTATTCTCGGGAGAACCAAAGGCTGGTTGCGTTACGAAGTGCCGAACCAGTGGATCAAGCGGGAATGGCGCGGATCCTACAAGGGACAGAAACAAATCTGGTTTCTGCTGAGGCTTGTCGGCCGCGATTCGGATGTCTGTTTGCGTGCGACCTCAAAACCGGAATTTGACGCTTGGCGCTGGAATGAATACTGGGTCCCACTAGACGCCGTAATCGAATTCAAGCGCGGTGTTTATGAACAGGCCTTGAGCGAACTCGTCCGTTTCCTTGAGCAGGAAAGGCGCGTGGCTCGTGGGCGCCGTGCTACGGAGCCACACACGCTCGATGGCTCGCAGGATGACTTCGGAGGTTCTTCGTGAAGCGAAGGCTGCTGTTTTCTTGTCTTGTTGGATTTGCTGCTTTTGCATCTGCTGCTGATGCGGACTACGAAGGTAGTGCGCCTTGGCGTGAATCTGAGCTTGAGTTGCCTAGTTTGGCCGTTATGCCAAAACTGGTTTCCTATGAAGTGAGTCCTGCGAACCCGAATCGGTTTTCTGTAGACACCGGCTCTTTGACGGTTGGGGCTGACGGTGTGCTTCGCTATACGCTGTATGTCGATACGCCAAACGGCGTTCGCAACGTCACTTATGAGGGTATGCGCTGCGAAACTCGTGAGCGGCGTATGTATGCCGTGGCTCGTTCCGACGGGACTTGGTCTCGCGTCAAGGATGAAAAATGGTATCGAATTACAGAGTATGGCGCGAGCCGTCAGTACGCCGCGTTGTTTCTTGATTACTTCTGTCCTGGCGGGGTGATTGTTGGCTCAGTGGCGGAGGCGCGTAACGCACTTGTCCGCGGTGGTCATCCCGGCAATCAAAGGTGGTGGTGATGAGCATTGAGCGCGCTATCGTTGAGTTTGATCGGGCGTTGCGAACCTTGGCTTTGCCTGCGAGATCCGGACGTCAGCATCCTGGTAGTGATCTGCCGCCAGTGCAATTGAGCGAAGCTGAGCAGTCCGACGTAATTGGATTGATGCGCGTAAATCATAGCGGCGAGATTTGTGCTCAGGCGCTCTATCAGGGGCAGGCGCTGACGTCGCGGGATCCGGTGGTTCGCAAAGCGCTGGAGGCTGCGGCGTGCGAAGAAACAGAGCATTTGGCTTGGACTGAGCAGCGAATAGCAGAGCTCGGTGGGCATAAAAGTCTTTTGAATCCGCTTTGGTATGTGGGTTCGCTGTCTCTGGGTGTGTTTGCTGGTTTGGTTGGTGATAAATGGAATCTCGGGTTTCTCGCTGAAACCGAGCGTCAGGTTGAGTCTCATCTCACGGGGCATTTGGCGCGCTTGCCTTCTGGTGATTTACGTTCCAGAGCAATTGTTAGCCAGATGCGGGATGACGAAATAGCGCATGCACGGATGGCTTGCGAGCATGGGGCGGCTGAATTGCCGTTGTTGCTTCGAAAGTTGATGAAGGTAACGGCCAAGGTGATGACGAGTCTTGCTTATCGCCTTTAGGGCCTCAAGATTCTTCGATAATTTCGAAGTCGTGGGTAATCGAAGCTGTCTTGCCCATGATGATTGAAGCCGAGCAATATTTGTCTTTGGACAGTGCGATGGCGCGTTCGACGGCATCGGGTTTCAGGGACTTTCCTCTTACTTTGTAGTGAAAATGGATTTTGGTGAAAACCTTCGGGTCGGAATCCGCCCGCTCTGCGTTAAGGCTGACTTCGCATCCGCTAACGGCGTGTCTTCCCCTCTTTAATATCAGTACGATGTCGAAGGCGGTGCATCCGCCCGTTCCCGCAAGCAGTAGTTCCATGGGCCTTGGGCCGATATTCCGTCCGCCTGCTTCGGGGGCGCCGTCCATTACAAGCGCGTGACCGCTTCCGGTTTCAGCGACAAACGCCATTCCTGCGTCTGTGCCCATCCATCTAACTGTGCATTCCATGGTCTGCTCATTCTTTGTTTGAGGGTCGCATTCTATCGGATTGGGGAGTGGCGGCTAGAGGTCTGTTGTGATGAGTGTCGTGCACTGCGTCATTTATCAGCTTCGATGTTTGCATGTGTTAATTAACTATACTAAATTTTGTTAATCCAAATTAAATATTACTGAATTTAATCAATTAATTGCATTGCATTATATTTTTTTATTGGCGCATTTTTGATAGTGTTGTGCGCCGCAGCAATATTGCTTGATTTGTTGATCGCTCTCGCGCAAAATTCACTTCGTTGTGAATCCCGTTGTTGCTGGTTGTACTCTGTGGATTCTAGGTTGTCTCCTCCACCCTCCTCCTTTGGTGTGGATTTAACGCGGCTCAGCGAGCCGCGTTTTTTTTGTCCATTTGCCTAAATGCTTCGGAGGGATTGACATATCCTGTCGGAGTCGACTAGAATCCGCGCCTTTCTCCAATCTGCGCCCAATTTTTCAGGACGGCACACACATGAAAACGTTTTCCGCCAAGCCACATGAGGTGAAGCGCGAGTGGTTTGTGGTAGACGCCACAGACAAGGTGCTCGGCCGCCTCGCAACCGAAATTGCTCGCCGTCTGCGTGGCAAGCACAAGGCTATTTACACTCCTCACGTCGATACCGGTGATTTCATCGTTGTAACTAATGTTGATAAGCTGACTGTTACCGGTAATAAAGCCGAGGACAAAAAGTATTACCGCCATTCCGGATACCCTGGTGGCATCTATGAAACCAACTTCAAGAAAATGCAGCAGCGTTTCCCTGGGCGTGCTCTGGAAACTGCAGTGAAGGGTATGCTGCCGAAGGGTCCGCTCGGTTATGCAATGCTCAAGAAATTGAAGTGCTATGCAGGCGACCAGCATCCGCACACTGCGCAGCAGCCGAAGGCGCTGGAAATTTAAGGGGTAATCATGGCTGAAAGTTATTTTTACGGTACGGGTCGTCGCAAAAGCGCTGTTGCTCGTGTGTTTATGAAGCGCGGTTCTGGCGCAATTGTCGTAAACGGCAAGCCGATCGATCAATTTTTCTCCCGCGAAACTGGGCGGATGATTGTTCGTCAGCCGCTTGAACTCGTCGAGCAACTGACTGGTTTTGATATCAAAGTCAACGTGAATGGTGGCGGAGAGTCCGGGCAGGCCGGCGCAATTCGGCATGGTATTACCCGCGCACTCATTGAATTTGATGCAGCGCTTAAGCCTTCACTCTCAAAAGCAGGTTTCGTTACGCGTGATGCTCGGGAAGTTGAACGTAAGAAAGTGGGCTTCCACAAGGCACGGCGTCGCAAGCAATTCTCCAAGCGCTAAGCTGTTCTTGGACCAAAAAGCCGCCTTCGGGCGGCTTTTTTATTGAGGTATGATGCACCAATCTGTTCTGTGTTCAAGGCCTCTGCCCCAATAGATTTTATCCCATGCAAAAGTTGGCAGTTTCACTACGGATCAAGCGTTTTCGCCGGCGCTTTGGCATCACTGCGCCCAAAGTTGCAGTGCGGGGGCATTATCCGTGGTTTTTGGGAGCGCTCTTCCTTTCATTACTGTTGTCTCTCATATTGGGGGGTGTGTTGCTCTTGAAAGGTGGCGGGAGTGGCGGTGCTGCAGATATTGAAACCCTTAAAACAGAGCTTCGTTCGCAGCAGGAAGAGTTGATTTTTTTAAGGTCTACTGCTGGGACGGGCCAGAATGCGGTTAGCATCGAGCGGGCTGCACAACGTCAATTGTTGAACCGTATTTCAGTGCTTGAACATGAGAATGCTGCCCTGAAGGAGGATATGCTGATTTTTGAGCGTTTAATTCCTTCTCCTGATCGCCGTCCAGCGGTCCGTATCGAGAGTTTTCGAGTGATCGACGATACCGAGTTATCTGGGAATTTTCGCTATCGGCTTTTGTTGGCATACCAGCAGGGAGCTCAGGATTCTGCGGAGTTCCAAGGGTCGTATCAAGTAGTAGCCCGATATCGTGTGGGTAATCAATCGTTTGACAAAACCTTTCCTGAAAAACGTGAAGCCGCCGTTGCCGTGAGGCATTTTCTGCGTCGGGAAGGCCTTTTCGAGCTCCCTAAGGATGCTGCGTTGCTTTCCGCCGAAGTTCGCGTGTTTCAGGGTGATACACTAAAGACAAAGCGGACTGCCGAGTGATTTTTGAGCGCCGCACATTAGGTAGGGGGATCGAATGTTTGGAAAAAAAAGCGAATCCGGGCCACAGGGTCGAATTGACAGCTTGATTGGTGCAGGAACCTGTGTAGAAGGCCAGGTCAGGTTTAGTGGAGGCCTGCGCATTGATGGTGAGGTCAAGGGTAGCGTTGAGGCAGTTGAAGGTGCTTCGTCAACCTTGGTTGTGAGCGACCTTGCTAGGGTTGAGGGTTCGGTGCGTGTCGCCCATCTTGTTCTCAATGGCACTGTGGTTGGCCCTGTCAATGTCTCTGACTCGATTGAAATGCAGCCCAAGGCTAGAATTGTTGGAGATGTTCACTACGTCTCGATCGAAATGCATCAGGGGGCGGTGATCGAAGGGCGCTTGGTTCATCAAATGGCACCGACCGGGGAACCAACCTCATCCACCGAAGACTAATAGCTGATTTCTCGTGCCTGTACGTAAAGGCGATTTTTAGGAGTGATAGATGACGACCGTTTCAGAAACTGCAGTTCCGCTGGTGTTTACCGATAGTGCCGCGAATAAGGTTAAGGAATTGATTGAGGAAGAGGGTAATGCTGCCCTGAAGTTGCGTGTATTCGTAACTGGAGGTGGTTGCTCTGGGTTCCAGTATGGTTTCACCTTTGATGAAGAGGTGGCGGATGACGACACAACCATGGAAAAGAATGGTGTAACGCTGCTGATCGATCCTATGAGCTACCAGTATTTGGTTGGTGCAGAAATTGACTATAGCGAAGGCTTGGAAGGTTCGCAGTTTGTCATCAGAAATCCGAATGCCTCCTCGACTTGCGGCTGCGGTTCCTCGTTCTCCGCCTGAGCCTCATTTTTTTAGAGCTCCTCCCGTACGAGTCAATAAAAACCCGATGCACATTGCAGCGGGTTTTTTTATTGGGTCAAGTGGCTTGTCTGCTGTTTTCGGATGGAGTGCGAGTGGCAGCTTGAAGGCACTCTTTTGCGCAACTGGCACAGCGACCACAGTCGCGAATAATACCTAAATCCCTGCGCAGATCTTTCAGAGTGCGCGCACCGCTTCTAGCGGCATCGTGGATGTGCCGTTCGGTCACGGCTTGGCAAACGCATACATACATGATGCGAATTCCTTTGCTTAATGAAAATGCGAATGATTGTTATTGTATTGCTTGGGCTCCGAATGTCAAATTGGATTTCAAGAAATCCGGGGAGCAAAGAAAAGCCGCCAAATCTCTGGCGGCTTTTCTTTGCTCCCCGGTGAGTGGAGATTATGAGTCGATGTTGCTTTGCAGATAATTGGGCAAGGTCACATTTGAAATCAAAGACTGCTGTGTTTCCAACCAGTCGATAGCCTCTTCGCAGTGACGCAGTAGTTCCTCCAACAATTCTCTGGTAACAAAATCTTGGTAGGCCTCACTCAGGGCAATCGCTTCCAAGAGAAGGGGGCGCTGAATTGTCTGCTCGTATTTCAGATCTCCTTGAAGGCATTCCACTACATTTTCGCCAATCAGGAGCTTCCCAAGATTTTGGAGATTTGGCAGACCTTCCAGAAAGAGCACTCTTTCGATGATTGCATCCGCCTCCTTCATTACGCGGATGGACTGCTTGTACTGATAGTCGTTTAATTTTTCCAGGCCCCAGTTTCTGAACATGCGGGCGTGCAGGAAATATTGATTAATGGAGGTCAGTTCGTTTTTCAGAACCTTGTTCAGAACGTCAATAACTTTCTTTTCGCCTTTCATCATTGTTCTCCTCAAGCCGGATTTACCGAACCCATCTGGCTCTGCAGATAGTTCTGGAGGCCAAGCAACTCGATCAGGCGCAACTGTTTTTCGAGGAAATATGCGTGGTCCATTTCAGTATCGTCCAGTTGCACCCGGAGCATGTCACGGGTCACGTAGTCTTGTGCCTTCTCGCAAGCCGAGATCGCATTTTTGAGATCGCCGTCAACTTTGTATTCAAGCGAAAGATCGGCTTTCAGCATCTCCGGAACTGTTTTGCCTACTTTCAGTGCATCACGCCGAGAGAGATCTGGCTTGCCTTCGAGAAAAAGGATTCGCTGGATAAGGGCCCGAGCATGCAGGCCTTCGTGCGCTGATTCGTGTAGCGACTTGTCGGAAAGTACCGAAAGGCCCATGTCGGCATACATTTCGCCGTGCAGCAGATATTGGTCTACTGCGGTCAACTCGCCTGAAAGCAACTCGTTGAGGATATCGATAATCTTTTTTTCACCCTTCATGGCATTTCTCCGGGATGGTTTAGGGGCTGTCAAATGGAATAATGACTGAAATTGCTAGGTCGTTGAAATCAATTGATACTGTTTCTTGCAATACCCAGACTCTTGGCTTTTCGAAGTTTTTTGAAACTGAATTCCCTACGAGCTGTTCTCGGGCATGTCTTTATGTACCCATACATGCCGTGCAATGCTGTGCTCCAGCGCCAGTTCAACTTCGTCTGCGATGATCACTGTCATGGGTTTTTGTTGCATGACCTTGATCGGACGCGTTTCGGCTAGGCCGTAAGCAATTAACTGCTCCCTGAGTTGGCTGTCGATTTCAATGCCCAAAGAGTCCAGCCGAACCTCTTGGCCGGGTGGAATGAAGGCAAGAGGCAGGCGAGCATCGTGGTGTGTGGGCATGGATGACGAGAGTTACCAGAGAATACGAAGTGCGATATTGAACAGGCCGCCAACAAAAAAGGCGAACGGCACGATGAAAATCACCATGGCAATAGCGATTTTCAATCCCTGTTCCTTGACCATCATCATCAAGCTGGCAAAGCAGGGTATAAAAAGAGTGATCGTGATCATTCCCACGACAGCCTGAATCGGATCCAGCGTTTTTGCCATGACGAATAAGCCAGTAGCACCAAAGTCGCGGCGCAGAAAACCCATGACAAAAGCGGCTGATGCTTCGGGAGGAAGGCCAAGCCAGCCGGAAACCAGTGGTTTTCCTGCTTCAATGATGGCGGGAAGAATGCCCAGCTTTTCGAAGGCAAACATGATGAAAGTGCCGATCAGGAAGAGTGGGATCACTTCGATCAGGTACCACTTCAAGCGCCCTCCGGTTTTCTTGATCACGTTGCCTGCAATCGGAAGTCGCATGGGTGGCAGTTCGGTAACAAGCGGAATCCGTCGTCCTGGAATTAGCCTGGCCGCGAGAAATCCGGCCAGCAACAATACCCCAACCATGGAAAGCGCCCAGACTAGCACTGCTGAGAACGATATCCCTCCGAGCATGCCGAGTACGACGCCAAGTTGCGCCGAACAGGGAATGGCAAGTGCCAGTAGAAAAATGCTGATCATGCGCTCTCGCGGTGAGTGCAGAATGCGGGTAGTGAGGGTGGCCATCGTGACGCAGCCCAGTCCCAGTACCATGGGTAGTACCGCGCGACCATTCAGGCCGATCAGACTGAACAGGCGGTTGGCAATAACGGTCAACCGAGGTAAATAGCCAGAATCCTCCAAAATGCCGAACGCAAGAAAAAACGTGGTGACAATGGGGAGAATCAACGCCAAGGCATAGGTCATGCCCATAGTCCATAAGCCATATTCACCCACCAGTAGTTCGGTCATCCAGGAGTCACCGAACCAATGCTCAACCAGCGATGCAAAAGCTGGATTCAGGATTCCTTCGAATAGCGATTCCTCAAACAGTCCGACCAGGGTGGTAGCACCAAATACACCGACAAATTGATATACCGCGTATAGCACCCCCAGGAGAATGGGTAAGCCCCATACTGGGTGTACTACGGCTTGCCCGATACGCTGCGAAAGTAGCGGCGTGCTGCGAACTGCGCGCTGGGTGACGCTGCCGGCGAGAGCGTCGGCCGCTTCAGTGCGCTGACGAGATAGCATTGCGGCGAGCTGATGTTCGGCACCTATCCTTGCCTGATCACGCAGTGCCTGCAGTTGCTTGAAGCGATCACCAGCCTTGAACGCGAGCCAGTGATTGACTTCATCATCATCGCCAAGGAAGAGAATGGCCAAGCCTCGCGAGGCCAGCAGCGGGTGTGCGGCAACATCATCTATGGCCTGAGTCATCGCCGAGATGTCGCTTTCCAGTTGCGCATCGTATTGAAGCATTCGGTCGGGAACTGCTGCACGACTCAGGCTGCCCGCAAGTTCGCTGACCCCTTCGCCGCCTGTTGCAACGGTCGACAGCACCGGAATGGCCAATTCTTCTGCGAGAGCTTCAACATCTACTGTAACGCCACGCGCGGTGGCCTCGTCATGCATGTTCAGCGCCAAAACCAGGGGAAGGCCCAACTCCGCAAGCAAGGCGGTTAATGTCAGGGTACGGCGCAGATTCTTGGCGTCCCCAACCTGGACCAAGCAGCGGCTGGGTTCATTGAGCAGGGCGCGCATGGTGGCGCGTTCATCATCGCTGCGCGAAGGCAGCGAAAGGACACCGGGCGTATCAAGCAGGTTGATTTCGGTATCGAAGCGGGCGCTGGCACGAGTTACCTCAACCGTGGTGCCAGGGTAGTTCGATACATTGACGTAAGCACCGGTCAACCGGTGGAAAAGTACGGATTTGCCGACGTTGGGGTGCCCGACCAAAAGTATTGCATTTGCTGAGTTCATTAGAGAATCGGATTTTATTTAGCGCTATCGGTCGTGATCGGATCAGGAGTCCTTGCGGTCTGGCTTGGTGTCACGCCAATTCGCGCGTAAAAGCCAAGCTATCGAGGCGTCAGTGTAAGGCAAGCTGGATTTCTGTTTGCTAAATTGCGTTAGCTAAGTTTTTCAAAAATGTTGCCAAAGCCTGAAATGTGGGCGACTGAGCGTATCTCTTGAGGCTTTGGTTTGGGTCATGCTTGAAATAAAAAAGCCACGGACGGTGCCGTGGCTTTCGGAGTGTAGTGACTTCGATCAGCGATCGTTGAACGGCTTTTTCTTGAATTTGCGTTCGCCATCGAATTTGCGCTCGCCACCAAAGCTGCTGGCCGGACGCCCTTCATCCTGACGCAGATTGATTGGCACGCCACGAATACGCGTCCGCTTCAAGGCGTTTGATGCTTCGGCGGGCATACCTGCCGGCAACTCGACCGTACTGGACTCATCATAAAGGCCAATACGCCCGATGAAGCGGCTTTCGATGCCTGCTTCGTTAGCAATGGCGCCAACGATATCGCGTACCTCGACGCCATGATCCCGGCCCACATCGATACGGTAGCGCACCATGTCGCCGGCGGGTGCCGGGCGGGCAGGGCGGTCTTCCCGACGGGGGCGGTCTTCGAAGCGGGGACGTTCGCCGCGATCTTCAAAGCGCGGCTTGCGTTGCTCTCCCCTGTCTCCGCCAAATACACCCGGGCGATGGTCGTCACGCGGTGCGGGGCGGCTTGGCGCCGGATCTTCTCCTGCAATCTGCAAAGGCTTGCCTTCCTGGGCCATCATGGCCAGTGCGGCGGCGACTTCTTCGGCGCTGACATTTTGCTCTTCAGCAATTTGTGAAACGATGTTCGAGAAGAAATCGAGGCCTTCGGCATTCAGCACTTCGGCGACCTTGCTCTTGAAGTCCGCGACGCGCTTGTTGGTGACGTCGGCACGGCTCGGCAGCGTCAGCGGGGCGATCGGCTGGCGCGTGGCGCGCTCGATGGTGCGCAGCATGCGGATTTCGCGCGGCGCGACGAAGAGGATGGCGTTGCCGGTGCGGCCAGCACGGCCGGTGCGGCCGATGCGATGCACATAGGCTTCGGTGTCGTACGGAATGTCGTAGTTGACGACGTGGCTGACGCGCGGCACGTCGATACCGCGGGCGGCAACGTCGGTGGCGATAACGATGTCCAGCGCCCCGGACTTCAACTGTTCGATGACGCGTTCGCGCATCTGCTGGTTGAGGTCGCCGTTCAGGGCGGCAGCGGCGTAACCGCGGGCGTTGAGCTTGTCGGCCAGGTCCACAGCGGCGGAGGAGACAGCGCCGGTGGAGGACATGTCAAGGTTCTTGAGCTCCGGGATACGGTCGAAGCCGTGGTCGGTGGCGTAGCCGGAGATACGGGCCATGGTGGCCACGGTCACATCCGGGTACTTACCAACGGCGGTCTCGTTGGAGGTCATGGTGGCGTCGGAGCCGTCGAGGATGGCGTTGGCGCAGTCGGAAGCCTCTGCACGAGTCGGAACCGGGGAGTTCACCATGGAGCCGAGGACTTCGGTAGCCACGATGACCGGCTTGGCGTACTGGCGAGCCAGCTCGATGATGCGCTTGGTGGCCAGCGGGACCTCTTCCAGCGGGCACTCGACGGCCATGTCGCCACGGGCGGCCATGACGCCGTCGAACGTCTTGACGATGTCCTCAAGGTTCTCCAGAGCCTGCGGCTTCTCGATCTTGGCGACGATCGGGATACGACGGCCTTCCTCGTCCATGATCTCGTGGGCGCGGTCGATGTCGGTGGCGAAACGCACGAAGGACATGGCGATGATGTCGGCGCCGGTGCGGATAGCCCAACGCAGATCGGCTTCATCCTTCTCGGTCAGAGCCGGCAGGGAGACGGCGACGCCCGGCAGGTTGATGCCCTTGTTCTCGCC
>CALAGF010000241.1 GCA_937892345.1 uncultured Rhodocyclaceae bacterium | reverse complement strand
CGTGATCACGTAGATGGTTTCGTCCAGTGCCGCCTGCTTGTAGTGATTGACCCAGTCCGAGCTATCGGCAACCTCATCCTTCCAGGTCAACAACTGGCGTAACCAGGCGATTTTCTCGTCGTAATCGTCGGCACCCGGCGCCTTCGCGCCTTCTTTGTAGCGCCAGTGCGCAGCCACACCCAGTTCGGCATGCTTGTGCATTTCCCAGGTACGAATCTGGATTTCCAGACTCCGCCCGTCAGGGCAGCGCACGGCAGTGTGCAGGGAGCGATAGTAATTGCCCTTGGGATTCGAGATGTAATCGTCGAATTCCTTGGAAATTGGCACCCACAGGTTGTGCACGATGCCGAGTGCGGTGTAGCAATCCTTGAGGTCATCGACGATGATACGCAGGGCCCGAACGTCATACACCTCGGAGAAGTCCACGCCCTTTTTGCGCATCTTGTTCCAGATGCTGTAGATGTGCTTCGGTCGACCGTAGATTTCAGCCGTTTTCACCCCGGCTTGCGCCAATTCTTCACGTACCTTGGCCACCGCACTGATGATGAAGGCCTCACGTTCGCTGCGTTTTTCATCCAGCTGCTTGGCAATCTTCTTGTAGATATCCGGATGGATGAAGCGGAAGGACAGGTCTTCCAGTTCCCATTTCAGCTCCCAGACACCCAGACGGTTGGCCAGCGGCGAGTAGAGCTCCAGCGTTTCACGCGCAACCTCCACGCGCAGGTCATCGGGATTGCCGGCGTAGAAACGCAGGGTTTGCGTGCGACTGGCCAGGCGCAGGAGGACCACGCGGATATCTTCAACCATCGCCAGCAGCATCTTGCGCAGTACTTCGATCTGCGCCTTGACTTCGACCGGATTGGCTTCGCCACCTTCCAGATCCGCCGCCACAAAGCCCTTGGCAATCGGCCGCAAGCGATTCAGGCGGGAAATGCCGTAGACCAGATGCGCGGCCGGCTTGCCGAATTTTTCCTCGATGCGGGCGACGCCGTTTTCGTCCTGAGCCGGAATGGCAAACAAGAGGGCAGCGATACGGGATTCAACATCGAGCCGCAGGCCGGCGATGATCACCGCCATGCCCAGCGCGTGCGACCAGATGCGTTCGCCACTGCCCAAATGCTTGTCGCCGTAGGCTTCCCAAGCGTATTCGACGGCCCGACGCAAACGGGCAGCATCATCAACTGCCAGTCCCTCGGAAAGGGTGGCAAGGAAGTGTTCGAAATCGCTTTGCGCAGCGACAGAATGAACGACGGAGACCATGGGGCGCGATTATATCGGGGTTTACCGCAAGTGCCTTGTCCAGGCCTTCAGGCATAATCCGCCGACCATGCGCAAACATTTCGCCAACCCCTACCTGCTGCTTACGCTGACCGCACTTTTCTGGTCAGGGAACATGGTGCTCGGGCGGGGCATCCGCGGCGATGTACCCCCCATGGCGCTGGCTTTCTGGCGCTGGGCAATCGCTTTTTTACTGGTATTGCCGCTGGCCTTGCCGCACCTGAAAGCGCAATGGCCTCTACTGAAACGGGGCTGGTTGCCCATCCTGATCCTTGGCTTGCTTGGCGTCGGCAGCTACAACACCTTTGCCTACCTCGCCCTGCAAACCACCACTGCAACCAATGCGGTATTACTCAATTCTTTCATTCCGGTAGCGACGATCGCCATTTCCTGGGCCTTTCTTGGCAAGCACGTCAAGCCATTGGCCGCCATAGGGGTCCTGGTTTCGCTGGCCGGCGCACTCACCATCATCGCCCAAGGCGAGCTCGCGCTTTTGCTGCATCTGAATCTGAATATCGGGGATGTGTGGATGCTGGGCGCGGTGACTGTCTGGGCCTTGTACACGGTCGGCCTGGCTTGGCGCCCGGCAGGCGTGCATCCGATGCTCATGCTTGCAGCTTTTACCGCTGTCGGACTGTCAGCCTTGTTCCCGGCCTACCTTTGGGAAATTGCCCAGGGCCGGCATATCAACGTCAATCCAGGCGCCCTGGCTTCGCTGGTCTATGTCGGCATCTTTCCGAGTTTTGTCGGCTACATTTTCTATAACCGGGGTGTCGCCGAGGTGGGCGCCAACAAGGCCAGCCTGTTCATCCACTTGATGCCGGTGTTTGGCACCCTACTATCGGTCGTCTTTCTCGGCGAAATTCCTCACCTCTACCACTACGCCGGCATCGCACTGATTTTTACCGGTATCGGATTGACCATGAAAAAAGGCTGAGATGGGCCTGTTCGACTGGTTACGTCCCAGCAAGCCGGCGGCCATTCCCGAGACACTCTGGCGCAGCACGATCTCCGGCCTGCCATTTCTTGCTGCGCTTGCGGTCGACGAGCAAAAACGCCTCAAAACGCTGGCTGAAGCCTTTCTCGCCGAGAAGGAATTCAGCGCCGCCGGCGGTCTGATACTCACCGATGCCATCTGCGTTTCAATCGCGGCTCAGGGCTGCCTGCCGGTGCTGGAACTGGGTTTGTCGGCCTACCGTGACTGGGTCGGCATCGTTGTGTACCCGAACGAATTCGTCGTTCCCCGGCAGCTGGAAGATGAAAATGGTGTCGTCCACGAGTTTTCCGACGTGATTTCGGGCGAAGCCTGGGACGGCGGTCCGTTGTTGATTTCCTGGCACGACGTCCAGCTGGCTGGCGATGGCTACAACGTGGTGATCCACGAATTTGCCCACAAACTGGACATGCTCAACGGTGCAGCCGACGGCATGCCTGCATTGCACGGCAATCTCACGGTCGACGAGTGGGAAAGCACTTTTTTCCCCGCCTGGGAGGATTTCTGCACCCGGATCGATGGCGGCGAGATCACCACCATCGATCCCTACGCCAGTGAATCGCCAGAAGAGTTTTTCGCCGTCATCAGTGAGTGCTTTTTCGAGATACCGACCCAGTTGGTGCACGACTATCCTGCGCTCTATCGCCTGTTTTGCCGTTATTACCGGCAAGACCCGCTGAGCCGGACAAATATATGCCCCTGCAGTTAAACTGACGTCATTTCACTTATTCGAAAGTCTCTCGATGAAAAAGCGTCTGAGCGCCCTGCTGGCAGCCCTGTTTCTCTCACTGTCGGGTACGGTGCAGGCGTGCACCGGTTTGTCGCTCAAGGCTGCCGATGGTTCGGTCGTTGTTGGCCGCACGGTTGAATGGGCGTTGGGCGATGCACAACATTATCGGATTGCCCTGTTTCCGCGTAGCAAAAGCTATACGTCCTTGACCCCGGAGGGCCCCAATGGAATGCAATGGCAAGGACGTTACGGTTTCGTTGCGATGACTGCCTACGGGCAGGACTATGGTCCGGATGGCATGAACGAGGCCGGTCTTTACGTGGGCATGTACTACCTTCCGGGTTTCGCTGAATACGCAAAATACGACCACAAACAGGCGCATCGTTCACTGAGTGTGGGTGACTTCATGCAATGGATGCTGTCTTCGTTCAAGACGGTTGATGAGGTACTGTCCCATCTCGACCGCGTGCAAGTGATCAATGTAGACGATCCACGTTTTGGCGGCGCAGCTCTGCCGTTTCACTGGAAAATCTCGGATGCTGGTGGGAAAAGCGTTGTCCTGGAACTGGTCGAAGGCGGAAAGATCAAAATATATGATGCCTTTCTCGGGGTTATCACAAACTCCCCAACTTACGATTGGCACCTGACCAACCTGAGAAACTATTTGCATCTCTCGGGCAATCCACGCGTCAGCATCACGCTGGACTCGCTCAATCTCACACCACTCGGCGCAGGCAGCAACCTGCTTGGCTTGCCCGGCGACTTCACCCCGCCTTCACGCTTCATCCGCGCAGCCGCTCTCGTTGCCGGCGCCCGGCCGCTTTCCGATGCCACGGATGCCAGCTTTGAAGCCTTTCGCATGCTTGATAGCTTCAATATCCCTCTCGGCGCTACCGTCCCGCGCGACGCAATGCCCAAGGATATTCCGGGTGCCACGCAAATCACAACGGTCTCTGACTTGCGCAACCGTGTGTATTACTTCCACACCATGTTCAACCGTCAGGTCCGGAAGATTGATCTGAAACGCATCGATTTTGGCAATATCCGGCAACAAATTCTCGATGACGATACTGATCGTCACAATCAGGTGCGCGATATCACGCCGACCCGCTGAAAATGGCAAAACACAGCATCTGGCACTTTTTTGCGGCAGCCGGGCTTTCCAGTCAGCTACTCGCCGGCACCGCTCCAACGCTCGCCGCGGAAGTTCCAGTTGAACCCGGCAAGCCATCCCGGGTTGGCCCACCGAACTTTACCCTCCCCTTTTTTTTGCTGAACACGCACATCATGATTGATGGCACGGTCAACGGAAAAAAAGGGCGATTTTTGTTTGATACCGGTACCGAATTCGCCTTCTTCCTCAACAACGAAACGCTGCCATTGGCCAAGGACCAACTCGTTGCAAAGGGCCACACTGGGTCCGGACAAGCGATGGCGATTTACCGACAAAAACTACCGATCGCTGAACTCACCATGGGTCGGCAACTGCGCTTTACCGAACTGCAAGGACCATTGCACACCGGCTGGGGCTTTCTTCAGGAAGCTTATGGCATGAACAGCTTTCTTGGCAGCGTCGGTCACGCCTTCAGCCGAAATTACCAATTCACCATCGATTACGATCAGCAAACGATCGCTTTTCAGGCGCTTGATCAGCCTGGAAGCCTGTCTTTGGGCACATTCACAGCTGACGATATCGTCGCCTGTATCGAATTCACCCCCTCAGGCGTTGATGGCAAGATTCCCGAGGCCGATCTACAAATTGGAGATCAGGTCATCACCGGATTTTTTGATACCGGCAATCCAGGCTCACTGGAATTGACTGAAGCAAGCCGTGACCAGTTGATACAAAAGGGATTGCTGACGCTCAGTGCCAGTGACTACGCATATGGCAGTTACGGTCCGCACCAGAACGCTCATCTGAAGGGTTTGCGAATCGGCCAGGTTGCGCTGGCAGACTTGCGCAACCTGACTTTCAGGACAGGCCAGCGGAATCGTTTGGGATTGGGTTACCAGTTTCTCAAGCATTACATCAGTGTCTGGAATGCCAAAACCCGGACCATCACACTACTCAAGCGCTAAGCCAGACTTGCCTGCCTACCCCGCCACCCCTGAGGGTGACGGGGCTAAACAGATTACTCTTCGTCTTCCGGCTCTTCGTATTCCTTCGGCAACTGGT
Organism: uncultured Rhodocyclaceae bacterium; assembly: GCA_937892345.1. Taxonomy (GTDB): domain Bacteria; phylum Pseudomonadota; class Gammaproteobacteria; order Burkholderiales; family Rhodocyclaceae; genus Azonexus. The sequence goes on along the minus strand of CALAGF010000241.1, from coordinate 17,133 downwards.
GAGCAATACCCTTGTGACAATCGATACAGGTCTTGCCATCAGCCTTGGCTGCCATGTGCTTCTTGTAAGGCGTTTTGCGCTGTTTCTCTTCACTCATCGAATCAAAACTGTGGCAATTACGGCACTCACGTGAGTCACTGTCTTTCATCCGCTTCCACTCGCGGGTGGCCATTTCCATCCGGTGAGCTTCGAATTTTTCCGGCGTATCGATCACGCCAGTGATCTTGCCCCAGACTTCCTTGCTCGCCTGAATCTTGCGGATCATCTTGTGCGTCCAGTCCTTCGGCACATGACAATCCGAACAGACTGCCTTGACCCCGGTCCGATTGCTGAAGTGAATGGTTTCCTTGTATTCCTTGTAAACATTGTCACGCATTTCGTGACAACCTATACAGAACTCCAGCTTGTTGGTGGCTTCCATACCCGTGTTAAAGCCACCCCAAAAAAGAATACCGGTGATAAAACCGGTTGCCAACAAGCCAATCAGCGAGTACTTGACGCTCGGCTTAAAGAGATTTTTCCACATGCGGCGCAGCCCCCTGACTACCGTCTTACTTGAACTTGAAAATAACAGCCCCGGCAGTGCGGGGCCCTGATACGACTTACAGTGACAAGATGTACTTCACCAGGTTGGTGACCTGTGCCTTGTCATTTGCAGGCGTGGTTTTGACGATCTTGTGTTCTTCCTCACCGCCATCCGCCAGCTTTACCTTGGGTCCGGTTGTCAGGTGCTTGACCAGCGTTGCCTCGCCGTCAGCCTTGGATTTGTACTTGGCGGCAACTTTCTTGAAGGAAGGGCCATCCTTGTCCTTGTCCATCCCGTGGCATTGCGTACATTTGTTCTGCTTCATCAGGTCTTTGGCCGCATCAACTTCCTGAGCCATCACCCCAGAGGAAAAGGAAACAGCAGCCGCAGCGGCTACCAGTGCAGAAGTCAATGATTTGGAAAACTTCATGGTGTTATCTCCGTAAGGTTTCAATGAACTGCAATTAACCTGCTTCTTCGTTGCCCGCAAAGGGTATGCAAGCGATGGCAGGATCCTAAAGTGCGACTGGCGGAATTTCCTTGATTTGTGTCGTTATTCATCTCAGAACGACATTCTTCCATTCCGCCAGTTGCATTTTTAGTTTTTGGTCACGCCCTCAAAAGCGTTCTCAACCAGCGGCTGGGCATCCACCTGCGGTACGTGGCAGGTATCGCACTGATAGCGAGACATCTCCACGGCAGGACTACCGTCATCTGCCTTCACCGTCTTGGAGAAATGGCTGGCGCCCATCTTGGGTAGCTTTTTCCCACGTAGCTCATCCGTAATATGACACTCAAGGCAGCCATTATCGTCATACGTGATCGGTACGTATTTTTCGATCGAATGCGGTATCACTGGCGGCTGGGTCAAAAAGGTTCGGGTAATCAGCTTCTGCTCGCCTACCCCGGGCGTTTTGGCCGAATAGGTCTTCGCTTCCGGGGCCCGATCTGCACTATCGACCGCACCACCGCGCATTGATACCGGCGCCATCGTCGTCGCACAACCAATCACGGTTGCAACAAGGGTTGCCAGCGTTAAGCTAATTACGGTTTTCTTCATGATGATCTCCTGCCACAGGATAAAAATTCGTTTATTTCGGCTTGGCACCCGCCACGCCACCGGGGTCTAAATCATGTTTGCCTGAGCGCAAACCAAACTGAAAAACTTCTTTGGAACACACATCGATACAGCGGCCACAATTGGTGCAGTTCGCTTCCAGAATGAGCGGGCCGGTATTGTTGATTGCCTTCAACGCAGGACGAATCACCTGCTGCTCAGGACAGACTGCGAAGCAATCCATGCAATCGTTGCAGTCGCTACGCTTGGGCAAGCGAATACGGAGCACCGAAAATCTGCCGATCAGGCTGTAAAAAGCGCCCACCGGACAAAAATGCCCGCACCAGCCATTACGCATTACAAATACGTCAAACAGAAAAATGGTGAGAACGACAATCCACGCCAAGCCGATGCCGAAAATCAGGCCCCGGTGCAGCATTGATACGGGATTGAGCATTTCCCATGCAATCGTTCCGGTCAGTGCTCCGACCACAAAGGTTGCACCGAGTATCCAGTAGCGAACACTGCGCGAAACATGTGGCCCACCTTTGATTCCAAGGCGAGCACGGAGCCATGCTGCAAGATCGGTCACCAAATTAACGGGACAAACCCATGAACAAAAACTTCGCCCGCCAACCACAAGATAGAAAGCCACGACAATCACCATGCCGATGATCGCCAGCCGCTGGGGCATCTGCCCACTCACCAAGGATTGCAGCAACACATAGGGATCGGTCAGCGGGAGCAAACCGAGCGTGTAGCTGTAGGACAGATTGCCCTTGACGATCCACCAGCCGAACCAGGGACCGACGAGGAACAGCAGCAGAATGCCAATCTGGCTGCCACGACGCAGTAACAACCATTTATGTGCGACCAGCCAGCCCTTTTCAAGGACTGCTTCAGCACCAGGACGAAGGAGCGACTTGCTCATAGTTTGTCCCCCTGCAATGCCTTGGGCATTCCGGTTGCCGGTGACGCAGGCGCGTCTGGAGCCACCGTACTCAGACCTTTGCCATGCTCATACTTCATCCCTTCGGGCATGTTGTACTGATGCTCGACTTCAGGAGCAACGAGGCTACCCCCAGCTTTTTCCTTTTCTATCCAACCCAGGCGGTAATGCTCGGACAACTGACCCTTGGCCATATAACGAGGAAACACCTTGATCGCTGCAACCTCAGTCGGACAGGCTTTTTCACATTTCCCGCAGCCTGTGCAGTGATCCGAATGCACCACAGGAATAAACAGGGTGTGGTTGCCGGTACGCTGATTGGTTTGCGGATCAAGCGTAATGGCCTTGTCGATTACTGGACAGACGCGATAGCAAATGTCACAACGCATGCCAAGGTAATTCAGGCAAGTTTCCTGATCTACCAAAACCGCCAAGCCCATTTGGGCTTTATTGATGTCGGTCAGTCCATGATCAAGGGCGCCCGTAGGACATGCCTTGATACAGGGAATGTCCTCGCACATTTCGCATGGCGCCTGACGCGCCACGAAGTACGGTGTGCCCGTTGACATCGGTTCTTCAGGCTTTGCCAGAAGAAGGATGTCATATGGACAATCACGGACACAGAGCCCGCAGCGAATGCAAGCTGCGGAAAAATCGCTTTCGGATAAAGCGCCGGGGGGGCGGAGCGCTGATGGCGGCAAGGCTTTGGCATGCCGCGCATACAGTCCCATACCCAAGCCGAGCAGGCTGACGCCACAGGCCATTCTTGCCGAGTCGACAAGAAACTGGCGGCGCCCGACGGCCTTGGTGTTGGATGAGCTACTCATGATGTTCCGATGCCCGGCTTCCCCGCGTCGCCAGGCACCTTTCTCCTTTTAAATGATCAAGCCTTGAAAACCTTGGCGGCACACTTCTTGTAGTCGGTCTCTTTCGAGATCGGGCAAGTTGCATCCAGCGTCAGCTTATTCACCAGGCGGTGCTCATCAAAGAAGGGAACGAAGATCAAGCCCTCAGGCGGCTTGTTACGGCCCTTGGTTTCAAGGCGCAACTCAATCTCGCCCCGGCGGCTGGCAACCTTGACGACATCACCACGCTTCAGGCCACGCTTTTCCGCATCCTGCGGGTGCATAAAGACCACTGCATCCGGGAATGCCTTGTAAAGCTCGGGTACCCGGCGGGTCATCGAACCAGTGTGCCAGTGCTCCAATACGCGGCCAGTACACAACCAGAGGTCAAACTCTTTGTCCGGCATTTCCGCTGCAGGCTGATAGGGCAGTGCAAAAATCTTGGCCTTGCCATCCGGGTAGCCATAGAACTTCACGCCTTCTCCTGCCTTCACGTACGGATCGTAGCCTTCACGGAAACGCCACAAGGTTTCCTTGCCGTTGACCACTGGCCAGCGGAAACCACGAGCCTTGTGATACTCATCGAAATGATTCAGATCGTGTGCCTTGCCGCGACCAAAGCGGGCATATTCCTCAAACAAACCCTTCTGAACATAGAAGCCGAAGGCTTCGGATTCCTCGTTGGTATAACCGGGCCAAGCGTGGGCATTTACCTTGGCGCAATCCTCTTTCGGGAACTTGTTGCATTCGCCATTGGCGTAAAGCACGTCATAAAGCGTCTTGCCCGCCAGTTCAGGCTTCTTGGCGATCAATTCGGCCGGCCAGATTTCTTCAACCTTGAAACGCTTGGAAAATTCGATGTATTGCCAGAGATCGGACTTGGCCTGACCTGGCGCCTTGACCTGTTGACGCCACATCTGACCACGACGCTCGGCATTGCCAAACATCCCTTCCTTTTCCATCCACATGGCTGCGGGCAAGATCAAGTCTGCTGACATGGCGGATACCGTCGGATAGACATCGGACACCACCACAAAGGCCTTGGGATTGCGCCAGCCCGGATAAATTTCACCGTTGATGTTCGGGCCAGCCTGCATGTTGTTATTGGAAGACTGCCAGTAGAAGCCTACCTTGCCGTCCTTCAGCATGCGTGACTGCAACACAGCGTGATATCCAACCCAATCCGGGATCGTTCCGGCTGGCAACTTCCAGATGTTTTCGGAAAACTCACGATGCTTCGGGTTCATCACGACCATATCGGCCGGCAGGCGGTGGGCAAAAGTACCCACTTCACGCGCCGTACCACAGGCAGAAGGCTGCCCGGTCAGCGAGAATGGGCTATTGCCCGGCTCGGAAATCTTGCCAACCAGCAAATGCACGTTATAGATCATGTTATTGACCCAAGTGCCGCGGGTGTGCTGATTGAAGCCCATGGTCCAGAAGGAGGTTACCTTGACCTTGGGATCAGCATAGGCCTTGGCCAGCGCTTCCAATCTATCCTTCGGCACACCGGAAATTTCGTGAGCCTTGTCCAAAGTATATTCAGATACGAATTTGGCGAAGTCATCAAAGGTGATCGGCTCGTGCTTGTTCGGGTCACCCTTTGGCTTGCCATCCGGCCCTGGATAGCCGTTATTCATCGCAACCTGTTCCAGCGGATGGTTTGGCCGCAGACCGTAACCGATGTCGGTAACGCCCTTGAAGAAGCCCACATTCTTCTTCACGAACTCCTGATTCACCGCCTTGTTCTGGATGATGTAGTTGCTGATGTAATTGAGAATCGCCAGATCGGACTGCGGCTTGAAGATCAGTTCGTTATCGGCCAATTCGCAAGAGCGATGGCTGAAGGTGGACAACACATGAATCTTCACGTGCTTGGCGGTCAAACGGCGATTGGTGATGCGCGACCAGAGGATCGGGTGCATCTCGGCCATATTGGAGCCCCAGAGCGCGAAGACATCGGCATTCTCGATATCGTCATAGCAACCCATGGGTTCATCAATACCAAAGGTCCGCATGAAACCCGTTACGGCGGAAGCCATGCAGTGGCGAGCATTCGGATCCAGACTGTTGGTACGCAAGCCAGCTTTCCACAATTTTGCTGCGGCATACCCTTCCCAGACCGTCCATTGGCCAGAGCCGAACATGCAAACACCGCGTGGCCCCATATTGGGGTCTTTCAGTGTGGTTTTGACCTTTTCGGCCATGATGTCGAAGGCCTTGTCCCAGGAGATCGGCGTAAATTCACCGTTCTTGTCGAACTTGCCGTCCTTCATGCGGAGCATCGGCTGGGTCAACCTGTCCTTGCCGTACTGAATCTTGGCCAGGAAATATCCCTTAACACAGTTCAAACCCTTGTTGACCGGTGCATCCGGGTCACCCTGGGTTGCCACGATACGTCCATCCTTGGTCCCGACCAACACGCCACAGCCCGTACCACAGTAGCGGCAAGCGCCCTTGTCCCAACGGATACCATCACCGCCCTTGGCCTGAGCCATGACAGTGCCGGGAGCCGCAATACCGGCAGTTGCCGCCGCCGCAGCGACAGCATTGCTCTTGATGAATTCGCGGCGAGTCAATTTGAATACAGACATTTCAGACCTCCTTATCGATGCGGTTTCTGCCAGCCGGTCAGGCCGCCAATGAGATTTCAACTTCTGGTTCGTTTTCTTGCTGGTGATAGACCATGGATGCGGACATCACGCCCTCGATCTGACTGATGTATTCGTACCTGGCGATCGTTTCGCGGTCACCTTCGGTCTCGATGGTGACGATGATTTTGCCTTCGGGCGACACCAAGGCCACGTCGATACCTTCGACCAATGAGAGTGCCTCGATAACCGCCGGAATCCGATCCGGATGGGGAATGACGATGACGCTGGATATGTTCATGCAACACCTCTGGGAAATGGGTAATTCGTGTCAGGTAGGGACATCCGGATCGCCTGTGTCGGGCAATCGGCAAGGCATTCACCACAACCGGTGCAACGGCCGCTGTCAAGCTGAGGAATAGGAATACCCTGTGCGCTGTAGCCAAAACCAATAGCCAGGACTTCACAGGACTCGCGGCAGGAATAGCAAACCACGCCCCGCTCTGCCAGACAGGCCTCACCGATCACAGCCCGGACCGCCCACGGATTTCGACCTTCCTCCCCTAGCCGCAAGGCACCGGGGGCGCAGGCACGCACACATTCGGCACAGAAGGAGCAATGAGCGGTTAATTCTTGCTGAACAAACCCAGCTTCCGGATAAGTACCAAGGCCGCGCTTGAGCAAACCTGTCGGGCAAACATCGATACAGTCCTGACAGCGGGTGCAGAGGGACAGAAACTCGGTCTCCGGAATCGCCCAAGGCGGACGCAGAGGATTCCCCTGACCGCGAGGCGCGGCACCGAGAAAAACGCGTCGTGAATGCTGCACGGAGTCTGCTCAAGTAATGAAACTATCGCCATATTAGGCAGACACCCCTGCTGAAAACAGGGTCACTCCCTGGGTTACAGAAAGCGCATCTACCTATAAATAGGTAGATGCGCTCAGGGAAAACATGGGCTCTTTTCCATTAAAATCAATATGCTGTAAATACACAGAAGGTTTGTCCGTGCCATTAGCGACTACGCCCTTTGAATCAGCGATTAAGCCCGAATACTCCACCCGGACACCTGCATGAAGCACCCATCACCATCCCTCCTCCATCACCTGCGACATTCCGTGCTCGTCCGGATGGCTGTGGTGATGGGGATACTTGCGCTGTTGTCGCTTGCCTCCATCGTGATTTCGACCCTCATTGCCGACGACATCAGCGGCCGAGCCAGCGCAGTCAACGTCTCAGGCTCTTTGCGCATGCTGAGTTTTCGGGCGCTCAGCGAAATGCAGCAAACGGAAAAGCAAATGCTGGCGCTGGAAACCATGAAGCAGTTCGAGCATCGCCTGCTTTCGCTGGAGCGTTTCAGCATCAGTAAATCTCCGCAGGACGCCCCCGCCAACTTGGCAGTTCGCGCCGTACTCCAGCGCTGGAACAGCCAGATTCGACCACTGGAACTCGCTGCAGCCTCTGGCGATGCGGCCGCCCTCGCCCAGGCCGCAGTCGAAATTCCAGACTTTGTGAACCAGATCGACCACGTCGTACGACTGATCGAAGAAGAACTGGAAAGCAAGGCGACATTACTGCGAGTAATCCAGCTTGGACTGCTGGCTGGCATCGTGATCATCAGCATTTTCACCATCTGGATGTTGCACCTGCAACTTGTTCAGCCTCTTGCCCACTTGCTTGAAGCGGCAAAAACTGTGTCTCAAGGCTCATTTTCGGCGCGTGTTGCTCATGTATCGGATGATGAACTGGGGCAACTCGGGCGTGCCTTCAACACGATGGTGAGCGAAATAGCCCACATGTACGCTCACCTTGAGGACAAGGTTCAGGAAAAAACCCGCGAACTCACCCGGATCAATGAATCGCTGGAACTGCTCTACCGAACCAGCCAGCAACTGGCTGCCAGCGATCTGACGCTGGACACCGTACAAACCACGTTACGCGACATCGAAGCGGCACTGGAACTGGGGCATAGCGCCATCTGCATCAGTGAAAATCGCCAATTTCCAGCCCACCCGGTAGTCGGCAACATGGCGCCGGAAGAAATGCATACCTTGTGCGGTCAACTCGATTGTTCCCACTGTTTTGCCGCCGCTCGCGAACCGCTGAGCGAACAGGTCCATGCCTTGCCCATGGTTGTGGTTCCGATCAGCGACAGCGACAAATTGCACGGCACCCTGCCGATTTTCCTGAAACCGGGTTCGGTGCTGACCCCGGAAAAAATCCGCATCATCGAAACGGTCGGTCACCACATTTCGAATGCCCTTTCCAACATGCAGCGCAACGAAGAAAAACACCGGCTTGCCGTACTTGAAGAACGCTCGGTGATTGCCCGCGAACTGCATGATTCGATTGCCCAGTCACTCAGCTACCTGAAAATCCAGGTCACGCGACTGGAAAAGTGTATCAATCAAGGCTGCGACCCAAGGACCATTACCGACGAACTCAAACAAGGCCTGAATACGGCCTATCGCGAATTGCGCGAACTGATCACGACCTTCCGTTTGCGCATTGACGAGCGCGGCTTCAACGCAGCGCTGCACGCAACCATCACTGAATTTTCCGACAAGCTCGGGTTCCCGATACGGCTGGGCAACAGTCTTTCCGGCATCATTCTTTCCGGCAACGAGGAAATGCACGTGATCCGGATCATTCGCGAAGCGCTATCCAACATCGAGCGCCACGCGCAGGCCAGCAAGGCCAGCGTGTATATTGCGCTCGACAAATCACATCAAGTCACCATCCGGGTCCACGACGACGGCAAGGGTTTCGACCCCAGCCAGACACCGGCCAATCACTTCGGCACCAGCATCATGCAGGATCGAGCCCTGATTCTGGATGGTCACCTTGATATTGATAGCGCCCCCGGCAGAGGAACCATCATCACCCTGCAATTCCTGCCACAGATTTACCGGCAGACCGACAGCGAAAGTAGCGAAGCATGAGCACCCCCACCCGCGTTTTGATCATCGACGACCACCCGCTATTTCGCCGGGGTGTCAGCCAGTTACTGGCCTTGTCCCCCGGTTTTTCGGTTGTCGGCGAAGCAGCGAGCGGTGCGGAAGGGATCACCGAGGCAAAATCGCTCGACCCAGACCTGATCCTGCTCGACCTGAACATGAAGGGCATGAACGGGATCGAAACCCTGCGCACCATGCGCGACATGGAAATCGAGGCACGCATCATCCTGTTGACCGTCTCCAATGCCCCCGATGACTTGATTACCGCCATCCGCGCGGGGGCCGACGGCTACATTCTCAAGGACAACGACCCCGATGACATCCTGCGCCTGATCGACAGTGCCATGCACGGCCAGACAGCGATCAGTCCTGAACTGACCAGCCTGCTGGCCAGCGCATTGCGCGAGGAAAGTGTCGTCGAAAACCGCAGCCACGCCAGCCTGACCGAGCGTGAAACCGCCATCCTCAAATGTCTGGCCGCGGGCATGTCGAACAAACTGATTGCCCGCGAGCTGGAGATTAAGGAAAGCACGGTGAAAGTGCACATCCGCAACCTGCTCAAGAAGCTCAAGTTCCGCTCGCGGGTTGAAGCTGCTGTGTGGGCGGTAGCCAACCAGCTGAGCTGAGGGCACAAAAAAAGCGCGGTGATCCCGCGCTTTTTGCTGCAAGCCATAAGAATCAGGCCTGGCGGAACTTGTAATAAGCCGCGTAGGCCCAGCAAGCGGCACAGAATCCGGTCAACACGTCAATCAAGGCAAAAATCAGGATAGCCGATGCGGGCACCATGCCGATATTCGAGCCGGCCAGCCAGCTAGCGAACATCACCAGTCCAGCCAGCGCAACGATCTTGTCCGCGAACATCTTGGAACCGGCGTTTTGTTTTTTCTCCAGGCCGAGCTTGCTGCTCAACCCGGCAAACAGGGTGTAGGACACGCATTTGTGCGGCGATACGAACCCGCGCAGAAAGCCGCCGAATGCGAGCAACGCGGACAGCCACTGATAGGGCGTAAACAGATAGGCGGCGGCAATGGCAAAACTCATTGCAGCCTGAAATCGGTAGGCATTGGAACAGATCGGCGCAATGTCAAAACGCAGCATGGGGAAGCCCTGAATATAATAAAACGCTAATGCTAAATTATTGCAGCGCAGCAATCAAGCGATTGAACTGTTGATTTCCGGCTTGCGTTCACCCGCGGGTATGGGCAGTCCCAGCCAGTTTCCGGGGGGCGGCAAGGGACAGGTCGCAAAGGCGGTGAAGGCACACGGCGGGTTGAAGGCGCGGTTGAAATCCAGCACGATGCGGCCGTCGACCGCAGGTGCAGCCTTCAAAAAACGCCCGGCGCCATAAGTTTCCCGGCCGCTCGTCCGGTCACGGAAAACAAAGAAAACCCCATCCTCGCTGATTGACATCGGCAGCAACTCAAGCGGCGTTTCGCCGATGCGAAACACCGCCTTGTGATCAACCGTAATGCTCTTGAGTTCACCGCTCACATTGGGCACATCGATACGGATAGGCGATTCAAGCGCAACCCATTCTGCCTCGACCCGCCAAACCGGGTCGAAGGGATAAGTCGGTATGCCAGCGAACGACAAGCGTTTATCCCAGGCACGATCACGAACACGGGCAGCCAAGCGCTGCTCACGGTCAACAATGAAAAAGCCGAGATTTTCATGGTCGACCGTATCCGGCTGACCGTCCTTGTCCGTGCGTAGCAGGCGGGGACTGCCGTTGGCCGGTGTCCAGGTGATGGCACCGGCCTGCCAATCCAGCATCCCGAGAAAAGCCGGGCCGGCCGGCAGGCAAACGGTGCAGTCTTGCCCGCTGCCAACACGATTGGCACCCTCGTTCAGCCAATGAAGGCCGACCATTCCCAGCCAACTGTCCGGCCCGGCCAGTTCATCGTGCCGGGCCTGCACCCAATCGGCGTGTGCCTTATTTTCCAAAACGCATGATCCCAGCTGCATCGCACGTGACGCGAATGCTGTCCTTGGCCATGAAGCGGCCTTCCAGAATGGCCTTGGCCAGCGGATTTTCGATTTGCTGCTGGATCGCCCGCTTGAGCGGTCGGGCACCGAACACCGGATCAAAACCCGCCTTGGCCAATTCAGCCAATGCGCTCTCGTCCACCACAATGCCCATGTCGAGCTGTGCCAGACGTTTTTCCAGATAGGCCAGCTGAATGCGGGCAATGCCGGCAATATGCTTTTCGTCCAGACTGTGGAAGACCACGGTTTCATCAATACGGTTGATGAACTCGGGGCGGAAATAGGTTTTCACCTCGGCCATCACCGCCATCTTGATCACCCCGTAATCGTCACCGGCCATCTGCTGGATCATCTGGCTACCCAGATTGGAGGTCATCACAATCACCGTATTCTTGAAGTCGACCGTGCGACCCTGGCCATCGGTCATCCGACCATCATCCAGCACCTGCAACAGGACATTGAAAACGTCCGGATGCGCCTTTTCAACTTCGTCGAGCAGAATCACGCAGTAAGGCTTGCGACGCACGGCTTCGGTCAGGTAGCCACCTTCTTCGTAGCCAACATAGCCCGGCGGCGCGCCGATCAGGCGGGCCACCGAATGTTTCTCCATGAACTCGCTCATGTCGATGCGGATCAGGTGATCCTCGGCGTCGAACATGAACTCGGCCAGCGCCTTGCACAACTCGGTCTTGCCAACGCCGGTCGGACCGAGGAAGAGGAAGGAACCATAGGGCCGGTTCGGGTCGGACAGACCCGCCCGCGAACGGCGAATGGCATCGGCTACCAGACGTACCGCCTCATCCTGACCCACCACGCGCTGGTGCAACCTGCTTTCCATGTGCAGCAGCTTTTCACGTTCGCCCTGCATCATTTTGCTCACCGGAATACCGGTGGCGCGACTAACCACTTCGGCAATTTCCTCGGCGCCGACTTGCGTGCGCAGTAACTGGTTTTTGGGCTTTTCGGCACCGTCGACCGCATCAGCCGCCTTCAGTTGAGCCTCCAGTTGCGGCAGCTTGCCGTATTGCAATTCGGCAACCTTATCGAGTTTGCCCTCGCGCTGCAGACGGGTGATATCGGCCTTGAGATGGTCGATTTCTTCCTTGATCTGCGCCGAGCCAAGCACCGCAGATTTTTCCGCCTTCCAGATTTCTTCCAGATCGGAATACTCCTTGGTCAGCCGCAGGATTTCCTCCTCGATCAAACCAAGTCGCTTGATCGAAGCTTCGTCCTTTTCCTTCTTGACCGCTTCACGCTCGATCTTGAGCTGGATGATGCGACGGTCGAGTTTGTCCATCACTTCCGGCTTGGAATCGATCTCCATCTTGATGCGCGCAGCGGCCTCGTCGATCAGATCAATGGCTTTGTCCGGCAGGAAACGGTCGGTAATGTAGCGATGCGACAACTCGGCCGCCGCCACGATGGCCGGGTCGGTGATATCCACGCCGTGGTGCAGTTCGTATTTTTCCTGCAAGCCGCGCAGGATGGCGATGGTGCTCTCCACGCTCGGTTCTTCGACCAGCACTTTCTGGAAACGACGCTCCAGCGCCGCATCTTTCTCGATGTACTTGCGGTATTCGTTGAGCGTAGTGGCGCCAATGCAGTGCAACTCGCCGCGGGCCAACGCCGGCTTGAGCATGTTGCCGGCATCGATGGCACCTTCCGCCTTGCCGGCACCGACCATGGTGTGCAATTCATCAATAAACAGAATGATGCGCCCGGCTTCCTGAGCAACTTCCTTGAGCACGGCCTTCAAGCGCTCTTCAAACTCGCCACGGAACTTGGCGCCGGCCAGCAAACCGGCCATGTCGAGTACCAGCACCTTTTTGCCCTTGAGGGTTTCCGGCACCTCGTCATTAACGATGCGCTGCGCCAAGCCTTCGACAATGGCCGTCTTGCCAACGCCGGGCTCACCGATCAGCACCGGGTTGTTCTTGGTGCGGCGCTGCAGGATCTGGATAGCGCGGCGAATTTCGTCGTCGCGGCCAATCACCGGATCCAGCTTGCCTTGCGCGGCTCGCTCGGTCAGATCAATGCAGTATTTCTTCAAAGACTCACGCTGACCTTCAGCCTCTTGCGAATCAATCCCCTGCCCGCCACGCACCGCCATGATGGCGGCTTCGATGGCTTTGCGCGAGAGGCCATGCTGTTTGGCAATGCGGCCGGTTTCACCCTTGTCATCACAGAGCGCGAGCAGGAACATTTCACTGGCGATGAACTGGTCACCCCGCTTTTGCGCTTCCTTGTCAGTGACGTTAAGCAGATTGCCCAAGTCGCGGCCAACCGAAACGTCGCCGCCATGGCCTTCCACTTTGGGCAACCGGGTCAGTGCCAACTCAAGATCGCGCTTGAGCGCAGGCACACTGACGCCGGCGCGCGCGAGCAGCGACGAGGTACTGCCATCATCCTGCTGCAGTAACGCGAGGAGCAGGTGTTGGGCTTCGATGAATTGCTGGTCGTTACCGTTAGCCAGGCTCTGGGCATCGCCGAGTGCCTGCTGGAACTTGGTTGTGAGCTTGTCGAGTCGCATCGGGAACTCCTTCGGGGTCGATTTCTGATAGCTGACAGATAGCGACGTCCGACGGATATTTCAATGGCCATTAACAAATATCCGTGTATTCCCCTATGGCTTATGTGGACAAATGAGAATAATATTGCTTTGGATAAAATTGGCAATTTACTCAGTATTCGCATATTGAAGATTGGAGAGATCTGATGAATCCTGCCGGACTCACGCTGCGCGGTAAGTTGTTTGCGATGACCGTCGCCACCATCCTCGCCCTCACGGCATTGTTTGCTGTCGTCCTGCTGAATCATCGGGAGCAATTGCTGGATGACCGCAAGGAAAAGGTGCGCAATCTGGTTGAGGCCGGTATTTCGCAAATTGACTACTACAACCGGCAGGTCAAGGACGGCAAGCTGACGCTGGAAGAGGCCCAGACCCGGGTCAAGGATGCGTTGCGCAACGTCCGTTACGACGGCAAGGAATACTTCTGGATCAACGACTTCCAGCCACGCATGGTGATGCACCCGATCAAGCCGGAACTTGAAGGGCAGGATCTCAACGAGCACAAAGATGCTGCGGGCAAGCACCATTTCGTCGAGTTCGCCAAAGTGGTCAAACAGGATGGCGCCGGTTTCGTTGATTATTTGTGGAGCAAACCGGGACTGGCCGCGGCTCAGCCCAAACTCTCTTATGTCAAGGGCTATGAGCCCTGGGGCTGGATTCTCGGGACAGGCATCTATATCGATGATGTGGAAGCCAAGTTTCGCGAACAAGCGATCAATCTGATGCTGTGGGGGCTGGGCATTGGTGGTTTTATCGCCGTTTCACTGCTTTTGCTGTCGAACAACATCATTCGCACATTGGGTGGCGAACCCGCACTTGCTTCTGCAATTACCCGGCGGATCGCCTCCGGCGACCTGTCGACGCCGGTTGAGTGCACATCGGGCGACAACAACAGCCTGCTCGCCAATATTCGTACCATGCAGGAAACCCTGCGCGGCATGATCGCCACCATCGTCGGCAATGCAGAACATGTAGCCAGCGCTGCCGACCAGTTGCTCAAGGCATCGGAAGAAGTGGCCGATCGCGCCCGGCAACAGAGCGATGCTGCATCCTCGATGGCAGCCTCGGTCGAGGAAATGGCAGTCAGCATCGATCAAGTCAAGGAAAATGCCGGTGAAGCGCATGGCATCGCGCAAGAGGCCGGGGAACTGTCGGACGAGGGTGCCACGGTGATTCACAACGCCGCCACCGAAATGCGCCGGATTTCGGATGCCGTACAACTGTCTTCGGAAACGGTGGAAGACCTCGGACGCCAGTCCGACCAGATCACATCCATTGTCAATACGATCAAGGAAATTGCGGACCAGACCAATCTGCTCGCACTGAATGCAGCCATTGAGGCAGCCCGTGCCGGCGAGCAAGGCCGCGGCTTTGCCGTGGTGGCCGATGAGGTGCGAAAACTGGCCGAACGCACCAGCCTGTCAACCACGGAAATTGGCGGCATGGTTGCCAAAATTCAGGGCGGTACGCGTTCTGCAGTCAACAGCATGCAAGCCGGGGTTGCTCAAGTGGGTAGCGGTGTCGAACTGGCCAATCGTGCCGGCGAATCGATCAACCGCATTCGCGACGGCGCAAAGCGGGTGACTGTTGTGGTCAACGGCATTTCCGATGCGATTTCCGAACAGAGCATGGCCAGCAATGAAATCGCCCGGCAACTCGAAACCATCGCCCAGATGTCGGAAGAAAGTGCAATGGCTGTTCGCCACACCGCCGATGCAGCCCGCCGCCTGCAATCCCTGTCCAGCGAACTGCACCAGACCGTCGTCAAATTCAGAACCTGAGTCACGACTCGCAGAAGCACTGAAAACGTGCCAGAAACTCAAGGAACTGCGGGAGCTAGCGCTTTGCCGAATGTCACAAACACGACACAACACAAGACACATAACTTATTGATTTATTGAAGAGATAAGCTGGCATTCGAATTGCATGAGGTCTGCACCTCATCAAGGAGAAAAACATGCCAAAACCGAAGTCGAGCGCCTACTGGCAGCGGCCGATGTCTGGGCCTGAGAACATGAACCCAATCCAGTATGAGATTGGCGATATGGTTTTCGCCGCGGAGGATATTTTCAATGATGGCGGGATGCCGGGCGTTGTCGATGAAGAAGGATTGATCGTGCCGGCAGGCGCTCGCGGCGTGGTGGTGCATTTCGGCCACTCGGAAATCAATCCGGAACAGGAAATTTATCTGGTTCGCTTCGAATCGGCCCTTGACGGACTGCTGGGCGACCCGGTCGGCCTCCTGCCGGACGAGCTGACTCAGGAATTGGTGGTCAACGCCTGAATCATGGCAAAAATCGGCATATTCTTCGGCACAGACACCGGCCGCACCCGCCTGATAGCCAAACAAATCGCCAAAAAGCTGGGTGATGCGGCGGAATCGCCCGTCAATATCGGACGCACAACACTCGCAAATTTTCTCGCATTCGATCGACTCATCGTCGGCAGTCCGACACTGGGCGATGGCGAACTGCCGGGTGAGTCGACTGGCCTCTCGCAACCCAGTTGGGCGGAGTTTCTGCCACAACTGGCAGCGGCCGACCTGAGCGGAAAAGTCATCGCCATCTTCGGACTCGGTGACCAGAAAAAATACCCGGAAGAATTCGTCGACGCCATTGGCATCCTTCACGATGCCTTTGTCGCCCGGGGTGCAAGCGTCATTGGCCGCTGGCCGATCACCGGTTATGAATTTTCGGCTTCCAAGGCCGTCGACCGTGACGAATTCCTCGGGCTGGCCATAGACCAGCATCACCAGGCGCTACTCACCGAATCGCGTATTGATACCTGGCTTGCCGGTCTGAGCATGGATTTCAACGCATCAGTGCGCACAGGCAAGTAGCCTCCCCTTAAAATCGGGCCATGACCGATGTAAACACCATGACCGACGACACCAAGCTGCCGATTGCAGCCCTTGTCCCCCTGCCGGACCAGGACGCCGATCAGCTGCTGAGCCAATTCGCAGACCTGTTGCAGATCAGGGGCTACCGTGTGCGCGGCTTGATTCAACAACGCTGCCCCTCGGGCAGCGGATGCAAATTCAGCCTGCGCGACCTGTCTACCGGCAAGCTTTATCCCATTTCACAAGATCTTGGCAGCCAGTCGACTGCCTGTGTGCTGGATACCGCCGGAATTGCCGACGCCAGTGTCGTCATGCGCCGGATTCCTGACGAAGGTGCCGACCTGGTGATATTCAACCGTTTCTCCGGCCTCGAATCCGAAGGCGAAGGTTTCGCTGCCGAAATGCTGGATCTGATGATCCTTGGCATCCCTGTCCTGACCATCGTCCAGGACCGCCATCTCATGGCCTGGCGGGAATTCACCGGCGGACTGGCCTGCGAACTCCCCGCCGAAGGCAGCGCCATCGAAGACTGGTTTGCGACACTAGTCCCTCAAGCCACTCACTGCTGAAATGCGCCTGAAATCTGTTCAAGGAGAAGCATGATGAAACGTTTGTTTGCCCTGTTAGTCTCCCTGTTCATTGCCGCAGGTTTGCACGCCGGCGAGGTTCAGGTTGCCATCGCCGCCAATTTCACCGCCCCGATGCAGCAGATCGCCAGCGAGTTCGAGAAGGATACCGGCCACAAGGCCGTGCTCTCTTTCGGCGCCACCGGCAAGTTTTACGCCCAGATCGTCAATGGCGCACCGTTTGAGGTGC
>CALAGF010000240.1 GCA_937892345.1 uncultured Rhodocyclaceae bacterium | reverse complement strand
GGCCAGGTGCCGATCGACAACAACTGGATCGAGAACCGCATCCGCCCGATTGCTACGGGCCGGAAGAACTGGCTATTCGCCGGTAGCCTGCGTGCCGGCAAGCGGGCTGCCGCCATCATGAGCCTGATCCAGTCCGCCAAGCTCAACGGACACGATCCCTTCCTCTACCTGAAAGATATCCTGTCTCGCCTGCCAACTCAGCCCAACAGCCGGATTGGCGAGCTACTGCCGCATCGCTGGCTGCCAGAATCCGCTGCCTGAGTCAGAAATCAACTTGGGTTCGCCGGGCGCTTACCTAAGTTCTTCGTAGTCTCTCTCCCTTCGGGCACCTTCGGGTGCCCGCTTTTTCGGGAGCAAATAAAAAACCCGCTCGGCTTGCCGGCGGGTTTTTTATTTGCTGTGTCGAGGGCAATGATTACTTGATCAGGGGCAGCATTTTTCTGAATGCATCGGTCCCGGCGCGTTGCAGCCATTCGAAGAGCACCATCTCGGTACTGACAATGGCGACACCCGCAGCGCGCAGGCGCTCAATCGCCAAAGTGCGGTTCTCCGGCGTGCGGGAGGATGCAGCATCCGCAACCAGAAAGACCTGGAAACCGGCTTCGAGCAGGCCAAGCGCACTCTGCAGGACACACACATGGGTTTCGGTGCCGGTCAGGATGACTTGTTTGCGCCCACTGCTGCGCAGCAGGTCGACCACGCCGGGTTCAGCCGCACAGGAAAAATGGATTTTTTCGAAAAACCTGCCGTCGACCCTTGGGCCGGCAGCGGATTCTGCGGTCGCTGCTTGCCTGATTTCAGGCACGCTGGGGCCCAGACCCTGCACGTATTGTTCAGAAATGAAAACTGGGACCTCGAGCTGACGCGCACCCTCGATCAAGCGCACGGTGTTGCGAACGACCTGTGCAGATTCGAAAATTGCCGGCGCGAGTTTTTCCTGGATATCTACGACCAGAAGCAGGGCATCGTGACGTTGGATGAGCATGGCTTAGCGGAAAACGATGGTTTTGTTGCCATGCACCAGCACGCGGTCTTCGAGGTGATAGCGCAGACCGCGGGCGAGCACCGTTTTTTCGATGTCCTTGCCGTAGCGCACCATATCTTCGGGCGCGTCGGAATGATCAATGCGGATCACGTCCTGCTCGATGATCGGTCCGGCATCCAGTTCGCTGGTGACGTAATGGCAGGTTGCGCCAATCAGCTTGACCCCGCGTTCATGGGCCTGGTGATAAGGTTTGGCCCCGGCAAAGCTGGGCAGGAAACTGTGGTGGATGTTGATGATTCTTCCGGTCAATGCGTCACAGAGTTCCGGCGACAGGATTTGCATGTAGCGGGCCAGCACCATCGTATCGCCACGCACATCGTCGAAAATGCGCTGGATTTCGGCATAGGCGGCCGCCTTGTTGTCCCGGTTCACAGGAACCTGGATAAAAGGGATGCCATGCCATTCGACGAAGCCCTTGAAGGTGTCGTGATTGGAAATGACGCAGGGAATCTCGATATCCAGTTCTTTCGACTGCCAGCGTGCCAGCAGATCGTAAAGGCAATGCTCCTGCTTGGACACGAGCACGACAACGCGCTTCTTTACGGCGCTATCGTTGATCGTCCAGGTCATCGATAGCGGTTCTGCGATTTCCTGCCTGAAGCGCTCGCGAAACTCGGCGAGCAGGAAAGGCAGTGAATCGGCCTTGATTTCGATGCGCATGAAATAGCGACCGGTCACATCATCGGCGTGAAAGCTCGATTCGAGAATCCAGCCTCCATGCTGTGCGATGAAGCCGGAAACCCGGGCGATGATGCCTACCTGATCGGGACAGGAGGCAGACAGGGTATAGAAACGGTCGCGATGCATGGCAGGTATCCGTGTCAGGCGGCTTTTGCGAACGCCTTGTCGATTTCCACACGCAACTCGTCGTAGTTCATCGTGACCGGGAATTGCGGGAATTCGCGGATGACGTTTTCCGGCGGGTGAAACAGGATGCCGCCGTGGGCTTCGCCCAGCATGGCGGTATCGTTGTAGGAGTCGCCGGCTGCCACGATGGTGAAATTCAGTTCCTTGAAGCGCTGAACCGCTTCCTTCTTCTGGTTCGGCATGCGCAGGTGGTAATTCACCAGCATCCCGCTTGCATCAGCTTCCAGTGAGTGGCAGAACAGCGTTGGCCAGCCCAGTTGGCGCATCAGTGGATGAGCAAATTCGTAGAACGTATCGGAGAGGATGATGACCTGATAATCCTCACGCAGTTGATCGAGAAACGCCCGCGCACCCTGCATCGGTCCCATTTCGCCAATCACCTTCTGGATATCCGGCAGACCGAGCTTGTGCTCGCGCAGGATGTTCAGGCGGTAGCTCATCAGCTTGTCGTAGTCCGGCTCGTCGCGGGTCGTGCGCTTGAGTTCGGGAATGCCGGTACGCTCGGCAAATTCGATCCAGATTTCAGGAACAAGGACCCCTTCGAGGTCGAGACAGACGATTTTCACGGTTGAACTCCGGCGAATACGGGAAAACCGCGATTTTACCCGATGGAGGGAAAAAATCGGTCGTTTAGCCTTGTCTATCCTTGGTGTGCTGGTAGCCCGCCAGATAGGCGAGCAGGCGGGCTGGATTGAATGGTTTCAATTCAAGGTGATTCATACCTGCCAGCAAGGCTTGACGATGGACCTCAGGAACGTCACAGGCGGTGACGCCAATGATGGGAGTCTGTCCATTTTGCGCGGAAGCCCTTATTCGACTGGTGGCAGTGATGCCGTCCAGGATAGGCATCTGGATATCCATCAGGATGAGGTGATAACGAGTTTGGTGGCTGAGTGAGACGGCTTCCATGCCGTTAGCGGCTTCATCAACAACAATGCCATGCATACCGAAAAGATCCTTCAGTATCCAGCGATTGATTGCTTCGTCGTCGACGACGAGTATGCGCTGTTCGGTATTTTGCGGATTTTCCACTCGTATGCCTATCTGTTTGAAATATCCCATCACAATAACCGGTATTGGGATAACCGGCAATGGGTTATTACTTTGTGCGAATGCCCAATCCAATGCATCAGTCACGCTATTCGAACTTCCGAAAATTGCTGCTTGCAGAGCGTTTACGGCAGGGGGTTACACAAGTCGATTTAGCGAAACGGCTGCGCAAGCCGCAAAGTTATGTGTCGAAATTCGAGCGTGCCGAGCGGCGGCTAGATGTGATCGAATTCCTTGATATTTGCCAAGCACTTGGGTGCGATCCGCACGAACTTCTTGCGAAGCTGATGGAAGAGCAGTAAGGCCTGATTCGGAATCAGATTGCTTCAGGCAAGGCCTCCAGGGCCTCCTGCAGTTCCAGCCATTGCAATTCAATTTCGTCGATCTGCTCGCCAAGTGTTGATGCTTGGCGGTGCATTTCTTCGCTTTTTACGCGGTCGACCGTGGCATAGAAGTCGGGATCGGCAAATTGTGCATCGAGTGCGCTTTTGTCGGCATGGAGCCTGGCCAATTGCTTGTCCAGTTTTTCAATTTCCTTGCTGAGCTTGCGCCGTTCGGCAAGACGAACCTGACGGTTGGCTTTGGCCTCGGCGCGTTGCTGCAGGCGCTCGGTTTTTTCGGCCAGCGCATCGGGCTCGGGGGCTTTTTCAGCAGTCCTCCGGGCGGCCAGCCAGGCGGCGTAGTCGTCGAGGTCGCCATCGAAAGGCGTGGCCTTGCCGTCGGCGACCAGCAGCAACTCATCGGCACAGGTGCGCAGCAGGTGGCGGTCGTGCGACACGATGACCATGCCACCCTCGAAGTCCTGCATGGCAAAGGTCAGTGCTTCGCGCATTTCGAGATCGAGATGGTTGGTGGGCTCGTCGAGCAGCAGCAGGTTGGGACGGGTGCGAATCAGCAAGGCCAGCGCCAGCCGAGATTTTTCACCACCGGAGAAAGGTTCGACTGCGCGTGTTGCCATATCCCCACGGAAGTCGAATCCGCCAAGATAATCGCGCAATTCCTGTTCCGGCGTCAGCGGTTCGAGGCGCTGCATGTGTTGCAAGGGCGATTCGTCAAGGCGCAGTTGTTCCAGTTGATGCTGCGCGAAGTAGCCAATTTTCAAGGCTTTGGCTTCCTTGCGTTCGCCGCCTGATGCAGGGATGGCATTGGCCAGCAGCTTGATCAGTGTCGATTTGCCGGCGCCGTTCCGGCCCAGCAGGCCAATGCGACAGCCGGGACGCAAGGTCAGCGTGATGCTCTCGAGAATCTTGCGGTCGACATAGCCGGCAGCGTTTTTTTCGATCACCAGCAAGGGATCGGGCAGGTTTTCTGGCTGCCGGAAACTGAAGTGGAAAGGGGAGTCCACATGAGCTGCCGCGACGATTTCCATGCGTTCCAGCATCTTGACCCGGCTTTGTGCCTGCCGGGCCTTGGTGGCCTTGGCCTTGAAACGCTCGACGAAGCGCGACAGATGGGCAATCTCCCGCTGCTGGGCTTCGTAGGCGGATTGCTGGGTGGCCAGCCGGGCGGCTTTGGCCCGTTCGTAGTCCGAGTAGCCGCCGCTGGTCATGTTCAGTCGCTGCTGGTCGATGGCGATGATCTGCCCGACAACGGCATCAAGAAAATCGCGGTCATGGGAGATCAGCAGCAGGGTTGCCGGCGTGCTCTTGAGCCACTGTTCGAGCCAGAGTACGGCGTCCAGGTCGAGGTGATTGGTTGGTTCGTCGAGCAGCAGGAGGTCGGCGCGGCAGGACAAGGCGCGGGCGAGATTGAGGCGGACCCGCCAACCCCCGGAAAAATCGGCCACCGGGCGCTTGAAATCGGCGTCGGTAAAGCCCAGTCCGTGCAGTACTTCAGCCGCGCGAGCCTTGGCCGCATAGCCGCCGATGTCGCCATAACGCGCATGCAACTGGCCGATGGCCTCGCCGTCGCCATTGACCTCTGCTGCGATCAGTTCGCGTTCGATGCTGCGTAATTCCACATCGCCATCCAGCACAAAATCGAGTGCTGGATCCGGCAACGCAGGCGTGTCCTGCGACACGCGGGCGATGTGCCACGAAGCCGGGATGCTGATGTCCCCGGCCTCGGCATGCAGTTCGCCGGCAATCAGGGCGAAAAGGCTGGATTTTCCGCAGCCGTTGGCGCCCACGACACCGACCTTCCAGCCGGGATGGATCTGAAGGCTGGCATCGATAACCAGCGGGCGGCCGGCACGGGCGAAAGTGAGTTGGCGCAGGGCGATCATGAGGGGCGGAATTATAGCGGCGGGCTGCTAGAATTCCTGAAATTCATGTTTTTCAGGACGCCTCCAGCGCTTATGCGACGCCACTTCATGCTGCTATCTGCCTTCCTGCTTTCCGGCCTTTTTTCCGGACAAGGGGTGCTTGCAGAAAGTGGGCCGACGCAAGAACAGTTGATCGACTGGCAGGAACGCATGGAGCGTGCCGAAAAACTCCAGGCGCAGGGCAAGGCCAGGCGCGAGGAGGCCGAGGTGCAATTCGCCAGCCAGCGCGCAGTCTGCGAAACCCGGTTTTTCGTGACGGCTTGCATTGAAGATGCCCGCCGCAGCATGTTGGAAAATGTGCGGGCCGGACGCAGTAGCGAGAATACCGGGCTGGCGCTGTCCAGGGAAATCCGGAAAGAGCAGCAACTGGACCGTGAGCGGCGTCTTGGGGCGTCGCAAGCAGCCCGGGAGGCAGATCGGGCGACACGAGCGACGGCCATTGAAGCCGGACAGGCGCAGGATGAAATTCGCCGCCAGGAACAGCTGGATGACAAGGCCAGGCGTGCTGCAGACGGTGCGCAGCGCAAGCAGCAGGAAGAGGCGCGCCTGGCCCGCAAGTTGTCCGACCATGCGGCAAAAGTGGCGGAGCAGAAAAAAGCGGCCGAAGCCGGCGGCACGAATTCCCGGTGATCCGGAAAATTTCCGTCGATGAGCTGTTGCCCGGCATGTATGTCGTGGATTTGCACAAGTCGTGGCTGGATCACATGGTGTGGCGCCGCCGATTCAAGGTGGAAAGCCTGGATCATGTCCGCAAGCTGATCAACGCCGGTATTTCGGAAGTCAGTATCGATACCGCGAAGGGTATTGACCTGCCGCCACCCCCGCTCTCCGGAATCAATGCGCTTGAGCGCAAGCTTTCCTCTCTGCCGGAAGCGCGCAAACGCCCCCCGCCGGTCGTTTCCCTGGGTGAGGAACGGCGCCGGGCAGGGCGTTTGTTGGTTGATGGCGCCAACATGCTGGATGAGCTTACGCTGGCCGCCCGGACTGGCCGGCAGGTCGAGGCGGCCCGCCTGGAACCGATTGTCAGCAAAATGATGGAATCGGTTTGCCGCAACCCCGATGCGTTGGTGCCGCTGGCTCGTCTGAAAAGGATGAATGCCTACGCCACTGAGCATGCGGTGGCGACCGCTGCCTTGATCATCGCCCTTGGGCGTCAACAGGGGGTTGCCACGCCGGAGCTGGAGAAAATGGCTCTGGGCACCATGCTCAAGGACATCGGTCATGCCGCCATCGATACGCGTCTGATCGACAAGCGCGGCCAGCTATCAAGGCATGAATTCAATATCGTGCAAGGCCATGTGGAAGAAGGGCTTGCCGTCCTGGAGGCGACCTCCAGCCTGCCCGAAACCACGGTGGCCGTGGTGCTGGAGCACCATGAGCGCTACAACGGGAGTGGCTATCCCTACCGTATGGCGGGCGATGAAATCTCGCTGGCCGGACGACTCGCTGCCATTGTCGATACCTATGATGCAATGACCTCGGACCGCCCGTATCGTGCGGCGATGTCACCCACTGAAGCCCTGCGCCAACTCTATGAGCAAGGCGGCCAGCAATACGACCCCGGACTGGTTTCCGGGCTGGTCAAAACCCTGGGTATCTACCCGGTGGGGACCCTGGTCATGCTGGAAAGCGGCCATCTGGCCGTGGTCGAATCACTGCATGCGGATAATCTGCTCAGCCCGGTGGTCAATGTGATCTATCACGGTGGAAGACAACAGTATGTGTCGCCGGTGCGGGTCGATCTGGCGCGCACGGTGGGCAATCATTACGGCCAGATTGTCCGGGCGGAAGAGTTTGGTCACTGGCAGCTTAGCCCGACGCGCTGGCAACCAGCCTGATCAGTTTGCGAATGGGGGTCGGGACGCCGGCCTCGGCTGCTTCTGCCAAGGGAAGCCAGACTGCGCCGGTTTCACCAACGGCTGGCTGCGCCGAGACCCGGCACAGCACGGGCAGCAGATTCAGCCGAAAGTGTGTAAAGGCATGGCGTAGCGGCGGCAAAGACAGGCAGGTGTCGGCCTTGAGGCCCAATTGCGTTAGCACCTGATCCGTTTCGCCTTCCGGTGGCACCAGCAGGCCACCCCAGATGCCCTGCGCCGGTCGACGCAGCAATAGCAGGCAATTCCGATCGTTGAGAATCAGCACAAAGCCGGCGCTGCGCTCAGGAATGCTGCGCCGCGGCCTGGCCTCGGGCAACTCATGCTGGCGACCTTCGCGTCGGGCAACACAGCTGGTGGCAAACGGGCAGGCCGCACAATGCGGTTTGCCACGCGTACAGATCGTGGCGCCAAGATCCATCAATCCTTGCGTGTAGGCGCCAATGCCCTCGTCCGGCAAGAGCGCCTCGGCCAGCGCCCAAAGCTTGCGGTCAACCGTCGCTGTACCCGGAAAACCACTGATCCCGAATACCCGGCATAGCACCCGTTTGACGTTGCCATCCAGAATTGCACTTTTTTCACCAAAGCAAAACGCTGCAATCGCGGCTGCAGTTGAGCGGCCTATCCCCGGCAATGCGACCAGTTCGGCGGCCGTTTTCGGGAAATTTCCGCCGTGGACCGCAACAATCTGCTGCGCACAGCGGTGCAAATTTCGGGCGCGGGCGTAATAGCCCAGCCCCGCCCAATGGGCGACAACTTCATCAGTCGATGCCGCGGCCAGTTGCGCAACATCGGGAAATCGCCCCAGAAAGCGCTCGAAGTAGGGGATCACCGTCGCAACCTGTGTCTGCTGCAACATGATTTCAGACAGCCATACCCGATAAGGCGTTCGCCCCTGCTGCCAGGGCAGGTCGTGCCGCCCGGCATGGGCCTGCCAATCGATCAGGATTTCGGCAAAGCGTTGTTCTTCCAGCAAGTTTCAACTCGACGCAAACACAGGGAGCCGGGATAATACGGCCTTTTCCTGCAGCGACTCCAGATGACCTTAGCCCAGCCAGATACCCGCGCCCTGCGCAACGCCCTTGGCCGCTTTGCCACCGGCATTGCCATCGTTACGGCCATCGACCCTGACGGCCATCCCATTGGTCTGACAGTCAATTCGTTTTCCGCAGTCTCGCTGCAACCTGCGCTCGTGCTCTGGTGTCTGGACAACGGATCGCACAATCTGGAAGCCTTTCGCAAGGCCAGCCATCACGCGATCAACATTCTGTCCGCAGGTCAGCAGGACATCTCCAACCGCTTCGCCACCTGGCCTGCCGACCGTTTTGCCGGTCTGGCTTGGCAAGCCGGCGCCGGCGGTGCTCCGGTACTGTCCGCCTGTTGTGCCACCTTCGAAGTGGCCAACACCATCCAGCATCTTGCCGGCGATCACACGGTATTCATCGGCCAGGTCGAAACCTTTACCGAATCCGCCGAGTTGGCACCCTTGCTTTTCCATGCCGGGCAGTACCGCCGATTAAGCGAACAATAAGGAAGATTGCTCCCGCCGCGTTCTGCGCTTAGAATCGCGGTCCGGAACCCCAGAGCGGGCGTCGTATAATGGTAATACCCTAGCTTCCCAAGCTAGAGCCGTGAGTTCGATTCTCATCGCCCGCTCCATCAAAACTTTCAGAGTTTCCAGAATTTCAAGCCATCGGGCCAGCCACAACGGTTGGCCTTTTTGTTGTTCGGGTACCCCGAAAGCAACTTGCACAGGTCGATCAGGGCGCTGGGTGTTTGGCCAATACCGGTCAAAATCCCGATGAACTTTCTTTGTTGCACTGAGTCCTTGTTATCAGCAGGACTCATTACAACGCGAGGAGATCATCATGCCGAATAGAGCTGTAAGCAAAGTTGTCGAGAATCGGGAATTTCTGGTTTGCATGCCGGATGACAGTGTGCAGACGGTGGCGGCTCATATGCGCCAGCATGGCGAGGGGGCGGTGTTGATCGTCTCTGCGCCAGGTGCTGCGGTCATGGGGATTTGCACTGAGCGCGACCTTGTGTTCAAGGTGCTGGCAGAGGGGCTGAATGCCGGCAAAACGCCGATCCGTCAGGTGATGACTGCCAATCCCTTGACCATTTCACCAGAGAAGCCGTTTTCGCATGCCTTGCACATGATGCATGAGGGTGGGTTCCGGCACATGCCAGTGGTTGATGCGGCCGGCAAACCGCTGGGTATCGTTTCTGCACGGGATGCATTGGGGCTGGAGGCGGTGAGCTTTGCCCATGAAATGGCACATCGCGAATTGCTGAGCGAAATCCTCTAAATTTCTCCCCGGGGGCGCTGCGCAGGTAGTGCCCCGGTGCTTAGTCGAGTAATTTCCGCTGATCCAGGAATTTTTCGAGAATTTCCAGTCGGATCAGCGGGTCTTCCAATTCCAGCAATTTTTGTTTGGCCAAAGCTTGTACTGGCAGGATTTCGGTCAAGCGGTAGCCAACCCAGGCCGCATCATCGTAGCGGTGAGGTTCTGGCATGCGCTGCGTGCCGATGTCGCTGAGCACTCGCCGCAGCAACGGTAGCAGCCTTTGGCGCGACTCCGGCAACGATACCTGCGTTTCAATCAGCAGTTCCACGCTGGCTTCAAGTTGCTGGTTTTCCAGCAGCCGGGTTTCGAGGATGCGGAAGCGTTGACCGCCGGAAACCGTCATCATCAGAATGCCTAGCTGTTCCATTTCCCAGTCGCCAATGTGGGCCAGCGTGCCGATGGCGTGCGGGGTTGCCGCCTGTCCGACCTCCTTGCCTTGTTCGATCAGGCAGATGCCAAAAGGCTGGTTGGCCTTCATGCAGGCGGCGGTCATGTCGAGATAACGCTGTTCGAATACCTTGAGGGGTTGGATGCCGCCGGGAAAAAGCACGGTATTGAGCGGAAACAGTGGAATGCTCCGGGTTTCGATACTTGTGCCTGCCGGTGAACGGACGAAATCGAACCAGCCCATTCAGCGCACCTCGCCCCAGCGCTGCATCAGCGTGTGGGGAATGCGCAATTGATCGAGAATGCGGGCTACCACAAAATCCACAATGTCCTGAATTTGCTGCGGGTGGTGATAAAAACCGGGGCTAGGCGGCAGGATGATCGCGCCGGCACGCGACAGTCGCAGCATGTTTTCGAGGTGAATCGCGGAAAACGGCGTTTCACGTGGAACGAGCACCAGCTTGCGGCCTTCCTTGAGCACCACGTCGGCGGCGCGTTCGATCAGGTTGTCCGACATGCCTTGTGCGATGGATGCCAGCGTGCCCATGGTGCAGGGGCAGACGACCATGGCATCCGGCGGGTTGGAACCCGAGGCCACTGGTGCGAACCATTCTTCGCGCCCGAAAACAGCAAGTTTTTCGCCGTTGACCGCAGGAAAGCGGGTGAGCAGCGCGGCTTTGGCATCTGCCGGGCGAGAGGGGAGGTCAAAGTCCATTTCCTGCCGGGCAACGATCTGGGCCGCCTGCGAGTACAGAAGCTGTACGCGGCAGTCGGCAGCCAGCAGGCATTCGAGCAGGCGCAGGCCGTAAGGCATGCCGGAGGCGCCGGTCAGGGCAAGGCAAACGGTTGGGCTCATGGTTTTTGGGGCTCGGTCGGTTCAGCCAGCAGTTTAGCGGTGATCAGGCCGTTGATGGTGCCGAAGATCAACGCGGCAGCGGCAAACACGGGCGTCAGCAGAAATACGCCGTCGTGCGGGATCAGCCACAGGCGAGCCAGCAACAATTGGCCACCAATGTGGGCGAAGGCGGCGAATACCGACAAACTCACTGGCCCGAACCAGCGCGCAGGCAGATGGCGGACCAGGCCCAGCGTCAACAAGCTGAACAGGGTGCCGGTCAGGGCCAGGAAAAAGCCCGGGGCGAGGAAGTGGCCCAGCAAGAGGCTGCCGGCCAGCACGCGCAGGATGCTGACCCAGACCGCTGTTGCCCAGCCATAGCGCAACAGGACGACAAGCGTCACGATATTGGCCAGTCCCGGCTTGATCCCCGGGAGTGGCGAGGGAATCGCGGCATCAACCAGTGACAGGCCAACTGCTGCGGTGGCCAGCCAGGCGATGCGGCGATCCTCGTCAGTGACCGTCAGTTCAGTAACTGATGGAGTCATAGACTTTGGTTCTGCCAGTAATTTGCAGGCTGACCCGGTTGGGTGCGCAGATGGCGATTTCGCCCGGTCGCATCAGCCAGCCCTGCCGGACGCAGTACTGACGCGGCCCCGGATCGGACAGTACGCGGGCTCGTCCGGGTTCGACGGCAATCAGGGTATTGCCCAAAGGGCCGGGAACAACGATCTGTTTTTTCGCCTTGAGGTCGATTTCGGCAAAGATTTTTCCTTCCTGACGAACGACTGCCTTGTCCGCCAGGCCGCCCTGCCACAGCATCGGCAGCGAAAATCCCACGGCAATTGCTCCCCCGATTACGGTCAACCAGTCTCCGGGCCGAAAAAGGCGGAGCCAGTGCATCAGTTGCCGGCAAGTGTGCGATGGCGAACCAGTACGCGGGCCTGTCCGGCAAAGTGGCGGGCCAGCGCTTCAGCGAGGTAAACCGAGCGATGCTGCCCCCCCGTGCAACCAATGCCCACCGTAAGGTAGTTACGGTTGTCCTGAACATAGGCAGGCAGCCAGTCCGCAACAAAGCGGGTGATATCGGCCTGCATGCGGGCGACGGCCGCTTCGCCATCAAGAAAGGTGATGACCGGCTGGTCTTTGCCGGTCAGCTGGCGCAGCTCGGGTACGTAATGCGGGTTGGGCAGGCAGCGCACGTCAAACACCAGATCGGCGTCTAGCGGAACGCCGTGCTTGAAACCGAAAGATTCGAACATCAGGGTGAGGCCTTGCCCTGGTTCGGCCTCGATGAACTGCCGTACCCACTCGCGCAGGGCATTGGCCTTGAGGTCACTGGTGTCTATCCGGTGACCCAGATCGGAAATCGGGGTGAGCAGCTCACGTTCCCTGCGGATGGCTTCGGCGACGGAGAGATCATCTGCCGCGAGCGGATGGCGCCGACGCGATTCCGAATACCGCTTGAGCAGGGTTTCGTCCTTGGCATGCAGGAACAGGAAGGTGGGATGAACGTTCAGGGCATTCAGCTTTTCCAGCTTGTCCGAGAGCAAACTGATGCCGTTACCCGAGCGGGCATCGATGGCGACCGCGACCTTGAGGATGTTTTCGGTTTCCAGCAAGCCGACCAGCACGGTCAGCATTGCCACAGGGAGGTTGTCGACGCAGTAGTAGCCCGCGTCTTCAAGGAGGTGCAGGGCGACGGACTTGCCCGAGCCAGACATGCCGCTAATGAGAATGAGTTCCATGGGCGCAGAGCATAATGAAGGGCGTGCCCTGCGGCAAGCCGCGGCATAATAGGGGAAAAGGAGACGCTTATGGCATCAAACCCATTTCAGCTGGATTTGCCCTTTCTGGCCGAGTTGACCGCATTACGCCGCGACATTCATGCCCATCCGGAATTGGCATTCGACGAATATCGCACATCCGATATTGTTGCCGCCGAACTGAGCCGTTATGGCCTCGAAGTTCATCGCGGTTTGGCGCGTACCGGCGTGGTTGGCGTGCTCAAGGCAGGTACGTCGTCACGCATGATCGGGCTGCGCGCCGATATGGATGCCTTGCCCCTCGCTGAACTGAACGAATTTCCCCATCACTCGAAACATCCCGGAAAGATGCATGCTTGCGGTC
The DNA here is from genome assembly GCA_937892345.1 of uncultured Rhodocyclaceae bacterium. GTDB lineage: Bacteria > Pseudomonadota > Gammaproteobacteria > Burkholderiales > Rhodocyclaceae > Azonexus. The sequence continues at coordinate 9,436 of CALAGF010000240.1, read as the reverse complement.
ATGATGGCCATACCGCAATGTTGCTGGGCGCGGCCCGTCATCTGGCGGCAAATCCGGATTTCGATGGCACCGTGGTGTTCATCTTCCAGCCGGCTGAGGAGTCCGAAGGCGGTGCTGCGGTGATGATCGAAGATGGCCTTTTCGAGAAATTTCCGGTTGATGCCGTTTTTGGTCTGCACAACTGGCCCGGTATTCCGGTGGGCGAAATGATGGTCATGCCGGGTCCGGTCATGGCGGGAACCTGCGGTTTTGAAATCAAGGTAAGGGGTCATGGCTGCCATGCCGCAATGCCGCATCAGGGCATCGACCCCATCGTGACCGGTTCACAACTGGTGCAGGCATTGCAGACCGTTGTCAGCCGGACGCTGCATCCCTGTGATGCAGCGGTGGTCAGCGTGACCCAGTTTCATGCCGGTGAGGCGTGGAACATCATTCCGGAAGAAGTGCTGATGCGCGGCACGATCCGCACCTTCAAGCGGGAAGTGCAGGAGAGTGTGGAGCGCGCCATCGAGCGCCTGTGCAGTGGCATTGCCGCCGCCAACGGCGCGCAGATCAGCATCAGTTTCGAACATCGCTATCCACCTACGGTCAACAGTGCCAACGAAGCCAAATTCTGCCAGCAGGTTGCTGCCGGGATTTTTGGTGAAGACAAGGTGTTGACCGACATTCTGCCCTCAATGGGGGCGGAGGATTTTTCCTACATGTTGCAGGAAAAACCGGGGTGCTATGTCTGGCTGGGCAATGGGCCGGGGACGGGCGGCTGCACGTTGCACAATCCTCATTACGACTTCAACGACGAGCTGCTGCGGCTGGGGATCAGTTATTGGGCGCAACTGGTGCGTCGCGCCCTGCCGACGGCCTAGAGCCGGAAGCGATTGACCGCCTGGCCCAGGGCGCTGGCAACCGCGCTCAGTTGGCCGGCGGCCAGTTGCACATCCCGCAGCGTTTCGTCGTTTTGCACGATCAGGCTGCGTACCTTTTCAACGTGTGTTTCGATCGCGCGCTCGGTATCGCTTTCGAGGGTGATGGCGCTGGCGATTCTCTGGACCACCTGATTGACCTCCTGCGAACTGCCTTGCATGCGGTCGAATGCGGCCTTGGACTGATTCGACAGGTCGACGCTTTCTCCCACCTTGTGCAGTCCGGATTCCATCCCTTCGACGGCGCGCTGGGTGCCGCTACGGATATTGTCCACCATCCCGGAGATTTCGGAGGTGGATTGCGCGGTGCGTTCGGCCAGCTTGCGTACTTCGTCGGCCACCACGGCAAAGCCGCGGCCTTGTTCGCCGGCGCGTGCCGCTTCAATGGCGGCATTCAGGGCGAGCAGATTGGTTTGGCTGGCAATGTCGGAGATGACGCTGAGGATGGCGTTGATGCTGGCCGACTGCGTACCGAGCTCATGGATGTCGGCTGCTGTAGCCCTCACCGAGCCGGCCATCGACTCGATTTCGCCCGCTGCCTTGCCGGCCAGCGTTGCGCCGCTGACCGAGATTCGTGTGGATTCATCCACAATTTGTTTCGCCTCCCCGACGGCTGAAACGACGTCGCGCAGGCTGTCGGCCAGCAGCTTGACGTTGCTGACCATCTCGCGTGAGCAATCCAGCTGGGCGTGGCTGCCGCCAGCAACCCGATCGGTGGCCGCGGCGACCTTGGCAGCACTTTGTTCCACCGCGCGCGCCTGTGTTGCCAGCGCACCAACCAACTCCCGCAGCTGGCTTTGCATGGAAGCGAGGGCTGCCAGCACGCTGCTGCTGTCGCCTGCGTCCAGCGCAATCTGCTGGCTCAGGTCACCGGCGGACACGGCGCTTGCGACTTTGCGCGCATAGGCCGGCTCACCGCCCAGCTCACGGCGAACATAGGCGAGCGTGCCGATCACGCTGAAAAATGCGATGACAACAGCCACCGCTGCCAGGGCGAGAATGATGTTCTGGCTGCGTTCTGCTTGCGCCGAGACCAGATCCTGTTGCTTGCGGGTTTCTTCCTTCAAGGCAGTCAGGGTGTCGAGCAGGCTTTGTTTGAGCTTTCGCCAAGCGGGTGTTTCCTTGTTGTTGATGAGTTTTTTGGCCTCTTCATGGTTGCCGGCCTTCAGCGCAGCCATGACTTCGGTCTGGGCTTCGGACTGCTCCCTGGCCAATGCTTCGATGTTCACCAGTGCCGGCGCAAAAGCCGGTACGCGCTGGGCATCGCTGACTGCGGATTCGCGCGCCTTGCGGAAATCGTCGCGTGCTTTATCGAGATTGGTATAAGCCTTGGGATTTTCCGGATCGAGCGTGATGTTGCGCAGTGCCTGACCCATTTGCAGGCCCTGGGCATACATTTCGCTGTAATCCTGACGCAATGCACCAACACCATCGAGGAACTCGTTGAAACTGCCGGCAGAACTCCGCAATCCGCTGTAAGCGACGACGATTGCGGCGGCAAAAGCCGCAATGATCAAGCCCATGCCCAACAAGAGACGCGTGCGAAAGTTCATTGATCCCCCCGGAAAATAAGCAATAGATGTTATTGCTGAAGATTTTGCACTGTCAGGCAGCGATTAGCCAGCCTTCCCTGTGGGTAAGCGCCCCGACCAGTTGCAGTTCCCGTTCGATGCGGGCGGTCAGTTCGTCTTCAGGCAGACCGAGGATGCGCCGGTTGACGTCAACCGCGAAGGGCAGGGCGAGAATGAAGGCAGGAAAATCTGCGGCCAGCAGCCGGGTTTTTTCCATCATGGCGAATGAAACGATTACCTTGATCGCATGCCAGGCGAGTTTGTCGAGATTTTGCGCAAACACATCCAGTCGCCGAAAAGCCCGGTCCAGTGCCTGATCGGCTGACGCGAAAGGGCGCCCGTGGCCGGGGATCACCGTGTTGATCGGGAGCCTTGCCAACATTTCAAGCGTAGCGCGGGTGGTGGCCAGACCGTCAGCCTCACCGAGGAGCTCGGGAAAAATCACGCCGAAGCCGTTTTCCCAGAGCGCGTCGCCCGAGATCAGAATCTGCTGTTCCGGGTTGTAGTAGGCCAGTGCTTCCATGTCGTGCCCGGGTACGGCCAGGCATTGCCAGTTCAGCCCGCCCATTTCCACGATATCGTCGGCGTTGACCGTAGCATCGTGGCTGAAACGCGCGCCCTGCTGGCCAAGCGGCGAGAGCAGCAGGGCCGCTTCGTCCCACTCCGCGATGCGCGCATGCATGCCGGCCGGGACAATGATTTTGCAGCCAAATTCGGCGTGGACCGCTGCATTGCCGCCGATATGGTCGGAATGCGAGTGGGTGTTGATCAGCCGGGCAAGCTTGCGGCCGCCGAGGGCTTGATGCAGCAGGGCCACGGTTTGTGCGGCGTGAGTGACATAGCCGCTGTCGATCAGGGTGGCCTGATCGCCGTCGAAGCAGAGGATGTTGTTTGCCGAGAGCCAGCCCCGTTCGATGACCCGCAGGCTGTCCGGCAGGCTCGGACTCATTCGCTGCTATCCGCCGTGGCGGTATTCGACTGCTGCCCTGATGGGGTGGCGACGACGACTTCAGCAACGATTACCGGGCTGTCCATGGGGGGGCGGCCGCAGCCGAGGCAGTAGCCGGAATCCGGGTCGGCCATGCAGACACCGACACATTGATACAGGTCTTCTTGGCTGTCGCTCATGCGTGTGGTGCTGCTGGCAATTGTTGGCGGCGTGCTTCGATGCTCTGCAGGATGGCGCTTTGCGCACTTTCGTCGAGTGACGACCAGCGGGCGATTTCGTCGAGCGTGCGCAGGCAGCCGGTGCACAGTTGCGTGCGCGGGTCCATGCGGCAGACGTTGATGCAGGGAGAAGATGGCATTCAGATCAGGATGTAGCGTTTTTGTTGGTCACGGGAAGCGGCCACCGCCGCAAGGGCTTCTTCGCGCGAAATGCGTACGAGTGTGGCCAGATGCTGACGCCGGTCACGGGTGAAAAGTTCCGGAAAACTGAGGGTCTGGATTTGCGGATCGCCATCAGTCGCCTCATGGACAACACCCAGTCGGTCGACGTGGATGACGACCGGGGTCAGGCGCAAAGCACTTTCGGGATGGCTGAGAAAATCGATCAGGGCTTCTGCAAGGTGCTCTGGCATCAGGGCTTCGAAGTTTTCCCGCAATTGCCGGTCGAGTTCGGCGACATGGCGATGCAAGGGGCCGTCGTCGGTTTTTTGACTCTGGCGCCCAGCCAGTTGCTGATGCTCGGCTCGGGCATCGGCTTGCAGGCTGTCGCGTTCCAGACGCAGTTGCGCCACATGGGCGTTGAAAGTGGTAAGCAGGCTTTCCAGCGCCTTGGCTCGCAGTCGTGCCCGGGTGCGACTGGGGTCACAGCATGGTTCGATCAGGGTCTGATCGGAAAAATAGAGAACTTCCTGTGCCACATCGTTGTGAATGATGTCGCCTTGTTGCGCCATGCCGAACTGGCGTTTTTGCTGCCGGCGGGCAGCAAGCAGGGCGTGGAATTCATCGCTGGACCAGCACTCCGGACGTTCCAGAAAATCCCGCACGGCCTGGCTGCGCCCGAGCATGGCATCAATGTCGTTGGCGGTGGCAAACAGGGCGTGCACCAGCGGATCGCGTCCGAAGGCCTGGCGGTTGATATCGACCGGGCCGGGCAGCGCTGCGACCAGGCCTTCGCAATAACCCAGCGCATGGCCGACAGCGTGCACCAGATGGTTGGCAAGGCCGGGAGCGGCCCGAACAACCGGGTCGACCATGGCGATGACGCGCTCGGTGGCTGCACGCACCTCGGGGTCCGGTGGCGCTGCGGGTTGCAGCAGATCAGTCAGGACGGATAGCAGGCTCAAACAGGGGTTCCGGCACAGAGTGCCCGACCGGCCTTGGCGCCATTCGGGCGGTTGATGGCGTGGGAAATCCAGTCGCCAATAGCCGCCAGTTTAGTCAGATCGATGCCGGTTTCAATGCCCAGGCCATGCAGCAGGTAAACCACGTCTTCGCTGGCCACGTTGCCGGAGGCGCCTTTGGCATAAGGGCAGCCGCCCAGTCCGGCAATCGAGCTGTCGAACACCGCCATGCCCAGTTGCAGCGAGGCGTGGATGTTGGCAATCGCCATGCCGTAGGTGTCGTGATAATGGCCGGCCAGTTTTTCAATCGGCACGTGCCGCGCGCAAGCTTCGATCATGCGCGCGATCGTTGCCGGATTGCCAACGCCAATGGTGTCGCCGAGCGAGACTTCGTAGCAGCCCATGTCGAACAGGGTTTTGGCCACTTCTGCCGTTTTGTGCGGGTCGACCGCACCTTCGTAAGGACAGCCGACGACGCAGGAAACATAGCCGCGCACCTTGATTTCCAGGGCCGAAGCCGCTGAAACCACTGGTTCAAAGCGCTTCAGGCTCTCGGCAATCGAGCAATTGATGTTCTTCCGCGAAAAACTCTCGGAAGCAGCGCCGAAAATGGCCACCTCGCTCGCACCGGCTTGAACGGCGGCATCAAAACCCTGCAAATTGGGTGTCAAGACGGGGTAGACCGTAGCAGGGTGACGCTGGATGCCCTGCATTACCGCCGTGTTGTCACCCATTTGCGGCACCCATTTGGGCGAGACAAACGAGGTCGCTTCGATCACCCGCAAACCGGCATCGGCCAGGCGGTTGATCAGCTCGATCTTGGTTTCGGTCGGGACGAGCTGCTTTTCGTTCTGCAAGCCATCCCGCGGACCGACTTCGACGATTTTGACTGTGTTCGGCAGCATCTTCATGCCCCCTCGAACTCGACCAGCGCTGCGCCATCGCTGACTTGTTCGCCGGGTTCGTAACAGAAAGCCTTGACCACGCCGGCGGCTGGGGCGGTGATGGTGTGTTCCATTTTCATCGCTTCAAGGATCAGCAGCGGTGCGCCTTTTTCCACCTTCTGGCCGGGCTGGGCGAGCAAGGCAACGACCTTGCCCGGCATCGGTGCGGTCAGCCCGCCACCATGACTATCGCCGGCATCCACACGATGTAACGGGTCATCGCGCAGGAGTGAGTACGTGCTTCCTTGCAGAAATACGGTTCGCTTGTCGTCGACAGCGACCACACTGGCGATCAGCCGGCGGTCGTCGAGTTCGACGGCAAAGCGGTCGCCGTCCAGTTTTTTGCCGCGGGCAACGGTCGACTGGCCGTTCAGCGTGATTTCCCAGCGATCGCCCTGATAGCGGACACCGGCTTCGATCAGCGCGTCGCCATCGCGGAAGCTGATACTGCGGGCGGCCGACAGATTCATCCGCCAGCCATCGCGGGCGTGCCATGGGGACCAGGGGTCGCCGCCGGTCTGGGCGACGGCCTTGGCGGCATGCTGTTCCCAAAGCAGTTCGCCGACGGTGGCAACCAGCAGGACGTCGCGCGGTACGGGCTGGGCGTCGGGGAAGAGGAAATCCTTTTGCCGCTCGATCAGTCCGGTATCGAGATCGGCACCGGCAAAGGCCGGGCAGGCGACGAGGCGGGACAGGAAGTCGATATTGGTCGTCAGCCCGGCCACCTGATAGTCGGCCAACGCCTTGCGCATGCGCGCCAGTGCGCCATCGCGGGTTTCGTCCCAGACAATCAGTTTGGCGATCATCGGGTCGTAGAAGGGGGTGATTTCGTCGCCTTCCTCGATGCCGGTATCGACACGGACGTGGAGCGTTTCGGCGGGCGGTGCGAGACGGATCAGCTTGCCGGTGGCGGGCAGAAAGCCCTTGTTGGCGTCTTCGGCGTAGATGCGTGCTTCCAGCGCATGGCCGCGGATTTCGAGTTGTTCCTGTTTCAAGGGCAGCGGCTGGCCGGCGGCAACGCGCAGTTGCCACTCGACCAGATCCTGGCCGGTAATCATTTCGGTGACCGGATGCTCGACCTGCAGGCGGGTGTTCATCTCCATGAAGTAGAAGGTGCCGTCCTGCATGGCGATGAACTCGACCGTACCGGCGCCGACATAGCCAACGGCCTTGGCGGCGGCAACCGCCGCTTCGCCCATCTGGCGGCGGCGCGCTTCGGTCATGCCCGGGGCTGGGGCTTCTTCCAGCACCTTCTGGTGGCGGCGCTGCACCGAGCAGTCGCGCTCGAAGAGGTAAACGCAGTTGCCCAGGCCGTCGGCGAAGACCTGAATTTCGACGTGGCGCGGTTTGGTGATGTATTTCTCGATCAATACGTGATCGTTGCCGAAGCTGGAAATGGCTTCGCGCTTGCAGGAGGCCAAGGCATCCGGAAAGTCCGCCGATTGTTCGACGAGGCGCATGCCCTTGCCGCCACCGCCGGCAGCCGCCTTGATCAGTACCGGGTAGCCGATGGCGTCGGCCTCCTTGTGCAGCAGTTCGGGCGTCTGGTCGTCGCCGTGGTAGCCGGGCGTCAGGGGCACGTTCGCGGCGCCCATCAGTTTTTTGGCTTCGGATTTGGAACCCATGGCGCGAATCGCCGAGGCCGGTGGGCCGATGAAGGCGATACCGTTGGCCGCCAGCGCGTCGGCGAAATCGGCGTTCTCGGACAGGAAGCCGTAGCCGGGATGCACGGCCTGGGCGCCGGTGCGCTTGCAGGCATCGATGATCTTGTCGGCGACCAGGTAGGACTCGCGGGCGGCGGCCGGGCCGAGCAGCACGGCCTCGTCGGCGAGGCGGACGTGGCGGGCATTGGCATCGGCTTCGGAGTACACGGCGACGGTGCGGATGCCCATGCGGCGGGCGGTTTTAATCACGCGGCAAGCGATTTCCCCGCGGTTGGCGATCAGAATCTTGGTGAACATGGCTTACTCCCCAATCCAGTTGGGCTGACGTTTGTCGAGGAAGGCGGAAATGCCTTCGCGGGCTTCCGGCGTGGCGCGCAGGTGGGCGATGCGGTGGGCGGTATCTTCGACCAGCGTTTCATTGACGATCTGGCCGTCGACCGCACGAATCAAATCCTTGGCTGCCGCCTGGGAAAGGGGGCCGCCAAGCAGCAGTGCACTGACAATTTCCTGAACCTTGGCATCGAGCTGTTCCGCGTCCACCGCTTCGTGGACGAGGCCGATTTCCCGCGCGCGGTCGGCGCTGATGCGTTCTGCCGACTGGAAGTAACGCGTGGCCTGACGGGCGCCGATGGCGCGCAGCACGTAGGGCGAAATGGCCGACGGAATGATGCCGAATTTGACCTCGGAAGTGGCGAAGATGGCTTTGCTGGATGCCACGGCGATATCGCAGGCCGAGGCCAGACCCATGCCGCCACCGAGCGCGGCGCCCTGGACGCGGGCGATGGTCGGCTTCTTCATCTCGGCCAGGGTGCGCAGCATGTGGGCCAGCGCACGGGCGTCATTGAGATTGTCGTCGAGGCCGTTGTTGGCGGCGCGCTTCATCCAGTTGAGGTCGGCGCCGGCGGAAAAGCTCTTGCCGCGGCCGGCGAGGACGACAACGCGCACGTCGGCATCATCGTCGAGCGCCATGCAGGCGGCGGTCAGTTCGGTGATCAGGGTTTCGTCAAAAGCGTTGTGCAGGTCGGGCCGGTTCATCCAGATCGTGGCGACCGGGCCCTCCAGTTGAATCTCTAGCGTCGTAAACATGTCTCGCTCCATTATTGTTGTTTGGCTCGAATCAGGTCGGCCATGGGATGGCCTTCCTGCTCGAATGCCTTGATCAGGCTGGCCTGATTGGCCGCCGGCTGGTTCTGGCTGACTTTCCACTTGCCGAGCAGGCGGGTGAGGGTGATTTCGATACCGACGATGGCGCCGAGCATCTTCTCGATGTAATCGGCCGGGGCATCGCTGACAGCCCACGGTTGGGGCAAGGCGTTTTCATGCATTGCGGTCAACGCGGAAATCTGGGCAAAAACCCAGGCCGGATCGTCGATCACCTTCAGTTCGCCATAGGCATGTACGGCGGTGTAGTTCCAGGTTGGCACCACCTTGCCGTGTTCGGCCTTGGTGGCGTAGCCGGAAGGGCTGACGTAGCTGTCGGCGCCCTGGAAAATCACCAGCACCTCACCAAGCGCATTGCCTTCCTTCCACAGCGGATTGGCGCGGGCGACGTGGCCTTGCAGCTTGCCCGATGGGGCTGCATCGCTCAACAACAGCGGGATGTGGTTGGCGTTGAGGCCATCCGGGCCGTGGCTGACCAGCGTGGCAAGCGGATGGGCGCGCATCAGCGCGTGCATCTCGGCAAGGTCGTCTTCGGCGAAGTGCTTGGGGACGTACATGGCTTACATCCGGAAAATGCCGAACTTCGTGTCTTCGGCCGGTGCATTCATCGACGCCGAGAGGCCGAGGCCGAGCACGCGCCGCGTATCAGCCGGGTCGATGATGCCGTCGTCCCAGAGCCGCGCCGAGGCGTAGTAGGGATGGCCCTGCGTCTCGTACTGCTCGCGGATCGGTGCCTTGAAGGCCGCTTCTTCCTCGGCGCTCCAGGTCTTGCCGGATGCTTCGATGCCATCGCGTTTGACGGTGGCCAGCACGCTGGCGGCCTGTTCGCCGCCCATCACGCTGATGCGGGCGTTGGGCCACATCCAGACAAAGCGGGGGTTGAAGGCC
>CALAGF010000239.1 GCA_937892345.1 uncultured Rhodocyclaceae bacterium | reverse complement strand
TGATCGAAACGATCAACAAGATGAACCGGATCAGCCGCCAGATCCTGCAGGAAACGGGTGCCGAACCCGATCCAGCAACGCTGGCCAAGAAGATGGACATGCCGGAAGACAAGATTCGCAAGATCATGAAAATTTCCAAGGAACCCATTTCCATGGAAACCCCGATCGGCGATGACGACGATTCCCACCTCGGCGACTTCATCGAAGACTCTGCGACGCTGGCCCCGGCCGATGCCGCGATGTACTCCAGCCTGCGCGGTGTCACCAAGGATATTCTCGACAGCCTCACCACGAGAGAAGCCAAGGTCTTGCGCATGCGTTTCGGTATCGAAATGAACACGGACCACACGCTGGAAGAAGTTGGCAAGCAATTCGACGTCACCCGCGAACGTATCCGCCAGATCGAAGCCAAGGCCCTGCGCAAACTGCGTCACCCCAGCCGTTCCGACAAACTCCGCAGCTTTATCGACACCAACGGCAGCTAAGTTTCTCGGGCCTGTAGCTCAGTTGGTTAGAGCAGAGGACTCATAATCCTTTGGTCCACGGTTCAAGTCCGTGCGGGCCCACCATAAAAACAAGGACTTGGAGCAATCGCTCCAAGTCCTTTTTCTTTTCCGCTTCCCGGCAACAACAATCAGCGCAGCTTGTTTTTTGCCAGCAAGCGATCCAGTTGATTGCCAAAGGCCTGACGATCACTGGCGGAGAAACTCGCCGGCCCGCCAGTTTCAACGCCACTACTGCGCAAGCCCTCCATGAAATTGCGCATCGCAAGGCGTTCCTGAATATTTCCCTTGTCCAGCAACTCACCCCTTGGATCAATCACCAGCGCTCCCTTGGCCACAACAAGCGCCGCGAGCGGTATATCTGCCGTAACCACAATATCGCCGACAGATGACTCCGCGACAATACGCCCGTCTGCCACATCAAACCCCGATGGCACCTGCAGGGCTCGTATCCATGGAGAAGGGGGCACTCGCAGCATCTGATTCGCAATCAAGGTCAATTCCACCTCTGCCCGATTCGCGGCCCGATAGAGAATTTCCTTGATAGCAACCGGACACGCATCCGCATCAACCCAAATTTTCACGGCTCACCTTTCCAATTTTCAGCAGCACAATCGCCACAACATAACCATAACTCTCCCGCGGACCAAGGCTGAGCATACCGGAAACAGCCAGGCCCAAGAGGCATCACCCGAAGATGCAGTGAGCGCACGCGCACGCATGCCAGCCTCACGAAAGCCTCTCTCCCGAGTTGCTCACAGCTCGGGAGAAAGGGTTTCAAGGCAGAACAAAGCTGCTCTTTTCGACGACTGAAAGAGCTGGGTCGTGTTTGGCCGAGATTCGAAAATGAATCGGCTGAATGCCAGTGCTGGCAGTTTCGCCGGGCATGGCAACCGTTAGAGAAAGCGGCCGGATGCTGCCGGCGTCTACGGCAACCTCCTGGTTATCGACAATCTGAATCCCGGGGAGTCCAGTGACCTCGATCATGAAACTTCGCTCAAGCTCATCAAGGTTCATCAGTTTCAATGTGTAGGCGTTTTCAATCGTTCCCTCGGCAGTTTCGCGATGCAGGGCACCGCGGTCCCGAAGCACGTCCACAAGCAGCAAGGAACGGTCAGCAAGTGCCCAGGCCGCCATGAGACTCAACACCAAGAGCAAGCTCAGGTAGATCAGGACACGGGGCCGCCCGAAAAGATTTTGTGGTTGTGTATCCCCGGCAACCTCCCTCCCGGACATAAACCGGATGAGCCCTGTCTGTGCGCCAATCTTGGTCATCACCTGATCGCAGGCATCGATACAGAGACCACAATTGATGCATTGGTATTGCAAGCCATCCCGGATGTCGATGCCAGTTGGGCAGACCTGAACGCAAATGCCACAGTCGATGCAATCACCCGTGTTGCCCAATTGGCGCCGTGTATTGCGCACTTCCCCCCGCAATGCATCGTAACTGACGTTTCGGGTTGCCGGGTCGAACATTACCCCCTGAAAACGAGAATAGGGACACATGTGCTGACATACGGCCTCGCGTGCCAGTCCAGCCTGCACATAGGTAAATGCACAGTAGAAGATGAGCCAGAAGCCTTCCCAAGGGCCAACACTCCAATCTGGCAAAGCCGGGAGCATTTCCCGGATGGGGGTGAAATAACCGACAAAGGTAATCGCCGTCCAGGCAGCAAAGATGAACCATAGCCCATGTTTGGTGGCTTTCAGCGCCAGCTTTCGAGCACTCATCGGGCTTTGGTCCAGCTTTACGCGTTCGAGGTGATCACCTTCGACCCGGCGCTCAATCCAAGCAAAGATGGACGTGTACACCGTTTGCGGGCAGGCGAATCCGCAGAACAAGCGGCCAGCCACTGCTGTGACGAAAAACAAGGCCGTGGCCGCCAGAATAAGGGCCAAAGCCATCAATAGGGCGTCCTGAGGCCACAGGACCAGGCCGAACAGATAGAATTTCTCGTGCGCAATATCCATCAGGACAGCTTGTCGCGTGGCACCTTTGGCATCCACGGTCAACCAGCAAGTTCCGTAAAAAATGATTTGGGTGAACCAAACCATGGCCCAGCGTAGGGTATTGAACTTACCCGTGCTCGCTTTGGCGTGAATTTTCCCCTTCTTGCGGTAAAGCGCCAGCTTGGCTTCGCGTACCTTGTTAATCGGTGTACTCATTTCTGTTTCCCCTCCAGTCCCGATGTCGAGGGATAAAATTCCCTGCCGATCATGGAAACGAAGTAAATCATTCGGCTTGAAACAGAAACAGTTTCAGATTTTGTTTTTTCTTACAGGAACAGATTGAGGGCACTATTTCCTATCTGTTCCGATTGCTTACTGTTCTGGCTGTGTCTAGTTCCGATTGCCACGATTCGCCAGAATGGCAACATGCGTATCTTGGGAGGCAAAAGTATGACGGCTGATGCGTTGATAGGTCCTGAAAGACTCCAGACCGAATCAAGTGAAGGGCGCATTCCAGGAAGCAAGGGAATTTGGGTCGGCATCACCTGCGAATTCGTTGAGTTTCTGCTTCTCTTTGCGGTGTATTTCATTGCGCGAGCTCATTTCCCGGAAGCATTTGCAACAGGCGGTGAAAAATTATCCCCTCTAGCGGGCACTGCCATTACTTTGTTGATGGTGACCAGCAGTTATTTCATCGCCTGCTCGGTCGCTACGATGCGAGCCGGCCAACGCAGAGCGTCTATTGGATGGCTTGTCGCAGGACTGATCATGGCGCTGGGCTATCCGCTGGCCAAATATTTTGAATTTCAGTGGAACATGGCCAACGGCATCACAGGCGAATCGGGCATCTTCTTTAGCGTCTATTACTACTTGACGCTCAACCATCTGGTTCATGCGACTTGGGGCATCCTCGGAATTCTTTGGGTCCTGGTACGACATTGGGCCGGGATTTATACCGTTGACGACTATGGCGGCCTTGAAGCGTTGGCAAGTTACTGGCACGCGACCGACATTATCTGGCTTGTCTTATTCTCGTTCTTCTACGTGCTGGCCTGACCATGAATAGCGTTGAGACAAAAATGCACGCCGGTCTGGTGCCGCTTACCCTGGCTTGGCTTGGACTAATCGCCTTAACGATTGTCAGTGTGTACTTGGGTCACTGGTTTCATGGAACCGCATGGCTGCAAGTCCTGGTTGCCATCATCATTTGGCTGAAAGGCACCTTGGTGGCAAACCAGTTTATTGAAATCAAGGTGACCCACAGTTTTATTCGCCGCGTGGTCCTTGGATTTATCGCGGTTACGCCACTCGCACTGCTCATCATTGCCTATTTCGGCACTCAGGTGGCGCAATGGGCAACACTATAGTTGTTGGCTGGCCAGTTTGCCCAAGGCCGCCATCGAGGACTCCAAGCGCTCTGAGTCCGGGTGTCCGAAATTCAATCGCAGATGATGAATGAACTCTCGCTTGGCTGAGAAGATTGGCCCGGGAGCAATACTGATTCCTTCGCGGAGTGCCTGCTGATGCAACAAAATGGCATCCACTTTTTTTGGCAACTCCAGCCAAAGGAAATAGCCCCCTTGCGGCCTGGCGAGTTTTGTTCCTGAAGGGAAATAACGCTCAATGGCTTGAACAAGCGTGTTCTCCTGCATGGCGAGCGTATGCCGTAAATGTCGGAGATGGTTCTCATAGCCCCCTTGTTTGAGATAGTCAGCAAGGGCAATTTGAACGGGGATAGTCGTTGCCAGGCTTAAAGAAAGCTTTTGGCGTTGGATATTGCGCGCATAACGGCCGGCGGCAATCCATCCAATACGGTACCCGGGCGCCAGGCTCTTTGAGAAAGAAGAAACGTGCATGACCAAACCGCTTTGATCATCAACCTTGCTGCAAAGCGGTGCCTGAATACCAAAATACAGTTCGGCGTAGACGTCGTCCTCAATCAGGGGAATATCGTGGCGTCTGAGCAATCCCAACAAAGCCTTTTTGTTTTCATCCGATACCCGACTGCCTGTCGGATTGGCGAAATTGAGCATGAACAGACAGGCCTTGATGGGGTGATGCCGAAGCGCATCCTCCAAGGCGGACAAATTGACCCCCTCGCGGGGATGACTGGGAATTTCGATGACCTTGAGACCGAGACGTTCACTGGCCTGCAAGCCGGCATAGAAGGTTGGGGATTCGATTGCGATCAGGTCGCCGGGCCGGGTGACCGCCTGAAGACATAAATTGAGCCCTTCCATCGCACCCGAGGTAATCACAATTTCTTGCGGGGAGACATTCGCTCCTTGAGCCAGATAGCGCAAAGCCAATTGCCGCCTTAACTCTTCGTTGCCGGGAGGCAGGTCAGTCACCGTTGCCAATGGGTCAAATTTGCGAGCCGCATTGGCCAGATAGCGTCCCAGCTTGTCGAGAGGAAAAAGATAGGGGCTGGGAAAGCTGGAGCCGAGCGGTACAACAGATGGATCACGTACGCTATCGAGTATCTGGAAAATGAAGTCACTGACTTGAAGCGCTGTGGAGCCGCCGACAGGGTGCGTCATGTCAGGCTCTGGCAAACCTTGTCCCAAGCGAGCGCGCACGAAATAACCCGATTTCGGGCGCGCCTCGATCAATCCACGGCTCTCCAGCAGGTAATACGCCTGAGTAACCGTGATTGGACTAATTTCATGGATTCGACACGCCTTCCGAACGGACAAAAGCTTTTCGCCAGGGCGTAGAACACCATCGCGAATCAGTTTTTCGGTTTGCTCAGCGAGTTCTTGGTAGCGGCTCATGTAAGGCATCAGCCAGAGAATACAAAACAGTCCGGTATTGGACCAGAAATAACCGGAAAACAAAAAGCCCAACCGGTGAGGGTTGGGCTTTCGCGTGCATTACTGGTGGTGATGGGCAGAAAATCGAACCCACCCACGGAACCACGCAACCATGCGAGTTTCAGCCGCATCTGGCACCGGCACGTAGTGTAGCGTGTGTGAAAGTGACGAGGCAAGTCGAGCCCCCGCCACCCCAAGACTCTCCAACGGAGAAATTTTTAGTAAACCGCCTTGTGCATAAACTAAATCATGCTAGAGTTAACGTACAGTGAATCACTCGCAGAATTTACTAAAAAAGCTCTAATGGAGAATCGACAATGCGCGCTGAAGCCCTTGTTCAACTTGCCTTAAATGCTCTGTCATGCAGCCAGAAGGAACTTGCCAGTCGGCTTGGCGTCTCCCCTACCCAAATCAGCAAGTGGAAGAAAGGGGAGCACATGTCCTTCGAGATGGAGGAGAAAATTCGTGAGATTTCCGATATCGGCGATGCCAACCCTGAGTTTGTGCTGTGGGCTGGGTCTCTTGACGAGGCTCGAAAGTGGGAAAGGCTGATTCGTTACTTAGCTGATATTGCCGATTTTCAGGCCGAGACGGGTTACAACACCTACCCGTTGCAAGACGAGGAGGGAAATCTATGTTGGAGCACCTTCCATACACTGAAAGAGATGGGGGTCGCTTTGCCTCCTCAATTCCCGGAAGAGCTTAACTTCGACTATGAGGAGGTTTGCGACCGTAGTGACAGTGACGCAACAAGAGTCAGCGACTTACTTGAACAAAACCCCTACTCCGCCCTTATCCTCGACATCTTCCTATCTCTAAACAACGTCTACGGATTTTATACCGCTTACGTTTCTGAGTTTTTTCAAGATGAAGAACTTGACCTCCAGAGCACAGTTGCAGCCGATCTTGAATACTGCCTTATGGAGCTTGCCGCATCGAAAGTGAAGGTAGATAAAAATCTGGCAAGTAACTTCAAGGAGTTCAAATACCGCGTCACAAAGGACTTCGATGAGTGGCTTAACCTGATCAAAGAAAAGGCGTACCGCGCTGGCTTACCCTTAAGGGCAGAACTTCTCTCTATGGTGCACGCCACTTCTGACGAGTTAGGGCACGAAGCCGAAGCAGAAAGCCTCGGGTTCAACTCTTCGAGAATACATCCTGACATCTACATGAACGAACTACTCTGCGGTATGAGAGTAATTCATCAGGTGCTTCCTGCCATTATGAAAAAACTGGGGCTCGACAAAGAATTCGAGCTAGACGAGTCGGAGCTTCGCGCAAAGTAAGCGGGGTCGTGATAACGAGCAAACCATAGAGCTTCTAACCATCTCCCTATGCGCAATCTAAAAGGCGGGCTGGCCTCCCTTTGCGCTGCTTTCATTGCACATCATTCCGAATGGTTCGGCATTGGCGACCATGGCAGCAGGCGTGATCGGCATGGTTCAATGGTCAGTTGTTGCTGAAGCAAATACGCGTTGGGAAACCTGGCGAAAGTCACGGCATGGCTGAACCAAAGCAGCGCCCACCTTTCCCGAAATTGTTCTTCATCGGCCTCGTGGTCGCCGATATCGCTGCACTATCGGGACTGGGCTACATGCTCACCACAGCCATCGAAATGGTGCGTAGTGGTCTCGGATTGGAAACCTACCGAACCTTCTGGCTGGTCGAGTGTAAGCGTCCGGCAAACCCATCTTGAAGCGAGGAATCGGCCTGAGCAAGATCGTGTGCACACAACTTTCCGTGGACACGATGCTCAAAGACTCTCAAACCCCGCGCTATGCAGTACGCCGTACGCACCGCACCTACACCCCGCAATTCAAGATCCAGTTGGTGGCCGCGTGCATGCAGCCGGGTGCCTCCATCGCAGCACTGGCGCTCCAGCATGGCATGAATGCCAACGTGCTGCACCGCTGGTGCAAGGAATACCGCCAAGGACATCACCGCCAGAGCCTTGTCGGAACCGCGCCAGACGTGCAACCCCAGACCACACCGGCCTTCATGCCCATCGCACTCAATGCCGCACCCCCCTCATGCGTCGGTAAACAACCCGTGGTGGTGGCGGCGCCATCGGCCCTGGCAGGCGACATCCGCATCGAATGCCAACGCCTGGGTGTGACCGTGCACTGGCCCGTCAGTGCCGCCACCGAATGCACCCAGATGCTGCGGGAGTTGCTGCGTTGATCCGCATCGACGCGGCCTGGCTGGCCAGCGCCCCACTGGACATGCGCGCAGGCACCGACACCGCCTTGGCCCGGGTGATCGCCGTCTTCGGTGCCGCCCACCCCCACCACGCCTACATCTTTGCCAATCAGCGCGCCAACCGCATCAAAATCCTGGTGCACGATGGCGTGGGGGTGTGGCTGGCTGCTCGTCGACTGCACCAGGGCAAGTTTGTCTGGACTGCGCCGGGTAGCCCCAACCTTGCAATCGAACACGCACAACTGCACGCCTTGGTGCTGGGGCTGCCTTGGCAACGCGTGGGTTCGCAAGGTTCTATTACCGTCATCTGAATCTTCAGCGCAACCGCACACCGCTGGCAATTGGGGGAGTTGCCAATGGTGATGCCTGTGCTCGGTGGGCACACTACGGGCCATGGTGATCGATGAGCAAACGCTGGCAGAACTGGACACCGCGCAACTGCGCGAGGTGACCCAGCGGTTGCTGGGCGAGTTGCGCCACCAGCGGGCACTCAATGAGAAGCTGGTCTATGAGAACGCCTGGCTCAAACGGCTGAAGTTTGCCGCCCAGTCCGAACGCCACAACGCCCAGCAGCGCAGTCTGCTGGATGAAGAGATCGATAGCGACCTGGCGGCCGTGGCACAGGAAATCGAGCAGCTCCAATCACCGCCACCATCATCGCCACCCACCGACAGGCAGCAACCCAAACGCAACCCGCTGCCCGATTACCTGCCACGGCGCGAGATTCGCCACGAACCAGAGTCCACCACGTGCGCCTGTGGCTGCCAGATGAAGCGCATCGGCGAGGACGTGGCGGAGAAGCTCGACTACCCCTCCGGCGGTTTCAGCATCGAGTTCCATGTACGTGGCAACTTGGTCTGACAGTCTG
>CALAGF010000238.1 GCA_937892345.1 uncultured Rhodocyclaceae bacterium | reverse complement strand
AACCGCATGGGCATTTTCCCTAGCCAGACGCAAACAACTGAGAATGGAGGCGTAATTGTCGTGGTCTGTCACCATGAAACGCAGCACATTGTCGCCGTTTACCGTGGAATATTTGGCCGCATAAGCCGCTTCCAGACTATTCAGGGCGATGATCGCGTTCCAGCTTTGGTTGGCAGCCTCTTCGGACTGAGGCACCATCGACATTTGCCAGGTGACATCAAGCAGTCGTGCAAGGTTCTCGGCCCGTTCAATATAACGGGACATCCAGAACAAGTGATCCGCAGTACGACTCAACATGGCTTAATCCTCCAGAATCCAGGTATCTTTGGTGCCGCCGCCCTGCGACGAATTGACCACCAGCGAGCCCTCGGTCAGTGCAACGCGTGTCAGCCCGCCTGGCACCATGTCCACGCACTTGCCAGACGAAAGGACAAAGGGCCGCAGATCGAGGTGTCGGGGCGCAACACCTGAGTCAACGTACGTTGGGCAATTGGAGAGCGCCAATGTCGGCTGAGCAATATAGCCGTCCGGCTTGGCAATCAGGAGCTGGCGGAATTTCTCGATCTGCTCCCTGGTTGCGGCTGGCCCGACGAGCATGCCATAGCCACCTGCACCGTGCACCTCCTTGACCACCAGCTCGGCAAGGTGATCAAGGACATAGGCCAGATCATCCTGCCTGCGGCACATATAGGTCGGAACATTGTTCAGCTTGGGCTCTTCACCAAGGTAGAAGCGGATCATTTCCGGCACATAGGGATAAATCGACTTGTCGTCGGCGACACCGGTACCAATCGCGTTCGAAAGCGTCACGTTGCCTGCTTGATAGGCCTTGAGAATACCCGGGACGCCCAGCGAGGAGTCTGGGCGGAATGCCAGCGGATCCATGTAGTCATCATCAAGCCGGCGATAAATCACATCAACGCGCTGCGGCCCCTGGGTGGTGCGCATGTAGACCACCTCGTCCTTGACGAACAGATCGCGACCTTCAACCAGTTCCACGCCCATTTGTTGCGCCAGGAAACTGTGCTCGAAGTAGGCGCTGTTATAGGCCCCCGGGGTCAGTACCACCACCGTTGGATCCGTCACACCATTAGGTGCAACTGCACGCAATTTCTCGAGGAGCATGTCCGGGTAATGCTGAACCGGTGCCACCTTGTGCTTGGCAAACAACTCGGGAAAGAGCCGCATCATCATCTTGCGGTCTTCCAGCATGTAGGAAACGCCGGACGGAACGCGCAAATTATCTTCAAGTACGTAGAACTCGCCTTCGCCAGCCCGCACGATATCAACACCGGCAATATGGGCATACACCCCCCCGGGAACATCCACACCCTGCATTTCTGCACGGTACTGCGCATTGTCGAATATCTGCTCGGCGGGAATCTTGCCTGCCTTGATGATTTCCTGATCGTGGTAGATATCCCAAAGAAACATATTGAGCGCCTTAACGCGCTGTCGCATGCCACTTTGCAATGCCTTCCATTCGCCGGAAGGGATAATCCGGGGAATGATATCGAAAGGAATCAGGCGTTCCTTCCCCGCCTCTTCGCCATACACCGCAAAGGTAATACCGACCCGATGAAAGGCTAGATCGGCCTCGGCCCGCTTGCGTGCAATACGCTCCGCTGGCGTTGCCTTCATCCAGTTTTCGTACTCCCGGTAATGCGCCCTGACACCGCCGTTGGCGTCATACATTTCGTTATAAAAGTTCATGTTGGACTCGTCGCTGAGGATGCTCTCAATCGCATTTCAGCAGGTTCCGTGCCACGCACCAAAGCTGTATTGAATCAGTGAATTAGCAAAAACCACCAAAATACATCGCACCAAATCAGTGCATTCAAGATCAGTATGGTGCAAACAAAAAACCCACCGGATCGCTCCGGTGGGTTTTCATTCAAGCATTGAATTCGCCAGGATCAGGCACGTTCAAAGATCACCGCAATCCCTTGCCCGCCACCGATACACATCGTCACCAGTGCGTACTTGCCACCGACGCGTTCCAACTCGTACAGCGCCTTGGTCGCAATGAACGCGCCAGAACAACCCACCGGATGACCGAGGGCGATTGCGCCGCCGTTCGGGTTGGTTTTGGCTGGATCCAGACCGAGAACCTTGGAAACGGACAAAGCCTGAGCAGCAAAAGCCTCGTTGGATTCGATCACATCCATCTGATCCAGCGTCAGACCGGCCTTCTTGAGGGCCAGCTTGGTTGCGGGGATCGGACCTTCGCCCATGATATCGTTCGGTACACCGGCAACAGCATAGGAAACCAGACGAGCCATGGCCTTTTGACCAGCCTTGGCGGCAGCATCGGCAGATGCGAGCACGAAGAAAGCAGCGCCGTCATTGATACCAGATGCGTTTCCGGCGGTCACCGTGCCGTCCTTCTTGAAGGCCGGCTTCATCTTGGCCAATGACTCCATGGTGGTGCCACGCTTCAGGTGCTCATCGGTATCAAACACCACTTCGCCCTTGCGGGTCTGTTTGACGATCGGCACGATTTGCGACTTGAAGTAACCGGCATCGATGGCTGCAGCAGCGCGACGCTGGGACTCAACGGCAAAAGCATCCTGATCTTCACGGGTGAAACCATGTTTGGCCGCCAGATTTTCGGCAGTAATACCCATGTGGCCAACGCCAAACGGATCGGTCAGCACAGCAACCATGGCATCAATCGCCTTGGCATCACCCATGCGAGCGCCAGAACGCAGGGAAGGCATCAGGTAAGCGACCTTGGACATCACTTCAACACCGCCACCGATACCGTATTCAGCATCGCCCAGCATAATGTTTTGTGCCGTCGTAACGATCGCCTGCAGGCCGGAGGCGCAAAGGCGGGAAACCTGCATGGCAACGGAATCCATCGACAGGCCGGCTTGAATGGACGCAACGCGGGAAACATAGGCGTAACGGGAGTCGACCGGCATCGTGGTACCGACGGTCACGTAGTTGATCTGCTGCGGATCGACCGTAGAACGGGCGATAGCTTCTTTCATCACCGAGCCGCCCAGATCGCAGGGATCCATGTCGGCCAGGGAACCACCGAATGTACCGATGGGGGAACGAACAGCGCTCAAAACGACAACTTCTTTGGTCATGTAAACCTCCGTTATGAAATTGACTCAGCCCACCAAACTGGCGAGCCCCAACAAAAAGAGCAACAAAATCCACAGCACCGTCGCCCGCCAAACCAGGCCAACAGCACTTTGCATGTAATCCACATCCGCCGGATCACCCAAACCCAGTTCGGCCGGATCGGCAAGCGCCCCCTCATCGATCACAGCACCGCCAAGCGAAACACCCAGCGCCCCTGCACCACTTGCCAGAACGATGGCAAGATCCTTGTCCGGCCACTGCGCTGGCTGGGTACGCCAACAGTAAGCCGCATCCTCGAAATCACCCACAATAGCGAACGCTGCAGCAGTCGCCCGCAAAGGTATCCAGTCGATGATACCGAAAACCTGTTGCGCAAATGTCGGAAAATCGTTGTGCTCTGCAACATTTGCAACTTGCCAGCGGTCACGAACAATTACCCCAAGACGGTAAAGCACCGCGCCACACGGCCCTGGCAACAACACAAACCATAGCAGCACGGCAAAAACGTGGCGATGCGATGCTGCAAGCGCGCCGGAAATCGAAAGTCGGGCGATTTCACGGGAATCCAGCTCGTCGACCGCAATACCCTGCCATTCACGCAACAAAGCCCTCGCCCGTTCCAGGTCACCTTCTCGCAGAGCAATCTGTATGTCGGTGTAGTAATGACTGAACTGGCGAAATCCCATGGTCAGGTAAAGCACCAGCACATTGAGCAACCAGCCCAAGACTGGTGTAATCCAGTACAGCAGGGCATAAAGAAGCCCTATCAGGAAAACCGGCAAAGCAACCGCGACCAGCCAAGCCGAAATGCCATGCGAGCGGGTTCCCGCATTGAAACGGGACTCGACAAAATCTGCCCACGAGGCCAAGGGGTCACCAACGATGGCCCGATAATTCAGTGGCCTGAATTGCTCGATCAAAAATACGGCAATCAGCGAAAAAAGACTCATGGGGCAAAACGCCGCTTGCGGCTTGTTGTAATTGGCTGGATCAGCAAGATACCACAAGCCTTTCGGTCAAAGAACGGATCATCCCCGCCGTTGCACCCCAGATGAAATATTCCCCATAGGGCATGGCAACATAGTGACGCAGAGCACCGTTCCAATGAATTGAATGATTTTTATGATTGCCTCGGTCGAGTAAAAACGACAAAGGCACCTCAAACACCTCCGCCACCTCGCCCGGATCTGCGGTCAGGCTGAATGGCGGACGAACCAAGCCCACGACCGGCGTCACACGATAACCCGTCCCTGTACGGTACTCAGGCAGAAACCCGATGACTTCCACATGCTCACGCGACAACCCGACCTCTTCCTCGGTTTCACGCAATGCGGTATCAACCGCTCCCGCATCGCCAGCTTCGACACGACCACCGGGAAAGCTGACCTGTCCGGCATGATCGCGCAAATGCGCAGTTCGCCGGGTCAACAAGACGGTAGGTCCAGCAGCATGCAAAACGATAGGAAACAGTACCGCGGCCGGCGTCAAGCCGGCTTCGGCAGCACCATCGTCGCAAACGAACTCACCAGAAACGGGTGAAGTCAGCAAACTGGCACGCAAGCGTGCGAGATCCAGACTCATGCAGCTGCCGAATCGACCTCAATTTCGGCGTGGACCGCTGACAGCGCATCCTGCAGGGTTTCTTCGGACAAATGGTTGATCCCGGTCGCAACCACATCTGCCGCCTCGACAGCACCCAGAGGAAGACGTTTGCTATCCAGCGATGCGATCAGCGCAGCAGCGCCACCCACCACGCGCAACAAGGCTTGACGCTCGCCCATCAACATCTCAAGTTCGCTGCGCAACAATGATATTTCCTGGTCACGATGGGGCATGTTCTCTCTCCTAAAAGCGTTTTTTAAGTGTCATTGTGTTGCCGTTGCGCTGCATTTCCATGCGATTCAGGAAACTCATGCCGAGTAGCGCCACCGGCATTTCGGTCTGATGAATGACCGCATCGACCTGATGCAGGGTAACACCGCCCACCCGTACCGAGTCCAGTTGAATCTTGCTGACCACCGTCTGGCCATTGGCGGTTTGGGAAAATCCTTTTTGACCGCGATTGAAGTCCAGCCCAAGCCGTCGGGCATCGCTGGCACCAAGCGAAATCATGCTGGCACCGGTATCCACGAGAAAACGAATGGAAGCCCCGTTGATCGTGCCGTTGGTTACAAAATGTCCGGCGCCATCGGCCTTCAGGATCACTTGTTCGCTATCCGCGGGATTGCCAAGGCCTACCGCATGCTGCCCCACTTTGAGCGAGCGTTTCCGGCCCTCGATTTCCACTGTAACGATTTCGCCCTGAATGGAAACCAGCTTGACGCCGTCAATTACCTTGCCCACCTGGACTGATTGCGGCGGGGCACCATTGATCATCAACAAGGCCTTGCTGCCGACCAGCCCCGCTACGCCAACCTCCTGCGCCAACACGGGCGCGGAGATCAGACATGCTGCGAGGCAGAGCGTAGAATGCCAACTCCATTCCGAGATTGATTTTGATGCCATGAAGCCGGTTGCCATTTTTCGCCACTCTCCAACGGAAGGTCCGGGCTATTTTGCCATATTCCTTGAGCAGCACCGGATTCCATGGACATTGATTGCACTTGACGAAGGCGCAAGCGTTCCGGAATCACCCGCGAATTACTCCGGCCTCTGTTTCATGGGCGGGCCCATGAGCGTCAACGATCCCCTGCCCTGGATCGAGCCTGTATGCAGCCTCATCCGCAAAGCGGTTGAAAACAACACGCCGGTTATCGGACACTGCCTTGGCGGCCAGTTGATCAGCAAAGCGCTGGGCGGCCGAGTTACCCGCAATGCGGTCAAGGAAATTGGCTGGGGTCATGCCCTTGCCGAAAACCATGACCTGGCTCGCCACTGGCTCGGAGAGCTGGCGGGAAAGACAGAAAGCGTTTTTCAATGGCACGGTGAAACATTCAGCCTGCCGGAAACTGCGGTCAGACTGTTCTCAAATCCATACTGCGCCAACCAGATGTTCGTCCTTGGGCCACACCTTGGCATGCAATGTCACGTTGAAATGACCCCGGAAATGATCTCGACCTGGTGCGAGCAATGGGCCGATGAAGCGAGGCACTCGGCTGATCAGCCCAGCGTGCAGACGCCCGAATGCATGCTCAGCGACATCCCTGAACGTTTGCCGCGGATGCGTCAGCTGTCCGAGCAACTGTATTCGGTGTGGATCACGGGACTATCCCGGTAAGTAAACGGCACAAAAAAAGGCAGCCTGCGCTGCCTTTTTATTTAACAGCGGTCGACCGCTGTCAATCGCGAAAATTGCCGTATTTGATCGGAAAGTCGGAAATCGACTTCTTGATCAATGCGATACATTCCTGAAGATCGTCACGCTTGGCACCCTGAACGCGCACCTCGTCGCCCTGGATCGAAGCCTGAACCTTGAGCTTGGCGTCCTTGATCATCTTCACGATCTTCTTCGCCATCTCGGTCTCGATCCCGTTCTTGATTTTCAGCTCCTGTTTCACCTTGTTGCCGGACACCTTCTGTAGCGGCTGATGATCAAGGCGCTTGGTGCTTTCGTTTTCCTTTTTTTCCATAGCGGGAAAAAGGATGTCCTTGATCTGGTCAAGCTGAAAATCGGAATCGCCGTGCAGCGTGATGATCTTGTCCTTCTCGTTGAACTCGATCTTGGCCGAGGTTCCCTTGAAGTCATAACGATTGTCGATCTGACGCGTGGCGACGTCGATCGCGTTTTTCAACGCGACCATGTCCGCTTCGGAAGTAAAGTCAAAAGTAGGCATGTCGAGCTCCCAGTAAAAATGACAAACCCGGCGCAGGCCGGGTCGGCAACCGGTCAGAAGCCGGATGATGAATCAGCCGAAATGGCAAACGTAGTGATAGGCATCGCCTTCAGCCACGGCAATCTCGAAAGAGGAATTGCCCGGGACATTGAAGGACTGGCCTTCGCCCCAAGTTGTCCAGTCGCTTTCACCCTTGAGACGAACCCGGCAGGAACCGCCGACACCTTCCATGATTTCCGGCGCACCAGTATTGAAAGTCAGACTGGACGGCAGGATCACACCCACCGTTTTTTTCGTACCATCCGCCAGCACCACGGTATGGCTGATGCACTTGCCGTCAAAGTAAACATTGGCCTTCTTGACCACAGACACGTTGTCGTATTGCGACATTAAATTCCCCACATTTTCTGAATGATGGATTTGGCGATAAAGCCCACCATGCCGAAGGACAGGACAAAGAACAGAACGAAGGTTCCCGTCTTGCCGGCTTTCGACTTCCAGGCAATTTCACCAATGATGAAAAGCATGAACAGGATGAAGGCGGCAACGCCCCAGGTCGAGAAGAAATCGGCAATCTGCTCTTCGTTCAGCCCGAATACGGTCCCGCTTTCCATCCCGCTTACCCCTTGCGCGCCTTGAGGTTGGCAGCAATGCGCATGCGCAAGGCGTTCAGCTTGATGAAGCCGCCTGCGTCCTTCTGATCGTAGGCACCGGCGTCATCCTCGAAGGTTGCGATGGTCGAATCGAACAGCGAATCGGTCTTGGAATCGCGACCTACGACAATCACATTGCCTTTATACAATTTCAGGCGAACCGAGCCGTTGACCGTTGCTTGCGTGTGGTCAATCAATGCCTGCAGGGCCAGACGTTCCGGGCTCCACCAATAGCCGTTGTAAATCATGCTGGCGTAACGCGGCATCAGGTCATCCTTGAGGTGCGCAACTTCGCGGTCAAGGGTAATCGACTCAATAGCGCGGTGTGCACGCAACAGGATGGTGCCGCCCGGGGTTTCATAGCAACCACGGGATTTCATGCCGACGTAGCGGTTCTCAACCAGATCCAGACGACCAATGCCGTGCTTGCCACCCAGCTTGTTCAACTCGGCCAGCAATTCATGGGCTTTCATCTGTTGACCGTTGATGGCCACCAGATCGCCCTTGGCGAATTCCAGATCAAGATACTCGGCCTGATCCGGAGCGGCTTCAGGCGAGACCGTCCAGCGCCACATGCTTTCTTCAGCTTCGGCGGCCGGATCTTCCAGATGGCGGCCTTCGAAGGAAATATGCAGCAGATTGGCATCCATTGAGTAGGGCGAACCACCCTGCTTGTGCTTCATCTCGATGGGAATACCGTTCGTTTCTGCATAGGCCAACAGTTTTTCGCGCGACAGCAAGTCCCATTCACGCCAGGGTGCAATGACCTTGACGCCCGGCTTGAGCGCGTAGGCACCGAGTTCAAAACGGACCTGATCGTTACCTTTGCCGGTCGCGCCGTGGGAAATCGCATCGCCACCGGTCAAGTTGGCGATCTCGATCAGGCGCTTGGCGATCAGCGGCCGGGCAATTGACGTACCCAGCAGGTATTCCCCTTCATAAACCGTATTGGCCCGGAACATCGGGAAGACGAAATCACGGACAAACTCCTCGCGCAAATCGTCGATGAAGATATTTTCCGGCTTGATGCCAAACTGCAGCGCCTTGGCACGTGCCGGCTCCAGTTCTTCACCCTGCCCGAGATCGGCGGTAAAGGTCACCACTTCGCATTGATAGGTGTCTTGCAGCCATTTGAGGATCACCGAGGTATCGAGACCACCGGAGTAGGCCAGCACCACTTTTTTGACGTCACTCATCACACGTTTCCTTATTTCGTCTCAAGCCTGCCCAGGAGCAGGTATTCCATTAATGCTTTTTGCACATGCAATCGGTTTTCCGCCTCATCCCAGACGACGGATTGTGGCCCGTCAATCACTTCGGCAGTCACTTCCTCACCCCGATGCGCCGGCAGGCAGTGCATGAACACAGCCTTGGCATGAGCCACGCGCATCATCTCACCATCCACGCACCAATCGGCAAAGGCCTTGATACGGGCTTCGTTTTCCGCCTCAAAACCCATTGATGTCCACACATCGGTGGTGACCAGATCGGCGCCACGGCAAGCATCCATCGGATCGGTGAAAACTGCGTAATGCGCCGGGTCGACCCCGGCAATCAGTTCAGGATTCAGTTCGTAGCCCGGCGGAGTGGAAACATGCACCTTGAAATCCAGAACCTGCGCAGCCTGTAGCCAAGTGTTGCACATATTATTGGCATCACCCACCCAGGCTACCGTCTTGCCCTGAATACAGCCCCGATGCTCAATATAGGTGAAGATGTCAGCCAAAATCTGGCAGGGATGATATTCGTTGGTCAGCCCGTTGATTACGGGTACGCGAGAGTTGGCCGCAAAGCGCTCGATGATGTCCTGCTCGAAGGTACGAATCATCACCAGATCACTCATCCGGGAAATCACCTGTGCCGCATCCTCGACCGGCTCACCACGTCCCAACTGCGAGTCGCGGGTATTCAGGTAAATGGCCGAGCCACCCAATTGATGCATACCCGCTTCGAAGGACAGACGCGTCCGTGTACTGGCCTTTTCGAAAATCATCACCAGCGTACGGTCGGTCAATGGCCAATATTGCTGATAAGACTTGAACTGGTTCTTGATCCAGCGCGAACGATCAAACAGGTATTGATGCTCTTCGCGGGTGAAGTCCTTGAATTGCAGGAAATGTCGGATACTCATCATCAATTCGCCAGAAAAGCTTTGATCAGCGGAGCTACACGGTCAACCAGTTCACGTGCCTCATTTTCGCTGAAATTCAGCGGCGGCAGCAGCCGCACCACCTTGTCCCCGGTCACGTTGATCAACACACCGGCAGCCAAGGCTTGCCCGACCAGTTCGCCACAGGGGCGATCAAGCTCAATACCGATCATCAGGCCACGCCCGCGAATCTCCACCAGCCCCTTTTCACCGGCCAGCGCCTGGGCAAACGAAGTACGGATCAATTCGCCGATCCGCGCGGCATTGGCGAGCAAGTCCTCCTGTTCGATGCACTCGATCGTGGTCAAAGCAGCCGTGCAGGCGAGCGGATTACCGCCGAAAGTTGAACCATGGTTACCTGGCCCGAACAAACCCGCGGCCTTGCCACCAACCATGCATGCCCCAATCGGCACGCCGGAACCCAACCCCTTCGCCAAGGTCGCAATATCAGGTTGCGTTCCGACTTGCTGATAACCGAACCACTTGCCAGTGCGGGCCATGCCGCACTGAACTTCGTCACAGATCATCAACCAGTCATGTTCATTACAGCAGGCAC
The DNA here is from genome assembly GCA_937892345.1 of uncultured Rhodocyclaceae bacterium. GTDB lineage: Bacteria > Pseudomonadota > Gammaproteobacteria > Burkholderiales > Rhodocyclaceae > Azonexus. The sequence continues at coordinate 34,882 of CALAGF010000238.1, read as the reverse complement.
GTACCCCTTCGTAATAGGCGGGGTCTGCGAGATGAATACCGCCCTCACCCTGAATGATTTCCAGCATGACAGCGACGATGTTTTTATTGTGCTCAGCAACAGCGCGAATCGCTTCCAGATCACCGTAGGGCACTCGGACAAAACCTGAGACCAATGGCTCGAACCCAGCCTGAGCCTTCCGGTTGCCTGTTGCCGACAGCGTTGCCATGGTGCGTCCATGGAAAGCCTTTTCCATCACGATAATGGTCGGCGTTTCAATGCTTTTCTTGTGCCCGTAATAGCGAGCCAGCTTGATTGCAGCCTCGTTGGCCTCACAACCGGAATTGCAAAAGAAAACTTCCTGCATTCCGGACAGCGCACACAGACGGTCAGCGAGCAATTCCTGCCCCTCAATGCCATAGAGGTTCGACGTATGCAGCATTCTGCCCGCTTGAGCAGCAATAGCGTCCACCAGCTTGGGATGAGCATGGCCCAAAGTATTAACCGCAATGCCTGACAAGGCATCCAGGTATTCGCGACCTTGAGTATCGGTGATCCTGCTCCCCTTGCCGTGACTGAAAGTCACTGGCAAACGAGCATAGGTATTCATGACATGCGACATGAGGCAACCCCCATAAAACGAAAACGGCGGCCAACGCCGCCGGAACGACCGCCAACTCATCGCAAATCGGATTGCGGCAAGCAGCAGAAAGCAGAATGTTAAGTGAAAACAAGCGCCTTGTATAGAACGCGCCACACCCTCCCTTGCCCGCAATTGACTCCGCCGCCAGCGGTTCGCAATCCTGCTCTCGTGGCGCATCATTGCGGTAAGACCACTTGCTTCTGCTAGAATGCGCTGACCCGCAAGGCCGCATCGCCCACAAACGCAGAGCACAACAATGACAACTCAAGAATCCACTACATTCATCATTGTCGGCGTCACCAAACAAGGCAAGAAATTTCGCCCCAGCGACTGGGCAGAGCGCCTGTGCGGCGTAATGTCAGCCTTTGGCGCCGAGCGCAAGATGAAATACTCACCTTACGTGGGCCCCGGCGACTATCTGGGCGACAAAGCCGTGTTCGTGGACGGTCGCCTCTCAGAAGTCGAGCCGATGGCCTATCGTTTCATGCTGAACTTTGCCCAAGACAACGACTTGCAGATTGTGGACGGCGTCTGCTCGCTTGAAGGAAAACGCTAAACGCTGCTGACCCAGCCAAAGCAGAAAAACAAAAAGGCGCCGAAAGGCGCCTTTTTTCTGTCACTCGAACAACAATCAGGCAGCGGAAAGCGCCTTGATTTGAGCAGCCAGACGGCTCTTGGTGCGAGAAACAGCGTTCTTGTGAACGATTTTCTTGTCAGCGATACGATCAATGATCGAAACCGAAGTTTGAAAAATACCTTGTGCTGCGACTTTGTCGCCAGCGAGGATCGCCTTGCGCACGCTCTTGATCGCGGTACGCAGGGTCGAACGCAGGCTTGCGTTGTGGGCGCGCTGCTTGTCAGCTTGACGTGCGCGCTTGCGGGCTTGTGCGCTGTTGGCCATGTGAAGAGTTCCAAATTAAAAATAGCTAAGCCCAAAATTATATAACAGAAGTCTTCTGTTTCACAATCAGGGATGGGATTTTTTTGTATCGGCGGCGTATCAGGCGCTCAATTCCCTCGGCAAGGGAAAGGAAACCCCCTCTTCGACACCATCGAGTTGTTTGACCTCGCCGGGGGCCAGCAGCACCAGACGGTCAACGACCTGACGTACCAGAATTTCGGGGGCCGAAGCTCCCGCACTGACGCCGACACACCGCTTGCCTACGAGCCAGGCTGCATCAATTTCTGCTGCTACATCGACCAACTTGGCTTCAATACCGCGAGCGCGGGCCACCTCTTTGAGGCGACGCGAGTTTGAACTGTTCGGACTGCCAACCACAATCACCAGATCGCAACGATCGGCAAGCGCTTTGACTGCATCCTGCCGATTTTGCGTGGCGTAGCAAATGTCATCCTTCTTCGGCCCTTGAATCGCGGGGAAACGCTCACGCAAGGCATCGATAACCACCGAGGCATCATCGACCGACAGCGTTGTCTGGGTCACGAAGGAAAGCTGGGTTGAATCTGCAACCGATAGGAGTTCGACATCGGCCAGCGTCTCGACCAGATGCATGCCATGCTCGCTCTGCCCCATCGTGCCTTCAACTTCGGGATGCCCCTTGTGGCCGATCATGACCACTTCACGGGTCTGGCTGCGCATTTTGCCGACTTCAACATGGACCTTGGTGACTAGAGGACAAGTGGCATCAAACACCTTCAAGCCCCGCTGCTCCGCTTCATGGCGCACCGCTTTGGAGACACCGTGCGCACTGAAAATCACCGTGCTGCCCGCGGGTGCTTCACTCAATTCCTCAATGAACACCGCCCCCTTGGCGCGCAGGTCATCGCAAACGAATTTGTTATGCACCACCTCATGGCGCACATAGATTGGCGCACCGAACTTTTCCAGCGCCCGCTCGACGATGGCAATGGCGCGCTCGACGCCGGCACAAAAACCGCGCGGATTGGCAAGCAGGATATCCATTACATGATCCCGATAATCTTGACTTCAAAGCGAATGGTTTTTCCGGCCATCGGGTGATTGAAGTCGAAGAGTGCCGAGGTCTCATCGAGCTCGCGGAGAAAACCCGCAAAGGTGCTGCCATTCGGCGCGGTGAATTCGACAACCGAGTTTTCCTTGAGCTCCATTTCAGCTGGCAAGCCGCTCCGTGAAATGCGCTCGACCAGACGCTCGTTATGCACACCAAATGCCATTTCCGGCGCCAACTCGAACACAAAGTGCTCCTGTGCCGGCAGGCCGATCAGAACGCTTTCCAGATTTTCGGCAAGTTGACCGCTACCCATTTGCAAGGTGGCGGGACTCATATCGAAAGTAGAGAGAAACTCTTCGCCATCCAGCGTGGTAATTCGGTAATGAAGGGTCAGATAGCTATCGGAACAGACGGCATGGCTCATTGAAATTCATCTTTCTTGTTGTCAGCGGTCAACGACGCAAAAAACAGCAAAACAGCACCCAAGGTAATCGCCGAGTCGGCGACATTGAAAGCTGGCCAATACCAGCCGGCCGCGTGCCACTGAATGAAATCGACCACTGCGCCGAAGCGCACGCGGTCAATGACGTTGCCCAGCGCACCGCCCATGATCAGCGTCAGAGCGAGCGACATCAGCTTTTGTTCCGGGTGTTTTTTGAGTTCGAGTGCCACCCAGACAGAAACAGCCAACGCCAGCACAGTAAAGAACCAGCGTTGCCAACCCGGCTGATCGGCCAGAAAACTGAAGGCCGCGCCCGGATTGAAGGTCAATACCCAGTTCCAGAACGGCGCAAAATAAATCACTTCATTGAAGCCGATTGTCGCTAGCGCGATGGCCTTGCTCACCTGATCGAGGACGACACACAGCCCGGCCAGCGCATACCAGTGAATCGCCTTGTCAGGCACAGTGACGATCCTCACCGCTGCCAAACAGATTACTAACGCAACGACCGCAAAGATCTGCGTAGCCATCATGCGTACCCACATCCTCGCGGACATGCCAGCAACGCTCGCACTTGACATGCGTCAGCGGCGTCGCCAGAACGGCCGGCACCTCATCCTCAAGCACCGTTGCTGCTGAGCAGATAAAGATGAACTTGAGGTCATCGCCCAAGGAGTTGAGTGCGGCAAACTTTTCACCGGCGCAGTGAATTTCCACGGCTGCCTGCAAAGCCGAGCCGATTTCACCCGCCTCCCGGCGAGATTCCAGCGCCTTGGTCACGTCGTTGCGTACTTCACGGATGAGACCCCATTTCGTCAGCAACTCAGCCTCGGCAACCTGGGCCGGCAAATCGTGCCAGCATTGGAACATGACCGAGTCGCCAGAGTTGGCCGACAACAAGGTCCAGACCTCTTCGGCCGTAAAGGAAGTGATCGGTGCCAGCAAACGGACAAAGGTTTGCGTGATATGCCATAGCGCAGACTGGGCGGAACGGCGGGCGACCGACTGTTCAGCGGTGGTGTACAAGCGATCCTTGAGGATATCGAGATAAAACCCGCCCAGGTCTTCGGAACAGAAGGTCTGCAAGGCCTGTACGACACGATGGAATTCGTACTTGTCGTAGTCGGCGCGGCAGTTGTCCTGCAACTGACGGGTCAGCGCCAGCGCGTAACGATCGATTTCCAGCCACTGCTCTGCGGGCAACATGGCGGTCGACGCATCGAAATCGGAAATATTGGCGAGCAGGAAACGCAGGGTATTGCGAATGCGGCGATAGCCCTCAACCACGCGCTTGAGGATTTCGTCCGAAATGGTCAGTTCACCGGAGTAATCGGTCGACGCCACCCAAAGACGCAGAATATCCGCGCCCATCTTGTCGGAGACTTGCTGCGGTGCAATCACATTGCCCTTGGACTTGGACATTTTGTGACCCTTGCCATCGACCACAAAACCATGGGTCAGCAGGGCTTTGTACGGCGCCCGTCCATCGATGGCACAGCCGGACAGCAGGGAAGACTGGAACCAGCCACGATGCTGGTCCGAGCCTTCAAGGTAGAGGTCGGCCGGATAAGCCAGGTCAGCTGCGTGCGTGCCGCGCAAAACGTGCCAGTGAGTTGTCCCGGAATCAAACCAGACATCCAGCGTGTCCTTCATCTTCACATATTGGTCGGCCTCGTCGCCAAGCAGTTCGCGGGCGTCCAGACTGAACCAGGCTTCGATCCCGGAAGCCTCAACCCGCTGCGCCACCAGCTCAAGCAGTTCGGCAGTACGCGGATGCGGTTGCCCGGTCTCCTTGTGCAGGAAAAACGGAATCGGAACACCCCAGTTGCGCTGGCGCGAAACACACCAGTCCGGCCGGGTTTTCATCATGCCTTCCAGACGCGCACGCCCCCAACTCGGGAAAAATTGCGTTTCATCGACTGCGCGCTCGGCAATCCAGCGCAGTGTCGGCGCATCGGTATTGGACCGGTTTTCCATACCGACAAACCACTGGGTGGTGGCGCGGAAAATAATCGGCGTCTTGTGACGCCAGCAATGCGGGTAGCTGTGGCGGATTTTTTCCTGTTTCAACAGTCGACCGCGCGATTCCAGTTCCGCCAACACCATCGGATTGGCTTCCCAAACCGTCTTGCCGGCGAGTTCACCGGTCGACAGCGCCGGCACGGTGGAAATGAATTTGCCATCATTGCCCACGGGATTATTCACCGGCAAACCATATTTCCTGCCGACGTTGTAGTCGTCCACACCATGAGCCGGCGCGGTGTGTACCAGCCCCGTACCAGCCTCGGTAGTCACGTGGGTCCCACAGATAATTGCCACATCACGATCCTGGAAGGGGTGCTTCAACAGCATCTGATCCAGTCGTTCGCCCTTGCAGGAGGCGACGATTTCACCTTCGAGCTCGTAGCGCAGAAGGGCGGATTCGGCCAGTTCGTGCGCCAGGATGAGGTTGCCACGCGCCGTTTCGAAAAGATCGTAGTGCAGTTCCGGATGAACGCTCACCGCCTCGTTGGCCGGCAGGGTCCACGGGGTGGTTGTCCAGATCACGGCGAAGGCCGGACCGTTTATATGCGTCAGGCCAAAGGCCTCAGCCAGCTTTTCACGATGATTTTCATGAACCTCGAACGCCACATCGATCGCCGGCGAGGTTTTGTCCTCATGCTCGACTTCCGCCTCTGCCAGCGCCGAACCGCAGTCCAGACACCAATTGACCGGTTTCAGGCCCTGATACAGGTAGCCTTGCTCAAGAATTTTCCCCAGCGCCCGGATTTCCTCGGCCTCGGCCTTGAAATTCATGGTCAGATAAGGATTGTCCCAATCGCCGAGGACACCGAGACGAATGAAATCCTTTTTCTGGCGCTCGACCTGTTCCGCAGCATAAGTCCGGCACAGCTCGCGCACCTTGTCGGCAGGAATATTCTTGCCATGCAACTTCTCGATTTGGTGCTCAATGGGCAAACCGTGGCAATCCCAGCCCGGCACGTAGGGCGCATCGAAACCGGAGAGGGTTTTCGAACGGACAATAATGTCCTTCAACACCTTGTTGACCGCATGCCCGATGTGAATGTCGCCATTCGCATAGGGCGGGCCGTCGTGCAGCACGAATCGCGGCCTGCCGATACTGATTTCCCGAATTTTCTGGTACAGCTTTTTCTGCTGCCAGTCAGCCACCCATTGCGGCTCCCGTTTAGGCAAGTCGCCACGCATGGGGAAAGGCGTATCAGGGAGGTTCAGGGTATGTTTGTAATCAGCCATTTTGCGTGCTCAATGCGAGAAAAAAGCCCGCGCAGACTCGGCATCCGCCGCAATCTGCGCCTTGAGGGCATCGAAATTCGGGAATCTTTGTTCGTTGCGCAATTTATGCACGAAACGGACAGAAATGTGCGCGCCATAAATATCGCGGTTGAAATCAAACAGATGCACTTCCAGCAAGGGGCGAGTCCCCCCGACTGTCGGCCGTACGCCAAGATTGGCCACCCCCGGCAAGGGTTTTTCTGCCAGCCCGGCCACTTCCACAGCAAACACGCCAGTCATTGGCAAGGGGTTGTGCCGCACCCGGATATTGGCCGTTGCAAAGCCAAGCTGCCGCCCGATTTTGTCGCCATGGGCCACTTGCCCGTCCATCATATAGGGACGACCCAGCAGCCGCGCAGCACGGGCCATGTCTCCGGCAGCCAGCGCACGCCGCACGCCGGAACTGGACACCCGCTCGCCGTCGACCGTAACACTGTCCATCGCCGTCACACCAAAACCATAACGTTCGCCCGCAGCTTGCAAGGTGGAAAAATCGCCGCTCCGGCCACGACCAAAACGAAAATCATCGCCGATGATCAGATGCCTGACCTGCAGGGCATCAACCAGAATCCTGGAAACAAACTCATCCGCGGATAGTTCGGCAAAACGGGCATTGAAAGGGCAGATCATTGCCTGCTGTACGCCGCAGCCCCTCAGCAGCTCCAGCTTTTCACGCAATGTCGACAAACGGGCCGGCGCGGACTGAGGCGAGAAAAACTCACGAGGATGCGGCTCGAAGCTGAGCACCGTCGGGGTCAAACCGCGTTCCTGAACGTGCCTGCCCATGGCCTGAACCAGCGCCGCGTGACCGAGGTGCACACCATCGAAATTGCCAATGGCCAGCACAACAGGAGAAGGAACCGGCCGCGAATAGCCGCGAAAGACGCGCATGAATAGTTAGCGGGAAAAAGGTGGCGATTATAACGGCGGTCCCGGATGACCGCATCGATTGCAGCATGCAAGGAAGGAATACACAAAAATATCAGATTCGATATAATCACCCGACATTCACCCACTCAGGCCGTCCATGCTGGAGCTTATTTCCCACGTCGTCAGGATTTCTTCGAAGCGCGATCGCACAGAAATCAATGCGGCCATGGTGGATGCGCTGATGGACATGTTCTCGCCCCGTCACCTGTGCATTTACCGCTGCTACGCCAGCAAGTTCCGCGCGGTGGTCTATGCCTGTGCCGGACATGGCCCGGACGGACCTTTTTTGCGCAATGCCTATCTCCCGGATCGGCGCTTCAGCAAGCCGATCGAAAAAGACATTCTGCTTGCCCAATGCAGAAAGGAACGCTCGTCGGTCATCGATTTTCTTGAAGATGGAAGTCACCGCGTCGTCTTCCCGGTCATGCGCATGGATGAGCCGGTCTACATGATCGAGATGCAGCTCAGCGACGAATTTTCATCGGACCAGCGTGTTGTACTGATGGGGCTGATTGAATATTTTGGCAACCACATCGCGCTGCTCGACTACGGCGAAGACGATACGCTAACCGGCCTTGCCAGCCGCAAGACATTCGACAAGCACTTGTTTGAATTGCTGGGACAGGCAGCCACCGACGCCATGCTCGGCAACAGTGACGCAAGCGCACGCCGGAGCAAACTTTCCAACGCCAGCCACTGGCTGGCAGTATGCGACATTGACCACTTCAAGCTGATCAACGACAACCACGGCCACCTGATGGGTGACGAGGTGCTGATCATGCTGGCGCAGGTCATGCGTCACGCTTTCCGTTTTGATGACCAGCTCTTCCGTTTTGGTGGCGAAGAGTTCATTGCGCTGCTTCAACCGACGGATCAGGCATCCGCTCAAATGACGCTGGAGCGTTTTCGTGCAGAAGTTGAAAAGACCGTGTTCAGCCGGGTTGGTCATGTGACGGTGAGCGTGGGTTTCAGTCGCCTGATGCCCAACGACACACCGACCGACGTGATCGACCGCGCCGACGAAGCGCTGTATTACGCCAAGCGTCACGGGCGCAACCGGGTCGACTGCTACGAGCAATTGATCGTCGAGGGCGTGATCGAAGCCAAGGAAATCGCCAAAGGCGAAGTCGAACTCTTCTGACAATCAGCCCAGCTGGGCCAGCCTGGACTTGGGCCCCGGCGGGTGTCGGGTGAAATATTGACGGATACCGCGCAGCATCGCATCTGCCAGCTTCTCCTGATAACTCTCGTCAGCCAGGCGCAGTTCTTCATCAGGATTGGAAATGAAGGCGGTTTCCACCAAGGCCGATGGAATATCCGGCGCCTTGAGCACGGCAAAACCGGCTTGCTCGACTTCCGCCTTGTGCAGGTGATTGATGCCGCCCAATTCACCCAACAAGTATTTGGCCAGTTTGATGCTGTCGTTGATCGTGGCGGTCTGCGACAGATCGAGCAAGGTTTTGGCGAGAAACATGTCCTTGCTGGCGATATTGACGCCGCCGATCAGATCAGCGCTATTTTCCTTTTGTGCCAGCAGGCGTGCCTGAGTGCTCGATGCACCCTTTTCGGACAATACAAAAACGGATGAACCGCGCGCATCAGGCTTGATCCACGCATCAGCGTGAATCGACATGAACAGATCAGCTTGAATGCGCCGTGCTTTTTGCACACGGACATTCAGGGGAACAAAATAATCGCCATCACGGGTCAGCACGGCCCGCATGTTCGGTTCGGCATCGATTCGCGCCTTCAGGCGCCGAGCAACCGCCAGCGTGACATCTTTTTCATACGTCCCGCGCTTGCCGACTGCCCCCGGGTCTTCACCCCCGTGGCCGGCATCCAGCATGATGGTTACCAGCCGGTCGACAATAGGTTTCCCGGATTTTTTCTGCACTTGGGGATCGACGTTTGCCACATTTTCTGCCGGCTTTTTTTCCGGCACGGGAACGACGTCTTCCTTGAGCGGCGCCACCGCATCCTGACGCCCGTCAATCAAGGCCAGCAAGGGATCGGGCGGATTCTGCGGATAAACATCAAGGACCAGCCTGCGCCCATACTCCCCAACCGGTTCGAGCGAAAAAACCTGCGGCACCACCTTGGTCTTGAGATCCATGACCAGACGCACGACACCCGGCTTGAAACGCCCTGCGCGCAGCAAACGGATATAGGGGTCATCCGCCCCCACCTTGCCCGAGAGGCTTTCCAATACCTTGTTGAATTCAACACCCTCGATATCAACGACCAGACGATCGGGATTTTCAATCGTGAAATGCTTGAAGGTCAGCGGGCCATCATGCTCCAGCGTCACCCGCGTGTAATCGGCTGCAGGCCAGATACGGACGGCGAGAATGCTCGGTGCTGCGGCAAGGCCGGCGATCGGCGTCAATGACAAGACCAGTGCGGAGCCGGCAAAGCGCAAGGCCTGACGGCGACTCAGACTGGCGGGGTGATTGTCCTCAAGCACGATGCCCCCCTTGTGGACGTGGCTTCGAGCCTGGCAACCCGCGCGGACCCGGCGTGTTGCAGATGAATGCGCAAATCGGGAGAAGGCAGGAAAGGGGCTGCTTTGTCAGGCCATTCGACCAGACAGACGCTTGCTTCACTGAAGTATTCTCCAAATCCCGCATCGAGGAACTCCTCTGGTGACTCGAAGCGATAAAAATCAAAGTGATACAAGTATAAACTCGAAACTACGTAAACTTCAACCAAGGCGTAGGTAGGACTCTTCACCAGCCCGCGATGACCCAGCGCTTGAATCAGCGCTCGCGACAGCGTCGTCTTGCCGGCCCCAAGATCGCCTTCCAGGAAAATGACCAGGCTAGGCTGGATCGCAGCAGCCAGTCGCCCCCCGAGGCGCTGGGTAGCCGCTTCATCAGGCAATTCAAAAAGCGCAGTAATATCCGGGCAATGCATGAAGCTGACTCCACAATGAACAAGGCACTGCTTGCGCAGCAGATTCGCGAACTCGGCCAAAAACTGGGCTTTGCCACACTGGGCATTGCCCGTGCCGACCCGGGCGAGGCCAGCGAAAGGCTGCGTGCATGGGTAGCCGAAGGCATGCACGGGGAGATGGATTATATGGCGCGCCACCTTGAACTGCGCGCCCATCCGGCGCAGTTGCACCCCGGCACGCTCAGCATCATCTCTGCTGCGGTCGACTACCTTCCGCACACAAAAACCGCAGACAATCCGGAAATCGCTGCCATCTCGCGCTACGCCCAAGGCCGCGACTACCACAAACTGGTGCGCAACCGCCTGCAGAAACTCGCCGATGGCATCACGCAACTGATCGGCCCTTTCGGCTATCGCGTCTTTTCCGATTCGGCGCCGGTCATGGAAGTCGAGTTTGCACGCCAGGCTGGGCTAGGCTGGCGCGGCAAGCACACGCTGCTGCTCTCCAAAGAAGGCTCCTGGCGCTTTCTCGGGGAAATCTACACGGACCTGCCGCTGACGGCCGATCAACCCGTCGAATCGCATTGCGGCACCTGTTCTGCCTGTATTGCAGCCTGCCCGACCGCCGCCATCATCGCCCCCTATCAGGTCGACGCACGGCGTTGCATTTCCTATCTCACCATTGAACTGGCAGGCGCCATTCCCGAAGCACTGCGCCCCTTGATCGGCAACCGGATTTACGGGTGTGACGACTGCCAGCTTTACTGTCCGTGGAACCGCTTTGCTCAACTGGGCGACCCGGATTTCGCGCCACGCCATAATCTGGATGCCAGCCGCCTGATTGAACTCTTTGCCTGGTCCGAAGCTGAATTCGAAACCCGTCTCGCCGGCAATCCGATTCGGCGTATCGGGCACGAACGCTGGCTACGCAACATTGCGGTTGCGCTTGGCAATGGCCCGGCCAGTGGCGAGGCGCTGGATGCACTGCAAGCCCGCAGCGAACACCCGTCAGCGCTGGTTCGCGAGCATATCGACTGGGCCTTGCAACAACTGAAAACGCGCCGCGCCGCCTTGCCAAGCCTTGGCCCAGACACTACGATGCGCCGATGATCCCGCCTACAAACCCATCGACGCTGGCCCTGCAAGCCGAACTCACCGAACTCGCCGCGCAGGGACTGAGCCGCCGGCGCCGCGTACTCGCGTCACCCTGCGGACGCCTTGCTACGGTCGACGGACAGGAACTGATCAATTTCGCCAGCAATGACTACCTTGGCCTGGCGAGCAATCCAGAGATCGCCGAAGCGCTGGCCGAAGGCGCGCGCCAATGGGGTGCTGGCAGCGGCGCCTCGCATCTGGTCAGCGGGCATCTTGCCCCGCACGACGCATTGGAAGGGGCAATCTCCGCGTTCACCGGCTTTCCCGCCGCGCTGACCTTCAGCACCGGCTACCTGGCCAACCTGGCAGTAACGCCCACGCTCGCCGGCCGCGGCGATGCGGTCTTCGCTGACAAGCTCAATCACGCTTCGCTGATCGATGCCATGCAACTGGCAAAGGCCGCCGGCGCTGACGTGCGGCGCTATCCGCATTGCGATGTCGGCGCACTTGAAACCATGCTTGCCGGCTCCAAGGCGCAGCGCAAAGTGATTGTCACCGATGCCGTATTCAGCATGGATGGCAACCTCGCACCGCTCCCGCTCTTGCTGCAGCTTGCCGAGCGCTACGATGCCTGGCTGGTGATCGACGATGCGCACGGCTTTGGCGTACTCGGCCCGCAAGGTCGCGGCAGCCTTGGCCACTTCAACCTGCCGGCTTCGCCACGTATCCTGCTGATGGGAACGCTGGGCAAGGCGGCAGGCGTCAGCGGCGCTTTCGTTGCCGGTTCGGCAACGGCAATCGATTACCTGATCAACAAAAGTCGGGGTTACATCTTTACCACCGCCAGTTCACCTGCGATTGCCTGTGCGCTGGAAAAAAGCCTGTCACTGATCCGCAACGGGGACGCCATGCGTGACAGCCTGTTTGCCCGCATCCGCCAGCTACGCGAAGGACTCTGCGACCTGCCTTGGCCGCTGCGTGCATCGACAAGCGCCATCCAGCCGCTGATCATCGGCGACAACGAAAGCTGCCTTGCGCTCTCGGACGCCCTGCGCTCACGCCAGCTCTGGGTACCGGCCATCCGGCCGCCGACCGTGCCACAAGGTACGGCACGATTGCGGATTTCGGTATCCGCAGCCCACACCGAGGCCGACATCACTCGCCTCATTGATGCATTAAAGGAACTTGCTTGAACGACCCGCTCATTTTTTTGCCCGGCTGGTGCCTGGGCAGCGGACCGCTCCGTACTGCGGTCGACGCCCTGGAGGGCAGGATTTTCGACCTCCCCGGCTACGGCAGCGCCCCGCTGATCGAGGATTTCGATGCAGCCGCTGCCGATATCGCAGACCGCCTACCTGCCCGGTGCACGCTGGCCGGCTGGTCAATCGGCGCCCAATTGGCACTGGCAATTGCTGCCCGTGCCCCCGAAAAGATCGGCAAACTATTGCTGGTTGCGGGCACAGCATCCTTTGTCCAGCGTGACGGCTGGCCCTATGCCATGGCACCGGAAATGCTCAAGGAATTCGCGGCCGCCATCGCCGCCGATGCCAAAGCCATGCTGCCCCGCTTTGTCGGTGGTTTCAACCGGGGCGACCGCCATGCCAAAGCCTGCACGGCAAGTTTGCTCGCACTGGCCGATCCGCTACCGCCTGCCGGGGTGCTGAATAGCGGACTGAACTGGCTGCGCGATGTCGATCTACGCCCCAGCTTGCCCGGCATTCACATGCCGACCCTGCTGCTCCACGGGGCCGTTGACCCCTTGATGCCGATTGGCGCCGCAGAATCCCTGCGCGACAGCCTGCCCAACGCGCGCCTGCACGTATTTGCCGAGTGCGCCCACGCTCCGTTCATTTCCGCACCGGATGATTTCATCCGCATCTGCCGCGCCTTCCTGCATGAATAAACCAGCAAAGGCGCGGATACGCAGGGCCTTTGAGCAAGCGGCCGAGAGCTACGACCAGGCCGCCGAAATCCAGCGACGCATCTGCAACACCCTGGCAGCACGCGTGACCGCCACAAGTGCAGTCCGCATGCTCGATGCCGGCTGCGGTACCGGTTTTGCCCATGCGTTACTGCGCCGCCATGCCCCAGCCGGAGAAATTGTCGCGCTTGACCTGTCGACCGCAATGCTGGCACACGCCCCCTCCAACTGCCGCAAGATCGCCGGCGATCTGGAAAACCTGCCCTTGGCCGACGCCTGTGTGGACTTGTACTGGAGCAGCCTCGCTGTGCAATGGTGTGATCTTGCCCAAAGCCTGCGCGAGGCCCACCGTGTGCTGCAACCGGGAGGCCAATTGGCGCTCGCCACCCTGGGACCCGACACTTTCCACGAACTGCGCAGCGCCTTTTCCGGCGTCGATGCCTATCGTCACACCCTGGGCTTTTCTTCACCGACCGAGGTAAGCCATACCGCGGCCAGCGCTGGTTTTACTACGGTCAACCTGCTGGAAGCCAAAGAAACCGCTTACTACGCCGATTTCCGCCAGCTGCTGCAAGCCGTGAAGGCGATTGGCGCCAATCAGATTGGTGGTGGCCAGCGCCGCGGGCTGATGAGCCGTGCCGCGTTCTTTCATGCGGAAACTGCCTACGAAGCCTTGCGCTGCAATGCCGGCCTGCCACTGAGCTACCACGTCCTGTATCTGTACGCCCGAGCATGAGTCACGCCTACTTTTTGACCGGCACGGATACCGAAGTCGGCAAGACTTTTGCCACCTGCGCCCTGATCAATCGCGCCAGCCGGAGCGGCCTGCGTGCCGTCGGCCTCAAGCCGATTGCCGCGGGCACCGACGCGCATGGCGTTAACGATGATGTAGCCCGCATCACAGCGGCGAACACGGTCGAACTGCCTGAGCACATCATCAACCCTTACTGTTTTTCTGCCCCCATCGCCCCGCACATTGCGGCGGCACACGCCGGCATTAACATCGACTTCGACAAAATTGGCGACACCGTGACGCAGGCCGAACAAGTCGCTGATTTCGTGATTGTGGAGGGCGCGGGCGGTTTTCGCATTCCGCTCGGCGTTGACCGTGACAGCGCGGATCTGGCCGTGGCATTGGCGCTGCCGGTGATTCTGGTGGTCGGCGTGCGCCTGGGGTGCCTCAATCACGCCTTGCTGACCGCCGAGGCCATTCGTACCCGCGGCCTGAAGATCGCTGGCTGGATTGCCAACCGGATCGACCCTGCCATGCCACATGCCGAAGAAAACATCCGGACGCTCGCCCAACTGCTTGCCGTCCCCTTGCTGGGATGCCTGCCTTATTGCGCCGATGGCAATCCGGCAGCAGCGGCTTTGGCGCTTGAACTACCTGCCTGACTATCCAGCCAGTTCGGCGGCAAGCGCGCCGCCCACTTCGCGCAGTCGAAGCTGAACTTCCCCGATCAAGGCTGCGGCGCCTTCGAGATTGCCTTGTTTCCCCATCTGCTCCAGCAACATGGCCCTGGCGGCACCATCATCATCTGAGACCGTTGCCAGCAAACCCTTGATGGTATGCGCTTCACGCTGAAGCATGCCGGTATTGCCCGTGTCGAAAGCCGTTTTTAGGGCAAGGCAATTATTCTCGACATCCTGCAAATACAGGTCGAGCATCATGGCAAATATTTCCTCGTCGCCGCCCAGGCGTTCGAGAATGGCTGGCTTATCTATAACAAAAGGCTTCATGTAATCTCCGAAACGGACTGCGCTTAACAGGCCGACTCACCTTCGTCGCGGAACTTGCCGCGCACTGCCATCACCTGCTCCCAGCAGTTGATAAAGGTATCAACACATACGGGATCGAAGTGCTTGCCCCGACCTTCTTCCAGCAGGCGCCGCGCATCTTCGAGCGGCCAAGCCTTTTTGTAGGGACGCTCCGAGGTCAGCGCATCAAAAACATCCGCCACGGCAACGATCCGGCCAAACAGCGGAATCTGTTCTCCTGCCACGCCAGCGGGATATCCGGATCCGTCAAATTTTTCATGATGCGTCAATGCAATTTCCGCACCGGCCTGCATGATTTCTGAACCGCTATCCTTGAGCAGTTCGTAGCCCATCGCGGCATGCTTTTTCATGATGTCGAACTCTTCATCGGTCAACTTCCCCGGTTTGAGCAAAATCATGTCGGGAATCCCGATTTTTCCGACGTCGTGCATGGGTGCCGCCTGCAAAATCAATTTGCAAAGCTTTTCATCCAGACCCAAGCCACGCGCGATGATTTCCGAATAATGGGCCATGCGCTGGATGTGGGCACCGGTTTCCGGGTCGCGAAATTCGGCGGCGCGCGAAATCCGATAAATGAGTTCACGTTCGCGGTCACGGATTTCGCGAGTCCGCTCGTCCACCAGTTCTTCCAGAAAAGCCGCCCTGTCTTCAAGATACTTCTGGCCATCGCGCAAGGTCAGCATGTTCTTGACGCGTGCCGAAAACTCGATCCGGTCGATCGGCTTGGTCAGGAAATCATTCGCCCCACCGCGCAAGGCGTCGTAGCGGATATCCTTCTGGTCGTTGGCGGTAATCATCAGTACCGGGATTTCGGCCCGCCCGGGAATCAGGCGGAAGGCGCTGATGAACTGAAGGCCATCCATCACCGGCATCATGTAATCCACGATAACCAAGTCGGGCAAGTTGTCCTTGCACCAGGCAAGACCCACCTCCGGTTCGGAGAACAATTGTGGATCGCACTCTTCCAGCTTCATCACCAGTGCCCTGATCAGGGTGAGGTTGATATCGCTGTCGTCGATGATCAGAACTTTATGCATCTCGTCGCACTGGAATTAGGTTAATCGTCGCAGTATATAATGCGCCGCCATGAAACTACTCTTCGACCTTTTCCCGGTCATCCTTTTTTTCGCCAGCTTCAAGTTTGCTGAAAAGCACCCTGAGTCTGCCGTTGACTGGCTGGGACAACTTCCGGGCAACACCCCGGTCAACCTCACTCAGGCTCCGATTCTGCTCGCCACGGTGGTTGTGATTGTCGCCACCATCGCCCAGATCATCTGGGTTCGGGTACGCCATGGCAAAGTCGACAAGATGCTCTGGATCAGCCTCGTTCTGGTGGTTTTTTTCGGCAGCATGACCTTGATCTTCCAGAACGAAGCCTTCATCAAATGGAAACCCACCATTCTTTACTGGGTCTTTGCCAGCAGCCTGGGCATTGCCCAGTTTGTGCTCGGCAAGAATCCGATGAAGTCCATGCTCGGTGAACAGCTTCCGCTTCCTGAAGCACTCTGGCCCAAAGTAACGCTGGCCTGGATTGCGTTCTTTTTGCTCATGGGCGTGCTCAACCTGTTCATTGCCTTCAATTTTTCGACCGACACCTGGGTCAATTTCAAACTGTTCGGCGGCATGGGACTGATGCTCGTTTTTGTCTTGATTCAGGGCGCGCTGCTTTCGAAGTACATCGAGGAAAAATAATGCTCTACGTCATCATCGGCGAAGATTGCCCCAACTCTCTGGACAGCCGAATGGCTGCCCGCCCGGCACATCTGGAACGACTCCAGGCCCTTGTTGCAGACGGACGCCTCATTCTTGCCGGCCCCTGCCCGGCAATCGACGCCACCGATCCCGGCCCAGCCGGCTTTTCCGGCAGCGTGATCATTGCTGAATTCGCTTCGCTTGAAGCAGCAAAAAGCTGGGCCGATGCTGATCCTTACATTGCCGCCGGCGTGTATCAATCAGTGACGGTCAAGCCATTCAAGAAGGCCTTGCCCGCCGGATGAGTGCCACTATCGCTGCAGTACTGCAGGATCGACTGGCCAGCCTGCATCCGCAAAGCCTGGAGATCATTGACGAATCCAGTCTGCACGCCGGTCATGCGGGGGCAGGCAACGGAGGCCATTACCGAGTCGTTATCCGGGCTACCGTATTTGCCGGTAAAAATACACTCGCAAGACACCGTTTGATCTACGATGCTGCCGGCGATCTGATGCAGGGTGCCATTCACGCACTCAGTATCGATGCCGCTGCGCCGGCAAACCTATAATTTGCACGTTTTCACCCACAGGAATACTCATGAAAAAGACTCTTGGCCTGACCGCGCTGCTGGTCGCCTCTCTCACCGCAAATCCAGCCATCGCCCAGAACAAGCCTTTTGTTACGGTCAACGGACAAGCCATCTCACAATCGGTCTTTGATGCTTTCATTGGTCAGCAGCGCGCCCAGGGCGCCCCGGACTCGCCGGAACTGCAAGGTGCGGTACGCGAAGAGTTGATCCGCCGGGAACTGCTGGCCCAGGAGGCTCGCAAAAAGGGGCTGGAGAAAAAACCCGCGATTCAGGGGCAGGTCGAGCTGGCCAAACAAGCCGTGCTGATCAGCGCTTTCGTGAGCGATTACCTGCGCGACAATCCAGTGAGCGATGCACAACTCAAGTCTGAATACGACCTCATCAAGGCCAATCTCGGCAATACCGAATACCGTACCCGCCACATCCTGGTCGAAAAGGAAGAAGACGCCAAGGCGATCATTGCCAAGCTCGACAAGGGCGAAAAACTGGCCGATCTGGCGAAGCAATCCAAGGACACCGGCTCGCGTGAAAAGGGCGGCGATCTTGGCTGGAGCCCTGCCAGCAACTATGTGAAACCGTTTGCCGATGCTTTGGTTGCGCTCAAGAAGGGCGAGCACACCAAGCAGCCGGTCAAGTCCGACTTCGGCTATCACGTTATCCAACTGGACGACAGCCGTGCGTTGCAGGCACCGACTTTCGAACAAGTCAAACCACAACTCCAGCAGCGCGCAGGCCAGATGCAGGTTGAAAAACTGGTCAAGGATTTGCGTGCCAAGGCCAAGGTTAACTAAGTCGTCCGGAATCCGGAAAAAACCCGCCTTTTGGCGGGTTTTTTGTTTTCAAATCAGCGCAATATCGCTTTTTGACCTGCACGGTATCGGGTTCTCGTGCGAAAATCGCAAGGAATATTTTGGCGATCCTGTGACCCCCATGCCCACACTGCATGTTCGCAACACACTGAGTACCCTGGCGGCCGCCATCGCGGCCTGCTTTCCGTTGGCCGCAAACGCCGCGCCGCAAGGTGCCAGCGTGCTTGCCGGCCAAGTCAGCATGGCGCAAACCGGTAACGTACTCAACATCACCAATACGCCAGGCGCCATCATCAACTGGCAATCGTTCAATATCGACCGCAACGAACTGACCCGCTTTATCCAGCAAAGCAGCCAGAGTCAGGTCCTGAACCGGGTAACCGGCGGCGATCCAAGCAAAATTCTGGGCAGCTTGCAGTCCAACGGCCGCGTTCTGCTGATCAATCCCAACGGCGTACTGTTTTCCCGAGATGCTCGGGTGGATGTCGCCGGCCTGCTGATTTCCACACTGCAAATTCGCGACGAAGACTTCCTGGCCGGCAAATTGCGCTTTCAGGACTCAGGATCGGCCGCTGGCATCATTAATGAAGGCGAACTGAAAACTGCTGCCGGCGGCTCGGTGGTACTGATTGCGCCACAGATTGAAAACTCGGGATTGATCCACGCTCCGGACGGTGAAATCCTGCTTGCTGCTGGACGTCAAGTCAGCATCGCGGATCCGGATCACCCGGCAATCCAGGTAGAGATCACCAATTCCGGCAATGAAGCCAGAAATCTGGGGCAATTGATTGCCTCAAAAGTGAGCATTTTTGCGGGTCTGATCCGCAACAGCGGTCTGGTTGAGGCAAAGAGTGCCGTGGTGGGCCGCAACGGAAAGATCACTTTGCGTGCCGATTCACTGATCGACAGCAGTGGCACAATCCGCGCCAATGGCGAACGCGGGGGCGACGTTGCCTTGACCACCGACAAGGGCAAAATTGCGCTTTCGGGCATCGTCGAAGCCAAGGGCCTCCCCGGTGAGGCCACGCTCTCCACGGGTCAGGGTGGCCTGATCGAAGTTCGCGCCAAGGACATTACGATTGACGGGCAAATTGACGCCAGCGGCGCCGCGGGTGGTGGTGCGCTATTGCTGGGTGGCGACTATCAGGGAGGCAATTCTGCCTTGCCCGACGCATGGCGCAACAATGCAGCCATACAAGCGCGGTCATCCGAAACCGCCTTGCCAATCGCCGACTCCCTGAACATTTCCGCCAACAGCCAATTGCGTGCCGATGCGGGCACTAATGGCGACGGGGGTGTCATTGTCGCCTGGTCGAATGCCTTGACCCGGGCCGAAGGTACGCTCAGCGCTCGTGGCGGCAGCAGTACAGGCAATGGCGGATTGATTGAAGTATCGGGCAGGAAGCAGCTCATTTTCGATGCCGCGGCGGATACCCAAGCCAACAAGGGCAATCGCGGCACCCTGCTGCTTGACCCAGACAATCTGATCGTCGTTCGCAATGATCAGGACACCACCAGCGCCGACCCGGCGGTTTCACTCCTGACCGCGGAGCGCATAGAAAGCAGTCTCGCCAGCAACGATCTCATCTTGCTGACGAACTCGGACATTACGGTCAACGCCGATATTGGCTGGAAAACCAATCAAACCCTGACGCTGCGATCAGGCAACGCGATTCAAATCAATGCCGGCATTACGGTCGCTGGAGACAGCGGTGGACTGGCGCTGTTTCATGGCGCCTCGGGTTACACACTCGGCCCCTTGGGCAAGGTCAACTTCAATGGCGCCCACAACGTTTTCCGGGTCAACGGGCAGAACTACACCATTCTTCATGCCTGGACCGGCACTACCCCGGTAGGCAGTACGGGTTACTACGCGCTGGGCTCCGATATCGATGCCAGTGGTTTCAATGGCTATATCAGCAGTTTCAGCGGCATCCTGGACGGCTTGGGCCATAGTTTGAACAAGCTGACAATCAACCGGCTGGAGACCAGTAACGTCGGCTTGTTCGGCACGCTTTCCGGCAAGGTCGCCAATCTGCAACTGAGCGACTTTTCAATCAGCGGCAAAACCAATGTCGGCAGCATCGCCGGCAGAGTCAGCAGCACCGGCAGCATCCGCAATGTCCAGACCCAAGGCAGGCTTTTCGGCCCGGGGTACAACGGCTATGACAATGACCTCATCGGCGGTATCGCTGGCTACAACCAGGGCATCATCGAAAACGTGTTCGCTGACGTAATCATCCGTGGCGATGACAATCTCGGCGGCATTGCCGGGATCAATGAAGGCAAGATCCTGCGTGCGGGCGCCTACGTCGACATTGCGCTACACACCGACTCCCAGCCCTATTACGGCTGGGTTGGCGGACTTGTTGGCAAGAATGCTTCCGGCGGACTGATTGAAAACGGATTCGCGTTGGGCGCCGTCAGCGGTGGCACCGATGGCACCCTGGGTGGGCTTGTCGGCACCAATCAGAGCGGTGGCAAAATCCTGAATTCCTATGCCGATGTGGCAATCAACCGTTTGCCAGGCTCCAACAAGGCCGGCGGCATGCTCGGCGAGAATTCAGGCAATGTCAGCAACAGCTACTGGAACGCCGCACGCTATGCCAATTCTGCCGGTGGATTGGCGTTGACCGCAGAAAAGATGCGCAACCCAGGCTCGTTCAACACCTGGAGTATTTCTGCCGATCCGGCAGCCAATACGGTGTGGTTCAGTAACGGCACCAGTGCACCCATGTTGCGCAATCTGTTGTCAACCAATCGCTGGATTGGGAAAAGTGGTGATTGGCGCTGGACTTCGGCCGACAACTGGACCTTGCAGCATGCGCCGCAAGCCTGGGAAAACGCCCGGATTGGGGCGAGCAATCCGGGCATGATCATCACGCTTGACGGGAAACAGACGGCCAAAGACCTTAATTCAGCGACTTCCTTGCGTATCGAAAGCAACAGCAGCTTGACGCTTGCCGATAGCAGCAGCTTGAGCGATGGCTTGCAAATGGCCTCGGATACGGCCAGGTTGTTGCAAACTGCGGGCACGCTCAAAGTCCACGGCGAAACGCTTTCGCTGCGATTAAATGGCGAAATTTCAGCACCGACCGTAGAACTGAGCACGACGGCAAATTCCATCTTGTCCCAGAGCGAAAACGGCCGCCTCGACACCAGGCAACTGTCGCTGGATATCACCAATGACGCCACGCTATCCGGCACCACCAACCGCATTGGCCAAGTCAGCGGCCGTGCCGGGCAGATTTCGCTCAGCAATCAGGGCGATCTGGGGATTGATGATTTGACTGCACAAACCGTGCTGATCAAAACCAGCGGGCAATTGAGCGTTAACGGGGCTATCAAATTCGGCCTGACGAATACAGAAATCGGAACGGATGCAATTACGCCGCGACCAGTAAACGCGCCTTACCCCACGCCCACCTCATTGACACTGATCGCCGGTGGCAATCTGCAACTTGGGGGCACGATCGAGGGTAACGGCAACGCGACCTTGGTGGCAGGCCAGAACGTCGTCGCAAGCACTGGCCGGATAAATCTGGAGGATGGCAATCGCTGGCTGATTTACTCGACCTCCCCCACACTGGATGACATTGGCTCACTGACAGCAGGTTTTCAGCATTTTGCACAACGTTATGACGCCACCCTGGCCTATGCCGGGCCCGGCAAGGGAAACGGCTTCCTCTATCGCAACACTCTGCTGGCGACCATCGTGACTGCTGCCATCAATAAAATCTATGACAGCAGCCTCTCGGCCCCGGTCTCACCCGCACTCCTCTCACTCACCGGTACAGGCACATCCACCTTGAATGCTGCCTACACCTACGATTCGGCCACCTTTGACACACCGCATGTGGGCCGCGACAAATCCATCACGCTCAATGGTCTGAATGTGGCTGTCACCGACGGCAGCATGTCGGTGTTCGGTGTTCAGTTCAAACAGGCACTCACCGGAAATGTCAGCACAGCCACACTGACGCTGCAAGCTCAGCCCGACCAGCGCGAGTATGCCTTGAGCAGTGCCGGCGTCCCTGCGACCACATCCCGGATCGTCCCTCGGGCCGACGGACTGCAAGGGAGCGACCGCGTGGATAATTTGATCCAGGCATTCGACAGCGCTCAGATTGGCAACACCACCCTGAGCGTACAGCCGGGCTATGTCATTCAGGATGGCAATGGCGGCGCCAACTACTCGGTTCAACTACTGAGCGCTAACGGGGTCGTAACCGCCCCCGCCTCCGACCTTAGCCCCCTCACTTACCAACCGACATCACGCAGCTTGGCCATGCTGTCGGTACAACAAAGTCAGGCCAGCACCGCAAGCAGTGGCGTAGAAGACACCCTGCTGACTGACGACCCGACATTGAGACAATGCCGATGAATTTCCGACTTTTCCGCTGCCTGATCTTGATCCTCTGCCTACCTCACTGCGCTATCGCAGACCCGGTAGCCACTCTGGACGCCGTAGATGGAACGGTTCACGTCACCCGCAGCAACGGCAAGCGGCTTTTGCTCGCTGCGGGATCAACCTTGGACTCAGGCGATGTGATCAGCACCGAACGCGACTCCTACGCCAAACTGCGCTTTGTCGATGGGGCTGAAGTCGCCTTGCGCCCGGCATCAAGACTTGCTGTCGACGAATATCGCTTCGACCAGGCCAAGCCGACCGAGGATTCCGCCATCGTACGTCTGGTCAAGGGCGGACTGCGAACCGTCACCGGCATGATCGGCAAACGCGGCAATCAGGACGCCTATCGCCTGCAAGGCGGCACCGCGACCATCGGGATTCGCGGCACGGAATTCATTGCTCGCCTGTGCACGGAAGAGCAATGTCAGGATCATGACGAATCCGGGGCGGCAGATGATTCAGCACCTCCGCGCAGACAGTCGCAAACGCCGCCTCCCGGTCACGAATTGCCGCTGGGCCCGGGCCTGTTCACCGAAGTGAAATCGGGCAGCGTGATTGTCCGTCAGGAAGGGCGCACCCTCATCCTGCGCAAGGGGGAAACCGGCTTTGCTGCACGCAACGGCTTTGATCTCTATCGACTGAACAACACACCCAACTTCCTGCAGCAAGATGCATGGATGCGCTCCATGCGCATCGATCCGGCTGCCTGCAGGACCCGTTAAAGATGCGTACAGCAACCCCAGTGTTTGCCCCCGTCTTGAAGCTCACCCTGCTCGGCGCCAGTTGCCTCGCGATCTCCTTCGCCCAAGCCAGCAACGAATTGCAGCTGTCACGGGAGTTGGCTGCGGCAAATCAGGAAGCCGCCAAAGCCGACGATGATCCTATCTTCGCCATCCGCGGGTTTCGCCATCAGGGCAACACCTTGCTTGACACGCTGGAGATCGAAGCCATCCTGCAGCGGTACACCGGCAAGGAAGGCAATTTTTCAAAAATCCAGGCAGCCGTTTCTGCGCTGGAAAAGCGTTATTTGCTTGCCGGCTACGGTGCGGTCAAAGTCATTCTGCCCGCGCAGGAAATTGATGACGGCATCGTCGACATCCGTATCGTGGAAGGCAAAATCGGCAAGATCACGGTGACCGGCGCCCAGCACTTCACGCCCGAAAACATTCGCGCCAGCTTGCCGATGCTCAGCGAGGGCCAGCAACCCAATATGCGCGCCATCGATGCCGCGCTGCGACTGGCCAACGACAATCCATCCAAGGGCACCCAACTGATTTTCCGTCAGGGATCCGCGCCCGGCGAAGTGGATGCCCAACTCAAGGTCGTTGATGACAGCCCCTGGCGTGTTGCCCTGCTAGCCGACAACAGCGGCGCCCCCGACAGCAACGGCCACTACGCAACCGGCCGTTATCGCACCGGCGTCGTCCTCCAGCACAATAACCTCTTCGAACGCGATCACAGCGCAACCCTGCAATACGTGACTTCGCCTGACCACATCAGTCAGGTCAGCATTTTCGGGCTGGGTTATCGAATTCCGCTTTACGCCCTGGGCGATGCGATCGAGCTGTCGGCAGGTTACTCCAATGTCAATTCCGGCACGCTGGAAACTGCTGCAGGTCAAGTTGGCATTTCCGGCAAAGGGCAAATTGCTTCGGTGCGCTATGAACACATGCTGCCGCGCTGGGATGAATGGCAACACAAATTGACCGGTGGCCTCGAATACCGGGCTTATACCAATAACGTCAACTTTACGGGTGCGCCCGGTAGTCTGGTCCCCAATGTCACCACGCACCCGCTGGCATTCGCCTATCGGGGCAATACCCGGCTCGGAGCGCTGGACCTGAATCTGGGCCTCGATTATCTGCACAATTTGCCAGGCGGTGATAACGGCAAGGATGACAGCTTCCGCAACACCCGCAGCAGCGCCGATGCCGATTTCGCGCTCTACCGTTATCAGATGGGCCTGGCCTTCAATCTGAGCGGCAATTGGTGGTTGCGGACCTCACTGAGTGGGCAATACACGCGTGATGCCCTGATTCCGGGCGAGCAGTTCGGTGTCGGCGGCGCTGACTCGGTCCGTGGCTTCTACGAACGCCAGATTGCGGATGACAGAGGACAACGCTACGGCCTTGAACTCCAGACACCGGATTTCGGCAACTACCTGAACGTACCGGATTTGCGCGTCAATGCGCTGGCATTTATCGATGGCGCGCGGGTCGACCGCAATCATGTGCTGGCCAGTGAAAAAACGCACGAATCCATCGGCAGCAACGGACTGGGACTGCGCATCGGCTACACCCGCCACGCCAGCTTGCGGCTCGACTGGGCCCGAGTCACCCAAGGCGGGGCGGATCGTCGGGCCGGCGACAACCGTCTGCACGCAAACCTGTTGCTGCTGTTCTGATTTCCGCTACAACTGCCAGGCGTCGCCCCCACCCTCCAGGGTCATTTCGATGACCCGGCGCGACAGGTGGGGCGCAAACAGTTCGATAAAGTCGTAATCGAAACGCCGCAGGTAGCTCCCTCGACGCAGGGCCAGTCGGGTGGTGTTCGATTCGAACAAATGGCCGGCAGGCATCGCCACCAGACCCGTATCGCGCAGCGGATCAAAAGCGAGTTGGGCAATGATGCCCAGTCCGAGCCCGAGACTGACGTAGGTTTTGATCACATCGGCATCGAGTGCGGTCAACGCGATATTCGGCTCGATTTCCAGGCGCTCGAAGGCGCGATTGATTCGCGAGCGCCCGGTAAAAGCGGCGTCATAGGTAATCAACGGCCATGCCGCCAAGGCGTTCAGCGACAGTGGCTGACTGGACAGGATGGGGTGCCCCTCGGGCGCGATGACGCAATGCGCCCACTGCTGCACCGGGAAGGAAATCAGTTGTGCATGAGAATCCAGTGACTCGGTTGCGATCCCGAGATCCGCATCACCATTCGCCACCCAGTCGGCAATCTGCTGCGGATTGCCCTGATGCATTTCCAGCTTTACCCCCGGATGCCTTGCGACAAAATCCCGCACCACCGTGGGCAAGGCATAACGCGCCTGCGTATGGGTTGCCGCCAGCACCAGTCGGCCGGAATCACCCGCTGAAAACTCGGCGCTCGCCCGTTTGAGATTTTCCGCTTCGCGCAAAACACGTTGAGCGATTTCCAGCACGACCTTGCCCGGCTCGGTCACGTTGACGAAACGCTTGCCGCTACGCTCAAAAATCGCGATACCCAGTTCGTCTTCCAGCAACTTGATCTGCTTGGAAACGCCGGGCTGGGAAGTAAACAAGGCCTCGGCAGCTTCCGAAACATTCAGGCCCTGGCGCTGAATTTCAACGATGTAACGCAATTGTTGGAGTTTCATTTGTTTGCTTAATAACAAAAACTCATAACAATCTAACCCAATATTCTTTTTGATTCAATCTTCGGCAGGTAGGATGCCGGCCATGGACTACCTATACACTCTTTCCGGCTTCGCAGTTGGCGCCATCGTCGGTTTGACCGGCGTCGGTGGCGGCTCGCTGATGACCCCGCTGCTCGTACTGCTGTTCGGCGTGCATCCTGCCACCGCGGTTGGCACTGACCTGTTATACGCAGCACTCACCAAGGCCGGCGGCACCGTCGCCCATGGCCGCAAGGGACACATCGACTGGCAGATCACCGGCCGCCTTGCCGCCGGGAGCATCCCCGCCGCCGCGCTGACAATCTGGGTCCTGTCGCAATTACCCAAAGGCAGCAATACGATTGGCGCGATTGTGTCGCACGGCCTGGGCTTTGCGTTGCTGCTGACTTCGATCGCCATCCTCTTTGGCCGCAAACTGCGTGACTATGCCAGCCGCCATGAGGCTTCACCCCTGCGTCAATGCTGTCTCGGCAAAATCACCGTAGCCGTCGGGGCCATTCTCGGCGTACTGGTCACCATCTCCTCGGTGGGTGCAGGGGCCTTGGGTGTGGCCGCGCTGTTCTTCCTCTACCCGAAACTGACGCCGGTAAAAATTGTCGGCTCGGATGTTGCCCATGCGGTGCCGCTGACGCTCGTTGCCGGCTTGGGCCACTGGATGCTCGGCAGTGTTGACTGGTCCCTGCTTGGCAGCCTTTTGATTGGCTCCCTGCCTGGCATCTGGATCGGCACCCACCTTTCCAGCAAGGTGCCTGAGCACATCCTGCGCCGCCTTCTTGCCTCAATGCTCGTACTGATCGGCAGCAAGCTGATCCTCGCCTAAGGACGTTCCATGTATAAATATGATGCCATCGACCGCCAACTGGTTAACGAACGGGTTAGCCAGTTCCGTGACCAGGTTCGCCGCTGGAAAGCCGGCGAGCTCACCGATGACGAATTCCGTCCGCTGCGCCTGCAAAACGGCCTCTATATCCAGCGCCACGCGCCGATGTTCCGTATCGCCGTCCCTTACGGCATGCTGAACAGTGCCCAGTTGCGCACGCTGGGATCCATCGCCAGCAAATATGATCGCGGCTACGGCCATTTCACCACGCGCCACAACCTGCAACTGAACTGGCCGAAGATCGACGATGTACCGGAAATCCTCGCCGAACTGGCCGAGGTCGACATGCATGCCATCCAGACCTCCGGCAACTGTCTGCGCAACATCACGACCGATCAGTTTGCCGGCGTCGCCGCTGACGAAGTCATCGACCCGCGACCGCTCGCTGAAATTCTGCGGCAGTGGACGACCTTCCACCCGGAATTCGCCTTTCTGCCGCGCAAATTCAAGATCGCCATCTCCGGCACCCGCGAAGACCGGGCCGTGACGTGGTTCCACGATATCGGCCTGCATTTGAAGGAAATTGACGGTCAGACAGGGTTTACCGTCATCGTCGGCGGCGGCCTTGGTCGGACGCCGATTCGCGGCCAGGTCATCCGGGACTTCCTGCCCTGGCAGGACATTTTGAGCTACTGCGAAGCCATCCTGCGTGTCTACAACCGCTTTGGCCGACGCGACAATGCCTACAAGGCGCGTATCAAGATTCTCGTGCAGGCACTGGGCATCGAAGCCTTCCGCGAACAGGTCGAGCAAGAATGGGCCTTTGGCAAGGGCGGCCCGATGACCATCACGCAAGCTGAATACGACCGTGTTGCCGCACATTTTGGCGCCCCGGCCTACGCCAGCACGACAACGGTCGACGCCGGATTTACGGCAAAAATCACCGAGGAAAAAGCCTTCAAAAACTGGGTTGACCGCAACACGCATGCGCACAAAGTTCCCGGCTACGTCGCCGTGACCCTGTCGCTGAAAAAACATGGCATCGCACCGGGAGACATCACCTCGGAACAAATGGAGTTGGTCGCCGACCTGGCCGATGCCTACAGCTTTGGCGAACTGCGCGTCAGCCATGAGCAGAACATCATTCTGGCCGATGTCCGGCAAGCCGACCTGTACGCACTTTGGCAAAAGGCCAAGGCCGCCGGACTGGCCACGCCCAATATCGGCCTGCTGACCGGCATCATCTGCTGTCCGGGCGGCGACTTCTGCGATCTGGCCAACGCCAAGTCCATTCCCATCGCCAACGCCATTCAGCAACGCTTCGATGATTTCGATTATCTGTTCGACATTGGCGAGATCGATCTCAACATTTCCGGCTGCATGAATGCCTGCGGCCACCACCACGTCGGCCATATCGGCGTGCTGGGTGTGGACAAGAACGATGCCGAGTTCTACCAGGTGACCCTGGGGGGGCGTCAGGGCAACGACGCCAAACTGGGCAAGGTGATCGGCCCCTCATTTTCTGCCGAAGAAATGCCCGATGTGGTGGCGAAGATCATTCAGGTCTATCTGGACAACCGCTACGCCGACGAACGTTTCATCGACACCTTCGATCGCATTGGCATCGATCCATTCAAGAATCGCGTCTACGAAGGCCGCGCCCACGGCAAGGCCAAGCATAAGGAGGCCGCATAACATGACACAACTGATCAAGCACGGCACGCTGCCGGTCGACACCTGGAAAACACTGGAAATCGCCGAAGGGGAAACGCCGGACACCGTCACGCTCCCGGCCGGTGACATCATCTTCCCGCTCGCCGTCTGGAAGGCGCGCAAGAATGAAATCGTTTCCTGCCACAAACGTATCGGCCTCTTGCTGCAACCCGATGAGCGGGTCGAGGAGATCGCCGACGACCTGCAATATTTCCTGGTCATCGCCGTCCACTTCCCGAAATTCGTCGATGGCCGCGGCTATACCTCCGCCAGCCTGCTGCGCCAGCGCTATCACTTCGCCGGTGAACTGCGCGCAGTCGGCGACATCCTGCACGATCAGTTGTACTACCTGCAACGCGTCGGCTTTGACAGCTATCTCCTGAAAGACGGCAAGGACGCGGTTTATGCCGTCGCCTCGGCCTTTACCACCTTCAGTGAGCACTACCAGGCTTCAACCACCCAGCCCGAGCCGGCCTTCCGCCGCCGCGCCTGAGAAAGACCATCGCATGACGCCCGCCCTGCTCAACATCACACCCGAACTCACTGCCAGCGTGGCCACCAAGGCAAAGGCTGCGCAATCGCTACTCGCGGACATTGCCGCCAACTGGTCGCCAGCGGCCTTTGCCAACAGTCTCGGCGCGGAAGACATGGTGCTAACCGATCTGATCATCAAGGCCAAGCTGCCGATTGAAATCTTCAGTCTCGATACCGGACGCCTGCCGCTAGAAACCTATGATCTGATCGCTACGGTCGACCGCCACTACGGTCTGAAATTGAAGATTTATTTCCCGCAAGCCGAAGAAGTCGAAAGCTACGTCCGCAACCATGGCATCAATGCCTTCTACGAATCGGTCACGCTGAGAAAAGCCTGCTGCTACGCACGCAAAGTGGAACCCCTCAAGCGGGCACTCGCCGGCAAGCGCGCCTGGATCACCGGCATGCGCGCCGAGCAGGCAGCCACCCGCGGCAATCTTGCTACCCGGGAATACGACGAAGGCAACGGCCTGGAGAAATTCAACCCGCTCGCCGACTGGAGCGAAAAGGAAGTCTGGACCTACATCAAAAGCCACGGCGTTCCCTACAACGCACTGCACGACAAATTTGTGCCCAGTATTGGCTGCGCGCCCTGCACCCGCCCGATCAGCCCCGGCGAAGATATCCGCTCGGGCCGCTGGTGGTGGGAAAACCCGGAGTCCAAGGAGTGCGGGCTACACGTCAAGCCGGCGCACTAAGTCCGTTACCCGATGACTCGGCAACTCTGAGCGAAAGACTAAGCCGCTCAGCGCAGACCATCAGGGCAAGCCAATGGCTTGCCTTTTTTTAATCGCTTTTTGCCGCAATCCAGACGCCATTGAGCCATCACGGATACACAATTTCCCACATTAAATATGTGGATTTCACTTAGTCGCCCACCTGCTCCTATGCTGCACCGCAACAAAATGGTAGTCTTCTCGCCATAACATATAGCCCTTACGAGGCGGAGCACAGCATGAGCGATATTGATCTGAAGCGTTTTTTCCTGGAGCAGGTTCCCCTGTTCGAAAGTTTCCCGGCTGACAAGGTCGAGGAAATCGTCATCAAATCCCGACTCGCCACCTTCGAAGGTAATGAGGCGATGCTGGAAACCGGCGACGAGGCCCATCACATTGGCGTGATGATCAGCGGCCATGCCGAAATTTCAACTTCCGACAACACCGGTACACGCACCGTCATTGCCCAATTGGCACCGGGTGACGTTTTCGGGGTGATGTCCTTGCTGATGGGCGAACGGATCGCGGCCGACGTCATTGCCGGCAACCGCTGCTTCGTGCTGATGATCCCGCAAGATGTTTTCAATACCCACATCCTGACCAATCCCAAAGCCGTCGGCTATCTGTCCCGTTTGCTCGCAGAACGCATGCGTGTCATCAGTCACGATCAGCGTACGGTCAACGGCCATGCCGCGACAAAAACCGAAGATCCTTACGCACTCTCCTTGTCCAGCAATCAGCCGGGCAAGGTTCTGGCACTCAATGTCGGCATCAGCCAGATACATTTCGGGATTTACGATACCGAAGATAGCGGCGCCGATGTGCACGGCATCATCGATAACGCCGATCGCCAGATTGCACATATCACCGTCATGGTCGGCCCGCAGAAACAGGTCATGGATCACGCAGGCTTCAAGCTGTCCGACCTGTTTTCGGTCATGACCAAGGCCACCGCCCTGCTCGGTCCGGCTTTCACTTTCCATCCGGAAGACGTCACGGCCATTGGGCATCGCGTTGTGCATGGCGGCAACAAGTTCCACAGTTCCGTGGTGATCACCCCGTCGGTCATCGCCGATATCGAGGAACTGGCAACCTTCGCGCCGCTGCACAACCCGGTGAATGTCGCCGGGATTCGCGTTGCACTCAAGCAGTTCCCCACCGTGCCGCAAGTGGCCGTCTTCGATACCGCCTTCCACCAGACGCTGGCACCCTACGCCTACCTCTACGGCCTGCCGTACGACCTCTACAAGCAGCA
The DNA here is from genome assembly GCA_937892345.1 of uncultured Rhodocyclaceae bacterium. Taxonomy (GTDB): domain Bacteria; phylum Pseudomonadota; class Gammaproteobacteria; order Burkholderiales; family Rhodocyclaceae; genus Azonexus. The sequence continues at coordinate 4,046 of CALAGF010000238.1, read as the reverse complement.
CGGCATTCGCCGCTACGGCTTCCACGGCACCTCGCATCGCTATGTGTCGCTCAAGGCTGCCGAAGTGCTTCGCCGGCCGCTGGGCGAACTGGAAATCGTCTCCTGTCATTTGGGTATCGGTGCCTCGTTGTGCGCGATTGATCACGGCCGTTCGGTCGACACCTCGATGGGCATGACGCCCTCCGATGGTCTGATCATGCCCAGCCGCGCCGGCAGTATCGATCCTGCGGTGATGATCCATCTGATGGAGCAGCACAATATGTCGCCGGAACAGCTGTCGACCCTGATCAACAGCGAAAGCGGTTTGAAGGGCATCTCCGGCATTTCCAACGACATTCACGAAATAGAAGCCGCGGCGGCCGATGGTCATCACCGCGCCCTGCTCGCCCACAAGGCGTTTTGCTATCAGGTGCGCAAGAACATCGGTGCTTATGTCGCCGCCATGGGCGGCATCGACGTGCTGGCATTTACCGGTGACATCGGCGAAACCAGTGCGACAGTGCGCAGCCTGGCCTGTCAGGGTCTGGGCTACATGGGCATCAAGCTCGACGAGGAAAAGAACCGCCAACTCGGCAAGCTGGGTTCGCACGCAGTCATTTCCACCGATGATTCGCCCGTCACCATTCTTGTCGTGGCGAACGATGACGAGCGTCTCGTCGCCTGGGAAGCAACCCGCGCCATCGAACGCAACCAGTTGCTGCTGGAAGCCAAGGCGGATGAAGCACCGGCGATCCCGGTTGAAATTTCTGCCCACCATGTCCATTTGGCGCAAGCCGACGTCGAGGCGCTGTTCGGCCCCGGCCACCAACTGACGCCCATGCACGAGCTGTCACAACCCGGTCAGTTCGCCTGCCAGGAACAGGTGCATCTGGTTGGGCCCAAGGGCCGAATTGCCAAGGTGCGCGTCCTGGGGCCGACCCGCAAGGAAACCCAGGTTGAAATCGCCATGACCGAGCAGTTCAAGCTCGGCGTCCAGCCGCCGATCCGTCAATCCGGCGACCTTGCCGGCACCCCGGGTATCACGCTGGAAGGCCCGTATGGCAGCACCAGCATCGAGCGTGGGGTGATCTGTGCGCAGCGGCACATTCACATGTCCCCTGAAGATGCCTTGCGTTTTCGCGTTCGCGACAACTATGTCGTTCGCGTGCGGGTCGAGGGGGAACGCGAACTGATCTTCGGCGACGTCGTTGTTCGCGTCAATCCAGCCTTCCGTCTGGCAATGCATATCGATACCGATGAAGGCAATGCGGGAAATATCCGCACAGGCATTTTGGGGTATATTGAGGAAATCCAGAGTCGGCATTGACCGCTCCAAGCGGGCGAACCGATGAGGTATCGCCCGCCTGTTATTTTGGCTGCGATAACTCTCATTTTTGTTATAAAATGTGATTTTCGATAATTAACAGCCAAGATCATGCGCATATTGCCACTTTCTCTACGCGCCCTCCTCCTTGGAGTGCTCACCCTGATTCAGCCTGTCGTGCACGCCGAGACGCTCTATTTCGCGCCGCTGCCGATGGAACAGCCCGAGGAAGTAGTGAAAAATTTCAAGCCCATGCTCAACTATCTCGAAAAGAAGCTGGGCGTGGATATCGAAATCAAATACTCGACCTCCTACGCGGAAATTCTTGAACAATTCCGTTTGGGCCAGATCGATATCGCCTATCTCGGCCCCTTGCCCTATGTCACCCTGCGCGATGGCTATCCACAAGCCCGCCCGGTCGTTCATTTCCTCGAAAAATCGGGGCAAGCCACCTACACCTGCGCCCTGATCAGCGCGGGTGGTGCTCTCCCGCGCAACATGAGCAAACAGCGAATCGCGCTGACTCAGCCGCTATCGACCTGCGGCTACTTGTCCACCGACAACCTGATTCACAAGGCCGGCAGCGAAATGAAAAACAATCGCTACCGCTATCTGGACAAGCATGATGAAGTCGCACTGGCGGTCGCTCGCGGCGATTTCGATTTTGGCGGACTGAAAACAACCATCGCCAAGAAATATGCGCATCTCGGCATCAAAGTTCTTTCCGAAACAGCACCGCTGCCCTCTTTTGCGCTGATCGCCAACACCCGCCGGATGTCGCCCGACACGATCAATGCCCTGCGTGAAGCACTCATTTCGCTTGATCCTGCTGGCAAAGATCAGGCGCTGATGTCCGACTGGGGCAGCAACCTGCGCTACGGTAGCGTCAAGGCCAACAACGAAGACTTCAATGTTGTCCGTCAATTGCGGCGCAGCGCGCAGATTCCGGAGAAAGGCAACTACTGATGTTTGGTCAGCGCCAGCCCAATCCGCTGGCATCGTCTCCGGGCAAAATCGCCCGCAGTCGTTACCTCTACTGGCCATTCCTGGCCTTCGTGTTGCTGCCCTTGCTTGGCGTATGGCTGTTGCAAAACAACCTGCGAAGCAAGGAGCGGCTGTACGAGGATCAGTTCACCCAGGAACTCGCCACCATTTATCAGGCCAGCCTGCTCACCTACGACAAGGCCACCTCGATCCTGATCAACGAGGTCATTGAAAAGCCGATCGTGCGTGAACTGCTTGATGCCGGTTCGCACGCCGAAGGGGAAGCCCAAACCCCCTATCGCGCCCAACTGTTCCGCCAGCTTTCGCCAAGTTACCGCAGCCTGCGCGAACAGGGCATTCGCCAATTGCATTTCCACACAGCGGACGGCAAGAGCTTTTTGCGTTTCCACGAGCCGCAAAAATTTGGCGACGACCTGCTTGAAGCGCGTCCTTCGATTCGCATTGCCCAGCAGGAAAAACGCATGGTGCAAGGATTCGAGGCTGGCCGGGTCAAATCGGGTTTTCGTTTTGTTCACCCCTTGCTCGATGGTGACCGACTACTTGGCAGCGTCGAGAGCAGCGTGGGTTTTCGCGTCATCCAGGAAACCATGGCCAAACTGGCCCCTTCCCGCCAGTACTATTTCATTCTCTCCCGCCAGGCGACCCTGCCCATACTTATTGAGTCTGAGCAATGGTTGTACGGAAACACACCGATTCATCCGGAATTCATCATCGAGGATCCCCAGGTCAAGTTACCGGATAGTCCATCGCCACCTTCGCCTGAAGTGGTGGCCATCAACGCCATGCTTGGCGAACTCCCTGAAGTTCAGAACGGGCTGCACAAATTCGAACAGTTTTCTCTGAATGTCGAACTTGCGGGTGCCACCTGGGTGGTGAGCATGCTGCCGGTCAAGGATGTCACCGGTAAACCCGTCGCTTACATCATTTCCTATGCAGAATCTTCCTTCATCAGCATTCTCCGCAAGGAATTCTGGAGCCATTTCGCCATTCTGGCGACCATGCTGAGCGGACTGTTGATTTTGCTTGTCCGCCTGCTTTATTCACGCGAACGCCTCGCCGAAGAACGACGCAAGCTGGTGGCTATCACTGAAACCATGGGCGATGGCATGTATGTGCTGGATGAGTCCGGCAAGGTGGTGCTGGTGAACTTGGCGGCGCTGGAGTTGTTAGGTTTCGCGCGCGAGGAATTGATCGGCCAGATCGGCCACAACATCTTCCACAGGCACAGTCTGGACGGCCACGTGCCGCTGGCAGAATGTCCCATTTATCAGAAAGTCAGCATCGGAGAACAGTTCTTCGGAGAGGAGCGCTTCTCCCGGAATGACGGTTCTTACCTGCTGGTCGAAGTTAGCAGTACGCCGCTCTATGCCGATGGCCGGATAGCCGGGTCGGTGACGGCATTCCGCGATATTACCGAGCGCAAGGAACACGAAACCCGACTGCATGAAGCCATGCGCGCGGCGGAAGCTGCCAATGAAGCCAAGAGCGCATTCGTCGCCAACATGAGTCACGAGGTGCGCACGCCGATGAATGGCATTCTCGGTTTGACAGCGCTGGCGCTCGACAGCGATCTGGACAACACGCAGCGACAGTATCTCGAACTGGTACAACAGTCCGCCGAATCCTTGATGACCATCCTCAACGACATCCTGGACTTTTCCAAGATCGAGGCCGGCAAACTGCAATTGGAACACACCTCCTTTGGCCTGCATGAACTGGCGCTGGGCAATGGTCGCCT
>CALAGF010000237.1 GCA_937892345.1 uncultured Rhodocyclaceae bacterium | reverse complement strand
ATCCTTGGATTGAGCCAATTTGGCCAATAACTAGCCTTGGCACGAAGTGCCTTAGAGGCTGCGCAGTACGAACTGCAGCATGGGTTTGGCCAGCAAGAGGACGAGCGGTGCGACAAGATTGGCACCGATCACAAACAGTGTGCTGATCAGGAGGGCGCGAGGCCCCTGGCGCCGGCTTGATACCCCACATGCCGAGGCGAGGCCTGCGCCAACGGCTGTCGCCACACACATCACCCAGGTTGCCAAGTCCGCGAGGCCGGCGACCCAAGCGATGCCAGCGATGGCGGCGACGATACCAACGAGAACGCCTGCTTTCTGCAAGGCTTGCGGGGTGGGCCAATGCAGGCCTTGTATGGCCATCATGGCGTCTCGTTGCCCGCCGCTGTCATAGTGGCAAACCGCGCAATCAGCGCGATTGAGACCATGGCTCCGGCGCCTGTGATCAAGGTGCCGAGGCAAGCGACTGCGAATTGGGTGCGGGTCGCTTCCTGGTCAGCCAGAAACGTCACACTCAAGGCGAGCAAGGCGCCGAAGAGCGACAACGCCAACAGCGTGGTGGCGATGGCCGGGATTTTGCCCCCGTATATTGCAAGCTCACTGCGGGCCACGATGTCAAGCGTGTCAATGGACCTGCGGATGGTCTTATTCATTGAAGGTATGGTTGCACTCGAGGCACTTGTAATTGTCGAGAACGTGCTCATCCACCGCCTGGCCTGCGACGGACCCAGCAAGGATACCCGCCGCTGTACCAGTCAACGCACCGGTCACTGCGCCAGCGATGGCCCCCAGGGTGGCAGAAGATATTAGGGCCAGGGCACCTGCTTCGCCATCCGTCGCTTCTTCCGCAGCCTTCAGGGCCAAGAGTGCGCCTGATACTGCCCCGCCCGCACCGCCGATCACGGACGCGGTGCGTTTGCCGTAATTGCGCCGGTCGATATTTTGAGAACCACACTTCGGACAAATAATTGGCATGAAAATCTTCCTGGTTTGCGTTAAAGGGGTTGTGCGCGCACGGTGAATTGGCCTTCGATCAGCCGAATGCGGTCGCCTGCTTTGAAGCGGTGGTCATCCTTTTCCTGGACGAGTGCGAGAACGTCCTGGGTGCCGTCGACCTGGTAGAGGATTTCGTAGGCATTGGCCGTCTTGCCCACGTTGTCGGCGATGGCACCAGCGACGCCGCCGATGACTGCGCCGGCGACCATGCCGACGAGCCCGTTGCCGACGCTGTTGGTGGATGAGCCGACCATGGCACCGGAGACACCGCCGGTAGCGGCACCCACGCCTGCGCCGGCGTTACCGGTCTTCTTCTGGATTTCGACTTCCTTGACGCTGACGATGGTGGCTGATTTGACTTTCATTGCCTGTTGCACTTGGCCGGTCTGGTAGGTTTTGGCGGTATAGCTTGGGCTGGCACAGGCGGTCAGGGCGGCGGCCAGCGCGAGTGCGAGGGGTGTTTTATAGGATTTCATGAGAGGGCCTTTCGGTTCAGGATTGGTTTGGGGTTTTGGCGGGCATGACCACATCGATGGCGACTGCGCGGTTGGCGCGGGATGTGGGGTGGGCTGGGTCTAAGAGGCGGTTTTGCGGATTGAGGATCTGGACTTTGCTTGGGCTGACTTCGTGCGCCACCAGTGCGTTGCGTACGGCAATGGCGCGACCCAAGGCGAGTTTGCGGGTGGTTTCATCGAGCTGGGCGACTGCCGCATAGCCGCGGACTCGGACTTTATCTGCGAGTTTGGCTTTGGGTGCGATTTCGGCGATTTTTTCCTGCGAGAGGCCATCGAGTGTTTGTGCCCCGTCTTCAAACTGCACGATGGCCTTGAAGGAAGCGAAATCGGCATCCAGTTTGAGGCCGATGCTGACGGGTTCTGAGGCTGCGACCTTGATGACGGGCTTGGCGATGTCCATGGCCTTTGGTGCGGCTACGGATGCCAGCGCCGGGGTGCGTTCAGGCAGTGGTGTGCTGGTTGGGGTTGGCGTGTCGGTAACGGACGTTGTGCGTGGTGTCGGTGGCAGATTGCTGGCCGATGTAGCTTGTCCGGACTGGACGCGCTGGGGCGCTACGGGCGACGGCGCGGAGGTCACGGGGCGTGCGGTGGTGGCCACGGTGGGTGCGTCACGGAGTTTGACGGCGCTCTCGAGTTTGGCGAGGGCTTCGCGCAGGCGCAGGATCTCTGCGGCCATGAAACTTTCCTTGGTGCTGGGCGGTGGGGTCATCCCTGTAAGCGGTGGGGGTTCCTGGGTCGAGTCGTGGGTAGCGGGCATGGGTGCACCGGGCATGTCGACTGTGGTGGTTCTGGGCCGGGTCAGCGGGGCGGCGGCGGGCACCTTGGGTGTAGGCTCCAGGCACTCCGGTCCTTGGCAATAGCGATAGACCATGTTGTTCTGGTAGTAGCTGGCCATCTGGACCGTACGCGGCTGGGCGGTGACCTGGGCTTCCTCTGAGGTGGGGAGATTCAGGTTGGCACAGCCGGCAGCGAGGGCGGTGGCCACAGCGAGGCTGGTGAGGCTGCGCATGGGGGGTCGATAAGGGACGCGCAGGCGGCGGGCCGGCTTGGGTGCTGTTGCTTGTGGCGTGGCGTGCTGTTGGCGATACCAGGCTTGCAGGCGCAAGGTGGCACTGACCTCACCGCTGACCTGGCCGGGGATGATGCGGGGCGCTATGAGGCCGTAGAGCATGAGGAGTTCGACGGACATGGCGGCGGCCTCGATATCTTCGCCGCCTTGTTCGAGCACCTTCACGAACTGATCGAGGGGCATGCTGTTGCGCTTGACGAGGGCCAGTAGTGCGTAGCGCTGGGCGCGGGTCAATTTTCGTTTGCTGTAGTCCGCCATCATAGGCTCCTTGTCAGAAGAGTTGATTTGCGCCGAGGGCGCCTTGGTGTTTGCGATAGGTGGCACGGAAGCGTTGCGCGGAGATCGGCAGACGCAGCCCCATGAAATCGATGAGTTCGTTGTCGCTGGCGCCTGAGTCGATCAGCAGTGCGCCGTAGGTATTGCGCAGGGTCTGTGCGCAGGCCCGATCGCCGGTGATGCCGGCTGTCTGGGTGAGGAATAGGTTGATGCGGCGGTGGACGCTGGTGGCGTGCATGAAGGGGCGAGCGGTGGGTGCCCGCCGGCGCCCGCCCCCGCTGCGGTCGCTCTGGAACACCGGGTGTTCGGCGGGTAGCGGTACGGCGTTGAAGGGCAAGTCCTTCTGGACAACGAGCCAGTGGTTGATGGTTGGCAGCGCCCAGTCGAGCAGACGTGCCCGATGGGTGTGTTGATGCTCGCTCAGCACGATGAGCCGGTTTTCGAGGTCCATGCAATTAAGCGTCAGGCGCTCGAGATGCGACACCTTCATTCCTCCGCCCATCGTCGCCGCAATGAGCGCGAGATCCCGATATTCGAGCCACCGATCTTCTATGCTCGACTGGTCTTTTCTCAGCTCGTCTAACCGGGTCGCGAGGCAGTTGATAACGATGTTGCGTTCATTAAGCGTAAGAAACCGGGTGGCATTATCTTCCCCACGCTTTTCTTTGATGGCTTTGCTGCCTGCCGCTTCAACCGCGGGGTTGGTGTCGGTAGGACGACCCAAGGTTTTCAGGTGAGTGAAAATCCGGCGTAGCAACAGAAGGTACTGCCGGCGTTGGCGAGTGGGTTTTTGGGACCGTGAACGCTCCAGACTTGTTCCCGTCAGGAACTGTTCTACATCGTGGGGTGAGCATTGGTCGATGGTGCGCTTTTGGGCGGCAAGATAGTCGAGAAAAACCGAGAACATTGAGGTGTACACAGTGATCGTGGACGCTTGCCTGCCCTGCTCGACAAGGTATGAGCTGAACTCTTCCAGGGGATGCTCCCGCCAGGTATCCAGGAGAAAGAGTCCGGATAAATAGGGTTGAGTGTCGGGGTCAATTGCTCGACGCTTAATTGCATGGGACTTGGGGTTTAAAAAAACGCCGCTCATTCGGTGGCCTCCTGCGCAAAGCAGTTTATGCGGATATCTATACGCGCAAGTATGCCCAATTGCGCTTCGTGCATCCGACAAGAAAACGGGCGCCACCCCAATAGTCCCAAAGAATGGCCCTGCTGAGCACGGCCCTGCGTAAGCCTCATCCGCCCTCGCACCATGTCAATGCACCCACTCCAGCGGCCCGCGACCACCTCGCAACACCTCATCGAGCTCCCTGAACTGATCCCCCAGGGCCTCCAGGTGCTCATAGTCGAGACCCTCATAATTCCGGTAAGCATTCACGTAGGCATAGTGGTCAATCGTCACCACGTAGCACACCCGATCCATCCCCAAGCGATCCGCCAACTCCTCGAACGAAAACTCAGGCTCGTCCACAAAGAGCCCCTTGTGCGAACCATCACGCCGCACCATGGCCTCCAGGTGCAGCACCTCGTCCGTCATCGCCGCCACATACCCCCGGTGCGCATTGCAACGTTCCGGCGTCCCGAAGGTATTGAGCAAGGTCTGGTCCCCTGCCTCAACGAACCCCACCACCAGATAGCCCGTCACCGGTTCATGCAACAGATCACTCAAAATGGCCGCAAACGGCGCCGCATCAAATGCCCGAACATTGTCCATTTATTTCAACCCCGCCTCGGTCAAAAATTCACTCGGCGCCTTGTCTCGACGCGCCAATATCGTCAACGAGTCCTTCGCCCGGGTCATGGCCACATAAAAAACACGCCGCTCTTCCGCCAGCTCATCCTCGCCCGCATCTTGTGCAAGCTTGGGCACAGAACCCTCATAGATATCCACCAAATACACGTGGTCGTACTCCAACCCCTTCGACCCATGAAAGGTCCCCAAACACACGCGCGGCACCCCAGCCTGATCATCCTCCGCCGCCTGCCGGCGCACCCGCGCACGATTCTCCGGCAGCCGCTCCCACAACCGCCCCGGCCAGGCCCGCAGCTGATCGCGCCCCAAGGCCAGCATCGCCACCTTGCGCTGCATGGCAAGCGTTTGTTCCTTTTCCGGCGGCGCCTCCTGAAACACCCCATGCGCCGTGTGATTCACCACCGCAGCCATCCAGGTCGCGACCCCCTGGATCAACCGATTCGTCCCCGCATGGGCATCCCGCGCCTGAATAGGCCACGTCCGGCACACCTCCGCAAACGCCTGCAGATTGCGTGACCATCCATGCCCAGGCTGCGTTACCGGCACCGCGCCCGCATCAAGGAGGCCCCAAGCGCTCCCGCCTGCGGCCTTCTTGACTCGCTCAAGCTCCGCCGTTTCAACGCGCGCCCAGCGCAACGCAACCTCAACACCCAAAGCATCCGCCTTGCAGATCGCCGCAAGCAGCGTGGTAAATATCGACAGAATCGGCATGTCCCAAAAGTTGCGGCCGGCACGGTGGCAAGGAACACCCGCCTCGCGCAAGCCTTCCTCAATCGCCTGTAACTGCTGATTGCTTCTGGCCAATACCGCCACCTGATTCGGCAAGACGCCAAACCTAGAGACCTTTTCTCCCGGCAAGGTGTCTGGCAAGGGATTCTTGCCACAGATCACGTCCAGCCGGTGCACAATGGCCAGCGCCTGGTCATCCTCTTTACCCAGCATCACCACCTCGGGCACCGGCCCCGGGCCTCGAGCAGCGGAAAACTGTTTTTGCACCCGGTTCAGATTCAGACCAATTAAGCGCGACGCAGACGACACAATCCCCGCCGTCGACCGGTAATTGACCCCCAACTTGATAATGTCCGCCCCGGTATGGCGCACAAAATCCATCATCCCCTGATACCCCAAGGAACGCCGGAAACCATAAATCGCCTGATCATCATCCCCAACCGCCACCGCGCGGCCATTGCCCGCCGCCAGCGTGTGCATCATCCACTCGAACTGCAAGCGATCCACATCCTGGAATTCATCAAATAGAGCAAGGTCTGCAGGCAATGCGGCCATCTTGCCCTGCGCCATCAAGGCATTGGCACGCAGCATCAAATCCGTGAAATCGAGCGCCCGTCGCTCCGCCAGTGCCGCTTGATACAACTCCACCAGCGCCAACACTTCGGCCGGGGCATCCGAGGGAAATCCATCCACTTTGTGCAGACTGATGGCCATCTCCGCATCCACAGCGGTCATGGGTAAATTGAGGCGCTCAAGCAAGCCCTCAATAATGTGCTGCGTCTCCGCTGCATTCAGAAACCGACCCACCGGCCCCACGCCTTTGAGTTGCTTCAGCGCCAACGCGTGAAACGTCCCTACGTTGATGCGAGACATCCAGCGACTGACTCGGGCCTTATCCTCGCCCGTGACATCCAGCAACATGCGTTTGACCCGTGCCGTCATGGCCTGAGCCGCCTCACGGGTAAACGTCGTCATCAGAATCCGGCTTGAGTCATTTTCCCGCAACTCCCTGACCACTTTCTCGGTCAGGGTGCGTGTCTTTCCACTCCCAGGGCAGGCGCAGCATAGGATGTTGCCGTCGGACTCCACGACCGCAAGCTGCTGCGCATTCAAGGCCATCAGCCCCCCGCAGCCACCGGCTCGGGCGCAACCACAGCTTCACCAGAAGCAAGCGCATTTTGCTCAGCTTGCGCCTGGCCAAGGTTCTTCTCAGTCTGCTTGTCCCGCTTGCCCTTACGTGCTTTCTTGACAGCCGCCTGCACACGACGCTTGTTGGCGTTGTCCATCGCCTCCCGGCAAATGCGGTGAATGACCCCATTGTGTCGCTCGGCCATCCGAGTCAGATTCACAAGGGCGTCACGAACCTCTTTTTCACACCGCTGCTTCTCCATATCCGATTCCCGCGTGTTGCTGGCCAACTCGCCCACCAGCCACAGGTAGTGCACGACCATCAGATAGATATCCGCCTTCACCAGAATGTCGAGATAGTTGGAGGTCGCGTTCGTGACGCTGATCGCTTCGTAATCCTGTGCCTTCGCCCGGGTCTCCTCCAACGAAAAACCGGCCATTTCCAGCCGACTCACGGACTGCTGAATACGGGTATCGAAATATTCATGCAGGGACTGAATCCCGTCCGCGATCGCAGTTTCCGCGCCAAACAGCTCCTCACGCTTGTAGACGCCTCGCGACAGGTTGTCTGACAAAATGCCGCGCGCAATCACCGAGACGTAGTAAGACGACTTCGAGAACGGCTCAAACGTCGTCTGCAGTACGTGCAGAATGAATTTGTGCGAAATGCTGGCATGCACCGTTCGCCCAATCGCGTCGGGGTTCTTTTCCCAGAACTTGATCGGGGTATTGAGTCGCCAATCCTTCATCGCCACGATGCGCCGCGTGTTCTGTTTCATCGTCCATGTCCAAGCTGTGGTTAATGTATTGACGAATGATTGCATGAACACGCAAGCGACCACAGCGTGTTTAGGTGGCAAAAACGGCCCCTTAGACGCCGTTTTGCTACCACCGCACCGGCTGTCCCTTGTAGCCCGGCAGCATGGGCGATATTTTCCGCATGTGATCGAACAAACCACCATTGAAGACATCCTCAGCCGAATCGACCTCCAGGTCTACGTGGGCGAGTACGTTGCACTCACCGAACGCGGTGAGCGGCATGTTGGCCTATGCCCGTTTCACAAGGAAAAGACCCCTAGCTTCATGGTCTACGCCGACCACTATCATTGCCACGGATGCGGGGCCCATGGCAATGCCATCCGTTTCGTGATGGACCACGGCGGCCTGTCCTTTATGGATGCCATGCGCAGCCTGTCCAGCATGACCGGCGTGCCACTCAATACCGCCCCTACCCCCGTCCGTCGCCCCCGACATATCGAAGACACCCTGCGTCGCGTCGCTGGCCTCTACGAGCGCGAACTGCATCGTCCAGGCGGACAAACTGCGCGCGATGCCCTGGCTAGTCGTGGCATTGACCCTGATGTCACCCTACGCTTTGGCATTGGCTACGCCCCAAACAGCCTGTCCGTGCTCAACGAGTCCGTCGACGCCAGCTTGCTAGACATGGCGGGCCTCACTGTCTCCGGACGCAACGGAGAGCCACGCCCGCGTTTTCGGAACCGATTGATGCTCCCAATCCACGATACCGATGGCTCGGTGATCGGGTTCGGCGGGCGCACCCTGAGCGAAGACGATCCGCCCAAATACCTCAATTCCGCCGAGTCCCCTGTCTATCAGAAACGGCGTGTCCTATACGGACTCCACCAAGCACTCCCGGCGATCCGGCAATCACGCCAGGTCGTCGTCTGCGAAGGCTACTTCGACGTCATCTCGCCGGCACAACACGACATCCTGAATATCGTCGCCACCTGCGGTACCGCATTGACCGGTGAGCAGCTTGACCTGCTGGCCAGCGTCGCTGATGACATCGTTTTCTGTTTCGACGACGATCCTGCCGGACACAAAGCCAGCAAGGATGCTGCGCATCTGTCCCTGCAGCTTTTGAGCGACTATCAGCAAGCACGCATCTGCATCCTGCCCGACGGCCACGATCCTGACAGCCTCGTTCGCACCGCCGGGGCCGATCAACTGCTGCGCTGCATCGGCGAGGCCTTGCCCGCCAGCACCTATCTCATAGAAACGCTCGCCACGACTGCAGCATCCAGCGAGCGCAGCGCTCGAAGTCTCCTATCCGGACTCGGGGTGTATCAGGCGATCAGCGCACCAGCCACCCGACTCTTCTTTCTGCAGGCCTTGTGCGATCGGTTTTCAATCACGCAAGAAGATGCGATGCAGCTCATGCCAGCATCCACACAGAGCGCATCCCTACCGGACGCCCATTATCTGCGCCCATGCCCCTGCTGTGGTGCAGCGGCAAAGATTCTCCCGGCCGATGGGGGACTATCCATCCAGTGTACCTACGGCTGCGTGAGTACGTCCGTTCAGTCCAGTGAAGCAGCTTGCCTACAACTCTGGAACCGACGCCACTCGCCACGAATGCGTCCTGTTTTCCGCACACGTACTCCAACGTCAACATGAAATCCCTTCACCGGCAGCTCGCCCCCTTTACCCTCGTCCTAAGCAAGATCATCCACAGCGATCGGGTCATTTGCATGGTCTGTCACGAGGGTTTGTACAGCGTTTTCACGGCGCACCCGTACAGCGGCACTGCAACCCTCAAGAACATGGTTGCCGGGGCCATGATCACGCATTCATCCCTACTGAGTGCGCGGGGGCTAAGTGACCTGCTCGCCGATCGGTGGACGGATCGCCCTTCAGCGCTGACCGCCTACAGAGACATCGCAGGCCCCTATGGCACGTTGTCTTCGTCACGTCCTTTCCGACTCGCGGCGGTATAAGCCATGGTGCAGCGAATCTTTATCGGAGGCGCTGCACATGAAGCCAAATGGCTTCTCGACACGCGCGCCGGACAGGATTTACTGTCCCGTCACTACGGACAGGAAGCCTTGCCTCAATGTTTGTGCTCGGATCGAGGTATCGAGATGTCGATCCGGCGCACCAACAATTTCTTCTTCCTCGCGCGACTAGCCGGTACCGGCAATCTCCACGAACACGACTGCCCCTCGTATGGGCAGGAAAACTACTTTTCAGGCCTCAGTTGCTACCCATCCGGCGTCGTTCAGGAAACACCAGAAGGACGAACCTTGCTCCAAATACCCCCGTCGTTCGCAACACTTGGGGCCATGAATGCAATGAGTTTGCGCGGGCTGCTCCACCTGCTGATCGCGGAAGCAGCCATCAATCAATGGCTGCCTGATGAAGAGCGGACCTGGGCACGGATCTCCCACCGCTTGCGCAGTGCTGCCATGTTTATCGACACGCCTGATGGACAGCCACTTTCCGAGCGCCTTTGCGTACCCGATGCATACACCCGGGACGCGCCCTCCCAAAACCATGAAACACTGAAGGCGCTACTTTGTCATAACCTGCCCGGTCCGTTGCTTATTGCCCCAATCAAGGGTTGTGAATCCGGGCCAAAAGCCACGCGCCTGATGCTCAAGCATCTGCCCGGTATCCGCTTTTGGCTTCCTGCTGCGCACGCGGCTCAACTCACACCGCCCGCTACGCCCCTCTTCGGCCTTGCGATCCTCGAGCTTCAGTCAGGCAGCCAGTCAGCAAACCTGAACGTCCGCCACATGGCCGTCCTCTGGACTGATCGCTGTTACACCCCATGCCCGGATGAAGCCATCGCCCGGGTGGCCGAGCAGTTACGGAAGACGCAGCAGGCCTTTCTGACACCCTTGCGCTTTGATGCCAATGAAAGCCACCTGCTTGCCGACTTCGCCCTCTTGCGCGATCATGGGGCGGAGCCAGCCTTTGTGGTCGGCTCTGACTACCCAGATAGCCGCGCCAAAAAGGCCTTGGCCACCGTCCTGCGTCGCTACTTTCCAGTGAGTATTTTTGACGTAGACGCCACCGCCCTATCGACATGATTTTCGCTTGTTCATGCGCTCTGCACCGCGTCGACCGGTGGATTCGTGATTTTCCCGTGGCCTCCGCGTCCCTTGGCGCGTTTCTTTTGGGCGTCGCCACTATCCTCCAAATGGACAGGGCACCCATGCCTGCACCGGACTGGTATTCGCCCTCCTTCCATCGCAGTTGTCTGTTGTTGCTTATCTGGACCGCACTGACAGAAACCGATCCCGTACGCCGGATTGTCTGGGTGCTGATCGACGTGCTGGTCCTTATTTGGCCGTGGGTGCTGATGCGGATGCTTGCACTGCCGATCGATGTCAGCACATGGCTTTACCTACTACCGTGGCTCGGTCGGGCCTTCGCCGGCGCCATGCTGGGAGCTGCGCTCGTGCAGTCCTTTTACAGCTTGAACCTTTCACACCATTTTAGGCGCCCATGACCCTTGTGAATACGCGTTTTCTCAGTGAGCGGGAAGCAGAGAAACTTGATCCGATGGCCAATTGCGCCATGATCTCGATCACGAATCCAGGCGCACCCGCCAATCTCAAAAATGGCTGGCCCTTCCTCTTGCGTGTCGAATTTGCCGACTGCACTTACACCGAGTCCACCATCAAGTTTCTTGGCCGAATCTGGCCGGTGTCTTCCTACGGCTTCCCGGAAAAATCACACGCCCTGGCGATCATCGACTTCCTCAATGCCCTACCGGCGTCCTGCGAACAGGTCCTGGTTCATTGCGGCGCCGGCGTCTCGCGCAGCGCCGCCGTGGCCCGTTATATCGCCCTCCATCACGGACTTCCCTTTCCGGACGACTACGACCGATACAACATCACCGTGTATGAGTTGCTGGAAAACCCCAGGCGTTTCGATCAGGCACTCGCCAGCTTCGTTGCGGAGCCCGCCCCACCCCCATCGCTGTGGCTGCGGATCAAACATGGCATTGGCTTGCGATAAATCCGTATTCGACTGTTGCTGTGTTTTACCATTGATGGATATCGTCTCACCGACTGCTTGCCATGAAACCACCAAGCTACGCGTACTACCTGCCCATGCTCAAGAAGGCCGCTGGGTCGTACCATAATCTGGAACGCATCAGAGAGCAGATGTTGTTATCGCGCGATATCGCACTGCAGTCCTTCCGCGCTACAACGACTCTCATTGACTATGGCTTCTCGCTTTATGACTTACGTGTCCGCGAAGTCCTCACCGGTCGCGTGGTCGTAACGTGGGACGGAATGACAGGGCACTGCTCTTGTGGCAACTCTCGATGTTTGCACGGTGAAGCTGCGCTGTTGCAGGCTTGCAATGAGGAGAAATCCATCACGTCAGCCATCACGCCGCCAGTTCCAACCCAGCAACGCGTGCCGCAACCAGGCACACTGTCACCGGCGCTGAGTCAGTTACTCGACGGACTGGACGCCGCCCCACCCCAACCGCGGGTCGCAACGCCGCAGGACCGGGTGATCGCCTATCTGTTACATAGCAATGGACTTGAACTGATCTCAACCCGGCAACTAAAAAACGGGGGTTACAGCATCCGTTATGAACCCGTACCGTGGCGCATATTGGGACAGATACGCACGTTTCAGAGTCCCGTATCGCCATTTGATCAGAGCATTTTTCATCTGATTACGCCCCCGTTGCCTCGGGACCACAATGGCACCCATATCGAGTTTTCCGCATTTGGTGATCCCGAACTGCTATTTACGCTGCTGACCCGAGAACGGCGCCTTGTAATCGACGTTGACCGAAAAGTCATCCCAGTGGCCATGGAGGGCGCACGCCAGATCAGTTTTTCTTGGCAGCGTGCATCAGCATCGCAGTATGGTCTGGTCGCGAACACACCGGCCACAAGCCTCCTCAAATGCACGCCACCGTGGTATTTCAACGGCCAACGGAACTGCATTGGACCGCTGAGTCTCGCGAAGGAGCAAGCATTCCTTGGCAAGTTGATGCAGACACAACAGCTTTTTTCAACGGCGGAACTGCAAACACTCAAAGCCGAGATGGCACGTCGGGGCTATGGCGGGTTACTGCATTTGCCTCGCGAATTGTCCGACATCGACCACGGCCCGATACAGCCAGCCAAACGAGCCTTGTTAATCGAGCGCTCCGACCGCATTTCCCCATCCAAGGTTCGGCTGGAACTCAGCTTTCAGTATCCCGATGGCCCCCTTGTTCCCCCAGCGTCTGTACCCGTCCGTTACTCCGTTGAACGCGACGGCCAGCGTCATTGGTATAGCCGGGACGAGACATTTGAACAATGTGCGCTTGATGATCTTTTAGGCAGTCTCGGGAACCAGCTCGATATCTGGTTTGAAGGCAGCGGGTTCAATCTGGCGCTGATGTCAGCAACCGAGTTCGACGAGTATCAGTACTACAAACTATCCGTATCTGATCTACTTGACCAACTGCCACCCCTTTTGGCAGACCTCGGCTGGGAAGTCACCGTCGCCGGGAATATGGAGCAATTCCGCAGCCTTGGCGCCGGAACAATCCACGCACGCGTCAGTGATGCACATGATGAGCAAGGCTGGCTGTCCGTTACGCTCAATGTCCAGGTCAACGGAGTCGAGTTTGACTTGTTACCCATACTGCGCACGCTCATGGCCAGCGATGATTTCATCGAAGCCCTGCGCCAACCCAGCTTTGATGGTGCTTGGCGCTGCCTGATCGGCGAGCAAGACCAGGTAATTTCGCTCCCTATGAGTGAGTTGCGTCCGCTGGGTCTCTTATTGCTCGAGATCTCGGATTCGCACAGTGCCAATCGACCATTGCGCATCAGCCGTTTTAACACCTCACTGATCGACGCCATGGGTGATCGAGTCCAGGGAGCAGACAGCCTCGCCTTACTCCATCGCGTACTCACCGAACGAGCGCCTCCCATCAATCAGACTTTGCTGCCGGCAAGCGTGCGTCTGCGCGATTACCAGGTCGATGGCGTGAGCTGGATGCGCGCCCGTCTTTCTGCCGGGGTTGGTGTCGTGCTGGAAGATGAAATGGGGCTGGGCAAGACCATTCAGACCCTCTCGCATATCTGGCTATCCCTTCAGGCTGGCGAAACCAAACCCTCCCTGATTGTCGCACCGCCTACGGTCATGTCCCGCTGGCAGGAGGAGATCGAAAGGTTTTTCCCGACAATTGCCTATCAGCTACACCATGGCACCGCCCGGTATCGGACTGCGGCGTCCCTTGTGGATGGCGTGAATGTGGTGCTAACGAGTTACATGACGCTCGCCAAAGACATTGAACTCTTTTCTGCCGTTGATTGGCATATTGTCGCCATGGATGAAGCCCATGACATCAATAACGCCGGCACCATCAAGTACAAGGCCTGCCATGGGGTTCGCGCGGATCAGAAAATCGCCATATCGGGCACCATCGTGCAAAACCGCGAACAGGATCTCTGGGCCGCCATGAACATCACCTCGCCCGGTCTGTTGCGCGAGATCACCTGGTTCCGTCGCCATTTCGTGCTTGGCGCCAAGCGCGATGACGGCCTGCGCAGTGAGCGACGCGCCATGATGCGTCAAATCACAGCCCCATTCCGACTGCGCCGCCTAAATGCCGAAGTGCGCAATGAACTCCCAGAGCTTGTCCAGGTGCCCATCATGATCGAAATGGGCCAGCTCCAGAAAGAGATTTACAACACCGCCAAGGCCGCTCTAGTGGATCGCGAACTCCGCGACCTGATTATCGCCAAGGGGCTCAGCAAAAGTGGCATTCATGTCCTGACCGCCATCACCAAGTTGCGCCAAATCTGTTGTGACCCCCGCCTGACAAAACTCTCGAACCT
Organism: uncultured Rhodocyclaceae bacterium; assembly: GCA_937892345.1. Lineage (GTDB taxonomy): Bacteria > Pseudomonadota > Gammaproteobacteria > Burkholderiales > Rhodocyclaceae > Azonexus. The sequence continues at coordinate 1,522 of CALAGF010000237.1, read as the reverse complement.
GCCCACCCCTTGCCCTTCCGCTAAACTGGAACGGCTGATGGTTGAGGTCGAGAACTTCTGTGCGACCGGATCCAAGGTGGTCATCGCAAGCTACTTCACGTCCATGCTCGATCTGATCGAAGCGGAATTCGTTGCCCGAAACATTCCCGTTCTGCGGATCGATGGCGATGTCAGCGTCCCAATCAGGAAGCAACGCATCGTAGCCTTCCGTCAGGGTGATACGCAGTTCATCCTGGTCAGCGGCAAAGTGGGTGGGGTCGGCATTGAGTTACCGGAGGCCTCCTATCTGGTGCTCTATGACCCATGGTGGAATCCCGCTGCCACCGACCAGTTGATTGGACGACTCAGACGCGGGAAACATCATCCTCAAACTACCGTTCTCAGCCTCCTGACCGTGGGAACTCTCGAAGAGCGGGTGATGGACATTGCCGATCGCAAACGCGCAATGATCAATTCGCTCGGTGCAGGTGAAACGGTCATCAACCAGGACGACCACTATTCGCACGAGGACCTGATCACGATCTTTGGCCCCGGGTTTGCGAAGGTACTGCACGAGGCTGGCGAGATGAATCGCCCCATGCTTCCCTCACCCAGCACCCAAGGGTGACTTTGCGGCGGCGCTGACAACCTGTAGTTTGCAAGCAAGAGGCTTATGCGAAAAAAATATGACCTTCAGTGGTGTCAAGATTATGCGAAGTCACGGGGCGGCGCTTGTTTGTCATTAGAGTTCAAGGGCGTGCATAGCCCCCTCGAATATCGTTGCGCAGAAGGTCACGAATGGATGACTCGGCCTTCCAAGCACATCTACGAGGCCAGTTGGTGTCCGAAGTGCCTTTCAGGCACGCCGATACCGGAAGCCGACCTTCGGTTACTGCTTGAGTCCAAGGGCTTTACGCTGATTGGCAAGTTCAATGGCTCCAAACAAAAGATGCGCCTTCAGTGCGCAGAGGGCCATTTATGGTCTTGCACTCTGACCAATTTCAAGCGTACGAAGCACGGCTGCCCAGAGTGCAGTCAAATTTCGAATGAGTTTGTTCGGACCAAAAAAAGGAAATACACCATCTCCGTCCTGCGTGGTTTGGCAGCCAAACGATTGGGGAAATGCCTGTCTTTGCGAGACGCCCCTGACGGTTATTTTGTTGCCACATCGGAACGTGGTCGGTTCTGCTGCGCCGATGGACACGAATGGGAAACGTCGTTTGGCACCATCATTCGGGGGCATTGGTGTCCTCAGTGTGCCACAACATCCATGGCGCATGGGTAACACTTATCATGACGACTCAGATCGAGCAGGGCAAATTATGAAGCTGGAAGGCGTCAGAAAATTTCCATAGCGCGACACGTCGTCACAGTTGAGCATCTGTGACGAACACCAGGCACCAAACCGTTACCGGCAAGATCACCATTAACCAAATGAGTGAAATCGTCTACGTTAGCCCGCAAACTGCGGAGTTGGCTGGCTGAACCCGACCCAAAGCGGGCCTTGACGATTTAGTGAGCGCCTGACTTAGAAAAGATGTTG
>CALAGF010000236.1 GCA_937892345.1 uncultured Rhodocyclaceae bacterium | reverse complement strand
GGGGTACCGCACACCTTTTCAACCACTTCCGGGGTGTAGCGTGAATAGTGCTTCTTCAGCAATTGCCAGACGCAATTCGGGTCTTGCCAGGTTTCATCCACCTTGGCGAAACCGTCTTCACCGATCTGATATTTCCAGCTGTCCTTCGCATAGCTGCGCTTCTCGTCGTTGTAACCGGAGAACAGTCCATCTTCAAAATTGAAGCCGGTATCGATCAGGAATGCTGCGTTGGTGTAATGCTTGACGTATTCGTGATGAATCTTGTCGTTGGAGATCAGGTAATTGATGACGCCGCCGAGGAAGGCGATGTCGGAGCCGGAACGCAAGGGCGCGTAGAAATCCGCTACCGATGCCGTGCGATTGAAGCGCGGGTCAACGACCACGAGCTTGGCTTTGCGGTTCTTTTTGGCTTCGATCACCCACTTGAAGCCGCAAGGATGCGCTTCAGCCGGGTTACCGCCCATGACAAAAACCAGATCAGCGTTCTTGATGTCCACCCAATGGTTGGTCATCGCACCACGCCCAAAACTCGGAGCCAGACTGGCCACCGTGGGAGCGTGTCAAATGCGTGCCTGGGTATCGATCGAGGTCATGCCCAACGCGCGAATCGTCTTCACGGTCAGGTAGCCAGCCTCATTCGGTGCTGCCGATGATGCAAGGAATCCAGTAGTGGTCCAGCGATTGACGGTCACGCCGTCCTTGTTTTGCGCCATGAAGTTCGCGTCGCGATCCGTCTTCATGTGCTTGGTGATGCGGTCAACCGCTTCATTCCACGAAATCTTCTTCCATTCGCTGGAACCTGCCTCGCGGACTTCCGGCCACTTCAGGCGATTTTCGCTCTGGATCATGTCGCGCAAACCCGCGCCCTTGGGACACAAGGTGCCGCGATTCACGGGATTATCCGGATCCCCCTCGATATGAATGATTTCCGACTGGGAATTCTTGGATTTATCCCCGGTCGAGTAAATCAGCACGCCGCAGGACACCGAGCAATACGGACAGATATTGCGTGTTTCGGTGGCACGGGCGAGTTTGAAAGTCCGCACTTCCGCCAAGGCTGCCGTCGGTGAAAAGCCCATCAGTGCGATGGACGAGCCCCCGAGGCCGGCGGAACAGACTTTGAAAAACTGCCGTCTGTTCATGTTCATTATGTCTTTCCTCCTTGATGCGACGCCATGTCGCAAGGAAAGACCCCTGCAACGACCATGCCATTCAAGGCAAGCCATTGACTTGCAACAATTCAGCAAAAATCTCCCCGAGGAGAGGGTGGGACAATTTGTCCAATTTACCCGCAGCAACGGACAAATTGTCCCACCAAGCATGCAACGGTCGACGACCCGTAAAGCGCAAAAACCGGGAGCGAGACGGTGGCCTTGGGCGGTCGCCCTGGCCGCAGGTACATCCGGCCTGCGTTTTTCCTTTATCCTTCGCGACCTGTTCACCGCACGGCACTGTCACCATGACCACCGACACCACCCCGCCCCTCCGCCTGACCCAGCTTGCCCACGGTGGCGGTTGCGGTTGCAAGATTTCCCCCGCCATCCTCAATCAGATTCTGGCCCAGGTCGGCCCCGGCCTCGTGCCCCCGGAATTACTGGTGGGTATCGAATCCTCGGACGATGCAGCGGTGTATCGCCTGAATGACACGCAGGCGCTGGTCGCCACCACCGATTTTTTCACGCCGATTGTCGACGACCCTCACGATTTCGGCCGCATTGCTGCGACCAATGCGCTGTCCGATGTCTACGCCATGGGCGGCAAGCCGATTCTGGCGCTGGCACTGGTTGGCATGCCGCTCGACAAACTGCCGGTGGAAACGATAGGCCGCATCATCGAAGGCGGCGCCAGCGTCTGCCGTGCGGCGGGCATTCCGGTTGCCGGCGGGCATTCGATTGATGTGGTCGAGCCGATTTACGGCTTGGTTGCCCTGGGTTTGGTCGACCCGGCCAAAGTCAAGAAAAATGCGGCCGCGCGCGCCGGCGATGTGCTGATTCTGGGCAAGCCCTTGGGGATTGGTGTGCTCTCTGCGGCGCTCAAGCAAGGCAAGCTGTCGGCCGACGGCTACGCCGAGATGCTGCGTTGGACCACTCGCCTGAACACCCCCGGCCCACGACTGGCCGAACTGGCCGGCGTGCATGCGATGACCGATGTCACCGGCTTCGGGCTGGCCGGGCATTTGCTGGAAATTTGTCGCGGCTCCCGCTTGGGTGCCACTGTGAATTTCGCTGACCTGCCCTTGATTGACGAGGCACTTGATTGGGTCAAGGCTGGCGTGGCCACCGGCGCCTCCACCCGCAACTGGGCCAGCTATGGCGCAGAAGTCACGCTACCCGAAGGCTGCGAGCCCTGGCAACAGAAGCTGTTGACCGATCCGCAAACCGCAGGCGGCCTGCTGGTCAGCTGCTCACCCGACAGCGTGGAGGCCGTGCTGGCCTGCTTTGCCGATGACGGCTTTGATGCAGCACGGGTCATCGGCCAGATGACTGAAGGCAGCGGCCTGCGCGTGATCTGAAGCTGGGCGGCAACAGGGCAACAACAGAGCGTTTTATCGCGGCTTGCGCGCTGGCGGCCGGTTTTTGCCGCCACCGCCCGGTCGACCGCGCGCAGCACCCGCAGGACGTGCAGGCGCATCGTCAAAACCCACCCAGTTCGTGGGTGCTGCACGCCCCCCCGTTTTGGGTTTTTTCGGCGCCTTGACCGGCTTGGCGACGCCGCCAGTCGCCGGCACCTTGTGCTGCGGCTCGAAACCCGGCTCTTCGTCACGACTCAGCGGCTGTTTGATCAACTGTTCGATGGCCCCCAGCAGCGGCGCTTCGTCGGCACACACCAGTGAAATCGCCTCGCCCGTCTGTCCTGCCCGGCCCGTTCGCCCGATCCGGTGCACATAATCTTCGGCCTGCAAGGGCAGATCAAAATTGACCACCTGCGGCAAATCTTCGATATCCAGCCCGCGCGCCGCCACATCGGTGGCCACCAGCACTTCAATCTCACCCGCCTTGAAAGCCTCCAGCGCTCGCAAGCGCGAGGCCTGCGGCCGGTCACCGTGGATGGTATCCGACGGAATCTGCTTGGCCTGCAAGCGCGCAACCAGCTCGTCGCAGCCTTTTTTCGTTTTCACGAACACCAGCACCTGTTGCCAGCCGCGATCCTTGCGCATGAACAGGAACAAATCGGTCTTGCGCTTCTTGTCGACCGGTACCACCCACTGCTTGACCGTTTTTGCCGCCGCATTGCGCGGGCTGACCTCGATGCTCACCGGGTCGCGCAGGCGGGCCTTGGCCATGCTGCGAATCTCATCGGAAAACGTCGCGGAAAACAGCAGGGTCTGGCGCTTTTTGGGCAGTGCCTGAAACAAAATTGCCAGTTCGTCGGCAAAACCGAGATCGAGCATGCGGTCCGCTTCGTCCAGCACCAAAAACTGCAGTTCGCGGAATTTGATCGCGTTCTTGGTGAACAAATCAATCAGACGCCCCGGCGTGGCCACCAGCACATCCACCCCGCGCCGCATGCGCATCATTTGCGGATTCAGGCTCACGCCGCCATAAGCCGCATAGCTGCTGACCGACAGCCCCGCACCATATTCGCGAAACGCCGCGTGCACCTGCTCGGCCAGTTCGCGCGTTGGCACCAGCACCAGCGTGCGAACGCTGTTGCTGCCGGTCGGGGTCTCGATGGCCGCCAGCTTGTGCAGCAGCGGCAAGGCAAACGCGGCGGTCTTGCCGGTACCCGTCTGTGCCGCCGCCATCACATCACGGCCCGCCAGCACGGCGGGAATGGTCTGCTCCTGTACCGGCGTGGGCGTTGAATAGCCCAAGGTTTCCAGCGTCTGAAGCAGGGGCGCGGCGAGGCCGAGGGCGGCAAAGGTCATGGGCGATCCGAGTAAAACCGTGGGAAAACCGCGATTTTACCCGGTCGACCGCAGCACATCAGAAGGTAATCACCTTGTCCGCTGCCAGCGTCGCCTGTGCCAACTCGGCCAGCGTGCCAATCTGCAAGCCGGGAATCAGCGGCAATTCGCCCAGGCCACGCGCCAGCGCACAAGTCCGGCAGAGGCGAATTTCGACGCCATGATTGACCAGCGTTTCCACCATGCCCTGCAAACCGTTGGTCGCGCCGTCGATCTGGTTCGGCAAGCCGAGCACGGTCGCGTCGGACATCAGGAAAACACGGACCGCCGGCTTGTCGTCATGCCCGGCCAGCGCCGTCGCTACCCGCAAACCGGAAAGACAACGCTCGCTGCCATAAGGCCCGGCGTGAATGATGATGAGGATGTTTTGCATGGCAGATTTCCTTATTGCAAAGCGTTGGCAATGGCCCGGAAGCTGGCCAGTCCGGCTTCCAGATTTTCAATGATTTCACCGGCCAGCTCGTCTGGCTCGGGCAGGTTATCGAGGTCAGCCAGGCTTTTATCCTTGAGCCAGAAAATATCCAGGCTGGTCTTGTCGCGGGCGACGATCTGCTCGTAACTGAACTTGCGCCAGCGCCCTTCCGGATTTTCGATTTCGTGCCAGTTTTCCTGTCGACCGTGGCGATTGGCCGGGTTGTAGCACGCCACAAAATCCGCCAGATCATCGGCGCGCAGCGGCTTCTTTTTCAGCGTGTGGTGGATGTTGGTGCGGTAGTCGTAGACCCAGACATCTTTCGTCCAGGCTTCCTTGCGCGCCGCCTGGTTGTCGAAGAACAACACGTTCGCCTTCACCCCATTGGCGTAGAAAATCCCCGTCGGCAAACGCAAAATCGTGTGCAAATCCGTCGTTTCCAGCAGCTTGCGGCGCACCGTCTCACCCGCCCCGCCCTCGAATAGCACGTTATCCGGCACCACCACGGCAGCGCGGCCGGTCGTCTTCAACATGCTGCGGATGTGCTGCACGAAATTCAGCTGCTTGTTTGACGTCGTCGCCCAGAAATCCTGACGGTTATACGTCAGCGCGTCCGTCTCCTGCTCGCCTTCCTCGTTGGTGAAACTCATGCTGCTCTTCTTGCCGAACGGCGGGTTGGCCAGCACGTAATCGAAGGTTTCCTTCGGCGGCGCAATCAAGGCATCGTTCGGCGAAATCGGGCTGTCGCCGTCAATCTCGCCGATGTTGTGCAGGAACATGTTCATCAACGCCAGCCGGCGTGTCCCCGCGACAATCTCGTTGCCGAAAAACGTCTCGTGCTTCAAAAATGCCCGCTCGTCGCGGTCCATGCCCGGATACGTCTCCACCAGAAAATCATAAGCCGCCAGAAAAAACCCGCCCGTCCCGCACGCCGGGTCGGCAATCGTCTTGCCCGGCAGCGGCCGCATGCACGCCACCATCGCCTGAATCAACGGTCGCGGCGTGAAATACTGCCCCGCCCCCGACTTCGTATCCTCCGCATTGCGCTCCAGCAAATCCTCGTAAATATCGCCCTTCACATCCGCCCCCAGCGTCACCCACTGGGTTTCATCCACCATGTCGATCAAGCGCGACAACTTGGCCGGATCCTGAATCTTGTTCTGCGCCTTGGTAAAAATCTGCCCGAGCAGCCCCGGCCTGTTGCCCAGCTCGCGCAACACCGTCACGTAATGCACCTCCAGCGCCGCCCCGCGCGCCCCCTTCAGGCTCTGCCAGCCGAGCCCCGGCTCAATCGCAATCCTGCGGTTATGCGGCGGCCGGCTGTACTCGTCGGCCATCTTCAAAAAGATCAGGTAAGTCAGCTGCTCAAGGTAATCCCCGTAGCCGACGCCGTCATCGCGCAGCGTGGTACAGAAGCTCCAGACACGGGAGACGATGGA
>CALAGF010000235.1 GCA_937892345.1 uncultured Rhodocyclaceae bacterium | reverse complement strand
TTGCCTGCATGACATCACCCATGCTTGATTCCCTCCCATTGCTTTTCCAGCCGCTTCACCGAAACCGGCACCGGCGTCCGCAATTCCTGCGCGAACAGCCCCACCCGCAACTCTTCAAGCAACCAGCGAAATTGCTCGATTTGCGGGTCGACCGTACCCATTTTGGCCAACTGAACGGCCCGTCGCTCGTAGTTGGCCCACAAGCTGGCGTAGTCGGCCAGTAGCTGCGCATCGCGCGCCGGATTGGCCTTGAGTTTATCCAGCCGAACCACAATCGCTTTCAGGTAGCGCGGATAGTGCTGCAGGCGCTCGAAAGGGGTATCGACGATGAAGCGCTTGCCCAGCAGGCGCTTCAACTGTTGTTCGATATCGGCGACTGCGGCCCCATGCGCCTTGAAGGCCGTCAGTTTCTTGACCACGGCCTGCCATTCGGTCAGCACCGTGCCTACCATCCGGCAAACCTCCTGCATGATCAGACCGAGCCGCGCCTTGGCTTCGGCACAACGCTGCTTGAAAGCCTCCGGGGTGGTAGGCAAAGGCTCGGTCAGACAGGCGCGCTCGAAGGTGAGATCGACCAGTTGGGACTTCAATTCCTCACTGCTGCCCAAGGTCATGTACTGCATGGCCATTTGCGTGATGCCGGGCACATTCTTGTCGAAGTACTTCACCTGCTCCTTGAACTGCAGCATGAACAAGCGCGAAAGGCCTTTGCGATGCGCCTCGGCCGCTTCTTCTGCGGAATCGAAAACTTTCAGGCTGACCGTTTCGCCATCATCAATCAGCGCCGGATAACCGATCACCGTTTGTTTTCCGACCGGCACTTCCATCAGTTCCGGCAACTCGCCAAAGGTCCAGTCGCTCAGCCGGGTGTATTCGGACGGCGTTTCATGCAGATCGGCAAACTCTTCCTTCGCTTCCCTGCCCCACTCGCTGCGCAGAGCGACCAGGCTGCGATTCATGTCGAGTTGCCGGCCGTGTTCGTCGATCAGCTTGTAGTTCATCGAGAAATGCGCTGGCAGCGCATCGGGGCGGAAGGCATCCGGCGTCACCGCCCAGCCACGCGCATTCAAACCGCGCGCTTCGAGAATATGGTCAATCAACGGCTGAATCAGCCCCTGATTCAGCTTCTTGTCCTTGCCTGCAACGGTCGACAGGAATTCCTCGACAAATTCCGGCACCGGCACCAGCTTGGCGCGAATTTTTTGCGGCACGGTCTTGATCAACTGCACCAGCTTTTCCTTGATCAAGCCCGGCACCAGCCATTCCATGCGCAGCACTGGAATCTGGTTAAGCTGTGCCAGAGGCAAGGTTAGTGTCACACCATCACGTGGCGAACCGGGCTCAAAATGATAAGTGAGTGCATACTCTACACCACCCACCTTGAGGTGATGTGGAAAGGCTTCGGTGGTCACGCCGGCAGCCGAGTGACGCATCAGATCATCCTTGGCGAGGAAAAGCAGCTTGGGATTTTCCAGCTCGGCCGTCTTGCGCCAGTGATCGAAGGTGGCGCCGTTGTGGATATCTTCCGGAATCAGATGGTCGTAAAAGGCGAAGATCAACTCGTCATCGACCAACACATCCTGTCGGCGCTGCTTGTGCTCGATTTTCTCGATGTCGCGGATCTGTTTCTGGTTGTGCTGAAAAAACGGCCAGCGTTTGGCAAAGGCCTCATCGATTTCCTCACCGACCAAACCCTGACGGAGAAAAATCTCCCGCCCTTCGGCGGGTGCCAAGGGGCCGTAATGGATGCGCCGCTTCGGATTGATCACGATACCGTAAAGCGTCGTCCGCTCCCAGCCGGCAACCTGCATTGCCTTCTTTTCCCAATGCGGATCAAAGTACTGGCGCTTGATCAAGTGAGCGCCTACTTTCTCGATCCAATCAGATTCAATGCGAGCAACACAACGACCGAACAAACGTGTGGTTTCGGTGATCTCTGCCGCCATGATCCATTTGCCGGCCTTTTTCTGCAGCGGCGACGAGGGATGAATCAGGTAGCGGATTCCCCGCGCACCAAGGTAATAACCGGATTCGTCCGACTTGCAGCCGACATTCCCGAGCAGACCGGACAGCAAGGCCATATGGATTGCGTCATAAGTCCCCGGCACCTCATTTTCCTTCCAGCCCAGTTCCGTCACCATCGCGTGCAACTGCCCGTGCACTTCGCGCCATTCGCGCAGTCGCAGATAAGAGAGGAAATGTGCGTGGCAGGTATCCACCAGCGATTTGTTCGATTTCTTGTGGTCGACCGCTGATTTGAACCACTGCCACAGCTTGACCCAGCTGAGAAATTCCGATTTCTCATCAGCAAACAGCTTGTGCTTCTCATCCGCCGCCTGCTGGCGCTCCTGCGGCCGCTCGCGCGGGTCTTGCGTAGACAAGCCAGCGGCGATGACCAGTACTTCCGCCAAACATCCCAGATCGCGCGCAGCCACCAGCATGCGGCCGATGCGCGGGTCCAGCGGCAACTTGGCCAGCGCTTCGCCAACCTTGGTCAGCTTGTTGTCGTCATCGAGCGCGCCCAGCTCCTGCAACAGCGCATAGCCGTCGCTGATTGCCTTGGCCGGCGGCGATTCGATGAAAGGAAAGCTTTCCACATCCATCAGGCGCAGCGACTTCATGCGCAGAATCACCCCGGCCAGCGACGAACGCAGGATTTCCGGATCGGTAAACGGCGAACGCGCATTGAAATCCGCCTCGTCGTACAAGCGCACGCACACACCGGCGGCCACCCGACCGCAACGGCCGGAACGCTGGCGCGCCGCTGCCTGCGAAATCCGCTCGACCTGCAGTTGCTCCACCTTGTTGCGATAGGAATAGCGCTTGATGCGCGCCAGACCGGTATCGATCACATAACGGATGCCTGGCACAGTCAGCGAGGTTTCCGCCACGTTGGTCGCCAGCACGATGCGGCGCTGGCCGCCCGAGGGCTTGAAAATACGATCCTGATCACCCGCCGACAAACGGGAAAACAGCGGCAGAATCTCCGGCGCATGCGCCGTACTCAAGCCCGGCCTGGCCAAGGCATGCTTGCGCAAGGCTTCCGCCGCCTCGCGAATTTCCCGCTCGCCGGGCAGAAACACCAGAATATCGCCGGGACCAAGCCGCGCCAGCTCATCTGCTGCATCCACAATGGCATCGTAGAGATCGCGCTCGTCATCCTTTTTGTCGATATCTTCGACCGGCCGGTAACGCACCTCCACCGGATACAAGCGCCCCGATACCTCGATAATCGGCGCCTTTTTCCCGTTGACCGTGAAATGTTCGGCAAAACGCTCGGCATCGATAGTCGCCGAGGTAATGATCACTTTCAGGTCCGGCCGCCGGGGCAGCAGCTGTTTCAGGTAGCCGAGCAGGAAATCGATATTCAGACTGCGCTCGTGCGCCTCGTCAATGATGATCGCCTCGTAGGCATTCAGATAGGGATCGGACTGCGACTCCGCCAGCAGGATGCCGTCGGTCATCAGCTTGACCCAGCTCTCTGCGGTCGACTTGTCATGGAAGCGGATTTTCACGCCCACCCCCGCGCCCACCTGGGTTTTCAGCTCCTGCGCCAGGCGCGTTGCGACCGAACGCGCCGCCAACCGCCGCGGCTGCGTGTGGCCGATCAAGCCACGAGAACCAATCCCCAAATCGAGACAGATTTTAGGCAGCTGCGTGGTCTTGCCCGATCCGGTTTCACCACAAACGATCACCACCTGATGATTTGCAATCAGCTTGGCAATGTCCGCCCGCCGCTCGTTGACCGGCAGATCGGACTGGAACTCTGGTCTTGGCAGCTTGCCGCCCCGCGCCACAACCGCAGCCCGAGATTGGGCCAGCAGGCTTTCCAGATCAGCCTGCTGTTTTTGCTTCTTTTCACCCGTAGACCGTTGCAGCTCACGCTGCAGAGCACGCAAGCGGCGAGCATCAGAGGTCAAAGTAAGCAGGGAAATTTCGTCGCGCGCACCGCGCTTGCTAGAAGGAGTCACCATGGGGCCGAATTATATTCGGCCGCTCCTGGAAACCACCGACAACAAACACTACACGCTTAAGCTGCCGGACGGCACCACCGCTGAAGGCACGGTTGGCCAAGCCTTGAGAATCAATCCGCAAACCACCATCCAAGTCAACCAGATTTTGGCTGAGAGCGGCCAGGAATTCGCGCTCATCAAAAACACCAAGCTTAGCGCCATCCAAAATATCTACAACAACCTTTCCGTCATCAGCAAAGGCAAAACCAGCCCCATCATCAATTTGGGCTACACCGGCACCGAGCCTGAAGAAATTCAGCGCACACTCAACAGTATCATCGACAACTACATCAGCCAAAACAAAGACCGCGATATTCAGGTGGCCGCCGCAGGCTTGGCCTTTATCAGCGAAGAATTACCGCGCCTGAAGCGCAATCTGGAAGATGCAGAAAAGATCGGAAGAGCGTCGTGTAGGGAAA
>CALAGF010000234.1 GCA_937892345.1 uncultured Rhodocyclaceae bacterium | reverse complement strand
AAAAAGGTGCCTTTATTCAGGGCTCTTACCGCAGCAGCGCCGCCATTTTAGGACTTGCTTTCATCAATAATATGTATGACAGCGTCGGCATGGCTCCTTTAATGATTATCGGCTGCGTTCCTTTATATAATATTTTCGCCGTCATCATCCTTACGTTAAAAGGTGACAACGGCGGTAAAAAGCCTAATATGAAAGAAACTTTTATCAATGTGATGAAGAATCCGATTTTACTTAGTATTCTGATCGCACTTCCATTCGCTTTATTGAACCTGCACTTTCCATCCTTTGTCAATAAAGCCATTGGAAGTGTGGCAAACACTGCAACCCCTCTCGCATTGATTTCCATCGGTGCCGGAGCGACCAAGATGCTGGCACTGACGATTGAAGACGGAGATATTGTCCGCCGCTCGCTGACCATTGCCTTCGACCCCGTGAGCGACGATGAATTGCGCGATATCGCGCTGGAAGACGCGGTGTATCGCGTTCTACGTTTTCGGAAGGATTGATTGATGCGCACAATTTTCTTGCTTGCGCCGTTACTCCTGGCAGCCTGCACCACGGTCCACGAACCCTTGCGCTACACCCGCGGAACAATTCCCGGCATGCGCATCGTACAAGGTGAAGTGGTGGCCACGCGCGACATTCGCCTACCGCCGCTCGGCACGCCAACTGCTCAGAATAATGGCAAAGAATTAGGCACCATCGCCGGCACAACCTACAGCGCCACCAAGGATTTGCCCTTGGGTACCGGCGTCGTAATCGCCCTGGGCGCAGGTTTGGTTGCAGGAACTTTGGGAATGGTCATGGATTCAGTCGATCGTAGCCGACCGGGGCAGGCTATCGATTACCGCTTGGCAGGCGAAACTGAAATCCGCACGACCGAACAGGCAATCGCCGGTCAGCCGGTGAAACCCGGGGACAGGGTCACTGTAGAAATCGGCACTTTTGCCCAGCGCATCACCATTGGTTCCTCGACACGCTGACGAGTACAGCACTGCCGAAAATTCGCCGTTTTCCCCGGTCGACCGCTAAAAGAAGTGGAAACCGACCTGGAAGAGTTTTTCCAGCTTCTTCACCAGTTTCTTGCGGGTGCAGAAGATGATGACGTGGTCGCCGGCTTCGATCACCGTGTCGTGGTGGGCAATGTGCACTTCGCCGTGGCGGGTGATCGAGGTCCATTCATCGGTCTGGCCGACGATGACCGGGGTTTCGAAATTGCGCACCAGCGCGGCCACGGTCACGCCCTTGGGCCAGTCGATTTCCTCGATCCGCCGGCCAACCACCTTGGAATTGTTGCGATCGCCATGGGCGACAATTTCCAGGGCTTCGGCGGCACCACGGCGCAGGGAATGCACTTCGGCCACATCGCCCTGACGCACGTAGGCCAGCAGCGTGCCGATGGACACCTGCGCCGGTGAAATCCCGATATCGATCGGTCCGCCTTCGATCATCTCGGCATAGGCTCGACGGTTGATCAGTGCAACCACCCGTTCGCAACCCAGGCGCTTGGCCAGACTGCCGGCCATGATGTTGTCTTCGTCGTCATTGGTGACGGCAAGAAAAAGGTCCATCTCGCTGATGTTTTCCTGCTCCAGCAGGTCTTCGTCCGTGGCATCGCCGAGCAACACGATGGCCTTGTTCAGCTCGCTGGCGAGTTGTTCTGCCCGTTCGCGGCGCCCTTCGATCAACTTGACCTCGTAGCGTTTTTCCAGCGATTTGGCCAGACGCAGGCCGATGTTGCCGCCGCCGGCAATCATGATGCGTTCGACGCGACTCATCATCCGCCGCAACTGCAGGAGCACCGCCCGGATGTTTTCGGCAGCCGCCAGCAGGAAAACTTCGTCACCCGCCTCGATCACCGTGCTGCCTTCGGGAAAGACCGGCTGGTTGCCGCGGAAAATGGCGGCAATTCGCGCGTCCATGTCGAGCGGCAGATGCTCGCGCATCTCCTTGATCTGCTTGCCTACCAGCAAGCCGCCGTCGTAGGCGCGCACCGCCACCAGACAAACCCGCCCGCGGGCAAAGTTGAGAACTTGCAGCGCTTCGGGAAACTCGATCAGCCGGCTGATGTAGTCGGTAATGACCTGTTCCGGACACATCGCAAAATCCACCGCAAAGTTGTCGGTCGACAGCAGGCTGGCATCTTCCAGAAAATCGCGCGAGCGCAGGCGGGCGATCCGGGTAGGAATATTGAAGACGCCGTGGGCGAGTTTGCAGGCCACCAGATTGGCCTGATCGCTCTGCGTTACCGCGATCACCATGTCGGCATCCTCGGCACCCGCCTGACGGAGCACCGATGGCGTAGCCGCATCGCCCACCACCGTACGCAGGTCGAGCCGGTCCTGCAGGTAGGCCAGGCGCTGACTGTCATGGTCAACGATAGTGATGTCGTTTTCTTCGGAGACCAGGCCTTCCGCCACACTGGCGCCAACCTGTCCGGCGCCCAGAATGATCACTTTCATATCTTGTCCTCGTCGCTACCGTCGGCTTAATCGTCGTTGCGCTTGTTCAGGCGGACATCGAGCTGCTTGAGTTTGCGATACAGATGGGTGCGTTCCAGACCGGAACGCTCCGCCAAGCGCGTCATGTTGCCACCTTCAAGACGCAGATGGTGCTCGAAATACAGCTTCTCGAAGGCATCTCTGGCCTCCCGCAAGGGCTGCTCGAACAAGGGCAGGAATGACTGCGCCGGGGCATCGGTTTCATCGGCTTCGGGCAGGACACGCATCACGTCTTCGGCCAGAATTTCTTCGTCGAGCGAAGTCAGCGCCAAATTGCGTACCAGTGCGTACAGCACATTCCAGCTGGCGTCACCGTGCTTGCCCCAAGGCAAGGTGCGAATGGCGTTAAGCGCCGCCGTCGACAGGCGCCTGACCGGGGTTTCCCTGCGTTCGATCAAATTGGCCAGCAACAAGCCGGCAATTTCCGGCAAGTCGTCAGCATGGCCGGCGAGCGGCGGCATGGACACCCAGATTTCACTCAGACGAGCGAGCAACTTGGCATCCCAACCTTGCTCGGTCAGCGCCTGCAAAGGCGCCCCGGTAGCCACGATCAACTGGAAATTCAGCTTTTCGGCACGGTCGACCGCAAAAGCCAGGTTCATTTGCTGCATTTTGCCGAGCATCGACAGATCAGGGACAAACAAAATGCCACCGGCGGCCTTTTCCAGTGTTTCCTGGGTCAAGGCATTGTTGGTCGTCGACAGATCGATCCAGGGGGCTCGAACGGGCTGGAGGGTGCGCGCTGCAATTTCGGCGATGCCGCCACTGGCGCCCTTGATCATCACCACCGGGGCCTTGGCCGCAGCCTGTTCCAGGCGTCGGCGGAACTCCTTGACGAAGGCCAGGCGTGAAAATGCCTCCAGCGTCAGCGGCGGACGCTGTGCCGGGGTGTCGTGCTTGAGTGCTTTTTGCACGGTGCTCAGCAGCTTTTGCAGGGCAATCGGCTTTTCGAGGAAATCGAAGGCGCCGAAGCGGGTTGCCTCGACCGCGGTATCGATCGTGCCGTGACCGGACATCATGACCACCGGCATGTTGAGCTGACCGCCCGCGTGCCACGCCTTAAGCAGGGAAATACCGTCCATGTCGGGCATCCAGATATCGAGCAGGACGAGATCGGGGCGCAAGGCTTCACGAATCTTGCGTGCCGCGCCGGCATTTTCGGCCAGCCGGACATCGTAGCCCTCGTCGATCAGGATTTCCGAAAGCAGTTCGCGGATACCAATTTCGTCATCAACGACCAGAATGATTGCCATGCTTGGCCTCCTCAATTTTGGCCAGCGGCAGGCGAATGTCGATTCGCGCACCGCCCGCCGGGGCATTGCTGATTTCTATGCGGCCCTGATGTTCGTCCACAATTTTGCGAACGATGGGCAGACCCAGGCCGGTTCCCCTGGCCTTGGTCGTCACGTAGGGTTCAAAGATGCGCGGCAGCAGCTCGACCGGAAAACCGGGGCCGTTGTCGGCAATCATCAGCCGGGCGTAGCGCCCGGCAAGTTCGGTCGTCAGCACAATGTGCGCACTCTCGCGGCCTTCCAGTGCATCTTCGGCATTCCGCAGCAGGTTATGGATGATCTGCCGCAACTGGGTTGCGTCCCCGAGAACCGGCGGGAGCGGGTCGGCAAAACGGATTTCAATGGTAGCCGATGAGCTTTCGTACAAACCCATCACTTCGCCGATCAGGCCATTCAGATCAAGCGGTGCCACTTCCGGCGCCGGCATCCGGGCATAGTCACGGAAATCGTCGACCATGCGCTTCATCGCCTGCACCTGATTGATGATGGTCTGCGTGCCGCGCGCCAGCATGTCGGCATCGCTGCTGACCAGCTTGCTGGCCAGCTTGTGTTGCAAACGCTCAGCGGAAAGCTGGATCGGGGTCAGCGGATTCTTGATTTCGTGCGCCAGCCGTCGTGCCACTTCCCCCCAGGCTGCGCTGCGCTGTGCGGCAATCAGCCGCGTGACATCGTCGAATACGACGACATCGCCCCCGCCGCTCACTTCCGGCAGACGGGAACCGCGCAGCAAGAGCACTTGCGGCATGCCGTTCGGGCGTTCCATTTCAAGTTGTGCCTGCCATTCGATATCTTCGGTGGCCTCGAAGTGCTCGCGGATGAAGTTGCCGACACCCTGCTGGCGCGGCCAGGCGGCTGGTTCAACGCCAATCAGGCCAGAGAAATCATCTTCAAGAATGGTCAGCGCACCCTCGTTGACCGTACGCAGGGCGAAACGCCGGTCAAATACCATCACACCGGCCGAGAGGTTGGCGAGAATCGATTCGAGGTAGCCACGCGCCGATTCGAGTTCTGCCCGGTTGCGTTCGGTTTCCCGACGCGCATCGTCGAGTTGCCGCGTCATGCGGTTGAAGGACTGGGTCAGCACGCCCAGCTCGTCCCCACTGTAAATTGCCTGGCGCTGGGAGAAATCCCCCTGAGCCACGGCCTGCGTGCCTTCCGCCAGAATGTAGAGCGGGGCGACCAGCCGGCGCGCCATCAGGTAAGCCAGGGCAAAGGCGGAAAACAGCGCAACCAGTACGGTCAGGGTCAAGGTCAGCGCGTAAATCCGGGTCAGGCCCTGGCGCGCCAGTTGCAGTTCCTGATAGTCGCGATACACCGCCTGCACGGCCTCGGCATCCAGCGCCAGACCATTCGGTACGGCCTGGGTCACCAGCAGGATGCGCGGCTCCTCGAACATTGCGCGGGAATTGACCGGGCGCAGTACGCGCAGATAGAGCTTTTCGCCCTCGCCCTCGACGCTGCTCAGCCCGCGCGAGTTTCTCGCTTCCTTCAGTTGCGACTGACTGGGCAACTCGGGCAAGGCATTACCCAGATCGCCAGTGGCCGAAGACAACATCTGTCCGCCGACCGAAAACAGTGCTGCACTCTGGATGCCTTTTTCCTCGCGCAGGCGGAACAGCACCGAGCGACGCGCCGGTTCGGCCACATCGGACAGTTCAGCGGCCATATCCCGGGCCTTGTCGGTCAGATCCTCCAGCAAGGAATCCAGCGCCGAGCGGCCCAGATGCAAGCCGGACTCCAGCGCCTTTTCAACTCGTACATCGAACCAGCTTTCAATCGAGCGGGTCACGAACTGGACTGAAACGCCATACACCAGCGCTCCGGGCAACACCGCAATCACGCCGAACATCAGCATCAAGCGCAGCTTGAGGCGGGCACCAAATACCTGCGCCTGGTAGTCGCGCCACAGTGAACGCAATTGCCAACCCACCAAGGCCAGCATGGCAATGGCCAAGAGCACATTGAGCGCAATCAACAAGGAATAGTTGCGCGAGAAAACCACTGTGTCCGCGGCCGTGGACATCAGCAACAGGAACCACAGGATGCCGCCAATCGCTGCGGCCAGCGCGCCGCCTGCTGCCAAGAAACGCTTCACTTGGCCTCCGTCGCGAGCGGTACCAGCGCGGTGGTCCAGCGCTTCCATTCCGACCCCAGCGTCCAGTCCTTGTTACCCAGCGCACTGATCTGGAACGGGCGAGGCAACTGCGAGACATCCAGATGAATGCGCAGTGCGGCCTGATAGCCATCCCCCGCGGCGGTGTTCTTGTCGATGACCAGCCACTGGCGCAGACGCGAAAGTACGCGCAAGGCTTCGCCCAGCGTCTCGAATGTCTGGTGCAGACCGCCGGTGCTCAGGCGATATTGCCGGGTCAATGCGTGGTAGGAAAGCCGGTGATTCTGGCTGGTAGTGACCAGCTTGCTGTCAAACCAGTACCAGCGTTCACGGGTCAACTCGAATTCAGTGACAAAATTGAGCGCGACCCCCCGATTGACTGCTTCTTCAAGGCGCGGGGTCAGTTCGAACTTGAAATCGGCCGCAAGGACAAAACCTTCCTCGGTTGCCGTCAGCCTCGGGTCGAGGACATCAATTTCTGCGGTCCACGCCAGCGCCGGCACGAAAACGAGCAGGAGCAGCCAGCAACGCAGGCGCTCAAGCCAGTTTTTCGAGGAGGCAGTAATAGAAACCATCATGTTCCGCATCGGGAAGTAACTGTTCGGCGTGAAGTTGCCGGGCTTGCGGCTGCCGGGCTTGCGGCTGCCGGGCTTGCGGCTGCCGGGCAAGGAATGCCGCCATCTGCCCGCCGTTTTCTTCCGGGAAAAGCGAACAGGTCGCGTACAACAATCGCCCTCCCGGCCGAATCACCTGCCACAAGGCATTCAGGATACGTGACTGTGCCTTCGCAAAACTGGCGATATCGGCTTCCCGACGCAAATACTTGGCATCCGGATTGCGCCTCACCACACCGCTTGCCGTGCACGGAACATCGGCCAGCACCGCATCAAAGGGCCTGCCGTCCCACCAACTCTCAAGTTTGGCGCAATCGGCCGCTTTCACGGTTGCGCTCAGATGCAGCCGCGCCAGTCCTTCATTGATCCGGCGACAACGGGCCGGCTTGAGATCAAGCGCCAGCAGATCCAGATCGCCACGCTCCAGCAGGTGGGCAGTTTTACCCCCGGGGGCAGCGCAGGCATCCAGCACCCGGCTGCCACTTGCCGGCGACAGCAGTTCGGCTGCGCGCTGGGCGCCGGGATCTTGTACCGAAACCCGTCCATCGAAAAATCCAGGCAAACGATCCACCGACACCGGCGTTCCCAGTGCCAGTCCAACCTCCCCTACCGGCCGGCTGGCGATGCCCTCCGCTGCCAGTTGCTCACGGTATTCGTCCCGGTCGATCTGCCGCTGGTTGACCCGCAAGCCCATCGGCGGCGCCTGATTCCCCGCCGCCACGATTTCCATCCATTGCGCCGGATACGTCTGCTGCAAACGCGCCAGCCACCAGTCCGGATGCAGCGATGCCGCCAGCTGATCTGCCGCAAGCTCAGCGGTCAACACCGTCTGCTGACGCAAAAAGCTGCGCAATACACCATTCACCAACGCCCGGAATTTGCCATTCAGCAATTCACCTGCAGCAGACACCGCCTGATCGACCACGGTGTGCACCGCGTCAGGCCGGGTTTCTATGCGATAGAGGGCCACCAGCAGCAAGGCACGCACTTCTTCCGCAGCAAGCGGCCTTTCGAGCAGGCGCGACAGGAAAAACTCGCCGCGACCATAAGCGCGCAAGCTGCCATAAACAATATCCTGCACAGCGGGCCGGGCCGTTGGATCCACGCGTGACAACAAGCCGTCAGCAAGGCTTTGGCCGGCAAAAACAGCCGCGGTAATCCGTGCGGACTGCAACAAGGAAAAGGCGAGGGAGGTATAAGGCAATCTGGACATGGTTGAGGATTATCGCACGGGGCATAATCCTGCCATGTGTCGATTGCTCTTCCTCTACTGCAGCCTGCTGTTCGCCCTGCCCGCAAATGCCTGGAACGCTGCCGGCCATCGCCTGAGCGCAGTCATTGCCTGGCAGCACATGGCGCCGGAAACCCGTGTATTTGTCGACCATGCGCTTCGCCGCCACCCCGATCACGGGCATTGGGTCGAAAAATCCGGAACCGGAGAAGCCATGCTGGTATTTGCCGAAGCCGCGACCTGGCCGGATAACATCCGCCATGACCCGCGTTTTTATGACGAACGCCGCGAAGCGCCTCTGACACCGGTACCCGGCTTGCCTGACAACGCCCGCCACAGCGACTGGCATTACGTCGATATCGACACCCGCGGCAAACGTGGCAACGGACAACTTGATCGGCAAATCGGCGTTTTAAGCCAATTGCTGCGGTCGACCGAACGCAACGACGAAATTGCCTGGGCCCTGCCCTGGCTTGCCCACCTGATCGGTGATCTGCATCAGCCGCTGCACGCAGGGCGCGTTGAAGACCGCGGCGGCAACGAAGTGGTGTTAATTGACGAGGAGAAGCCGGATCGAGCCCCGGTCCGCCTGCACAGTTGGTGGGATGACTTGCCGGGTCCTGGCGGCCTGCGCGGCAAGCGGTTGATCAAGCGAGCCGGCGAACTCATCGCCGACCACCTGCCACCGCCGCAAGACAAGCCAGCCCAATGGCTGGAAGAAAGCCGGCAATTGACCGACGACGCGTATCCCAAGCGTCAGCGGGAGGGAAAATTGCTCGCTGACCGCGGCTTCAAGGACGCCGCCAGCGAGATTGCAACGGGCCGGATTATTGCCGCGGGTTACCGGCTCGCCCGGCAACTGGATGACATCCGCGCCGCACGGGTTTCACGTGGAACCCGCTGATCAAGCCGACAGATCGAAACGATCGCCGACCTGCAGGGGATGACCGGCAAGAAATTGCTGCACCGGCAGGCGCTTGCCGCCAGCCTTCTGCAGCTCTGTCAGCGCCAGCGCCCCTTCGCCACAGGCGACAACGACTTGCTGACGGTCAACCGCCAGAACGCGCCCAATTTCACCCTCGCCGGCAACCGGAGTCGCCCGCCAGATCTTGATGCGCTGACCGGCAAAAACGGCCTGCGCACCGGGAAAGGGATTGAAGGCACGCACATGCCGATCCAGCACTACTGCCGGCTGCGACCAATCAATCAGCGCTTCCGCCTTTTCAATCTTGTGAGCGTAAGTCACGCCATCTGCCGACTGAGCGATTGCCGGCAAAGGCAAGGCTGCCAGCGCATCCACAACCAGTTTGGCCCCGAGTACGGCAAGACGGTCATGCAGACTGGCCCCGGTGTCATCAGCGGCAAGCGAAAACGCCTCCCGCAAGAGCACCGGCCCGGTATCCAGTCCGGCTTCCATCTGCATGATGCAAACGCCGGATTCGGCATCGCCAGCCTGCAGGGCGCGCTGAATCGGTGCCGCACCACGCCAGCGTGGCAGTAATGAAGCATGGATGTTCAGACAACCCAAACGCGGCATGTCAAGCACCGCCTGCGGCAGAATCAATCCATAGGCCGCGACCACCATCACGTCAGCCTGCACCGATGCGATCCTGTCCTGCGCTGCCGGCTCTTTCAGCGTCAATGGCTGAAATACCTCGATACCGTGCGCCAGCGCCACCTGTTTCACGGCCGATGCCTGCAGACTCATACCCCGACCCGCGGGCCGATCAGGCTGGCTGAGCACCAGCGCCACTTCATGTCCGGCAGCAATGATGGCGCTCAAGGCCTGTGCCGCAAACTCCGGCGTCCCGGCAAAAATGACCCTCACGCGGTCACCCGCGCCTGCTTGGCCAGTTTGTTGCGAATCCGGGTTTGCTTGAGCACTGACAAGTGATCGACGAACACCTTGCCATTCAGATGATCGATCTCATGCTGGATGCAGACCGCAAGCAAGCCTTCGGCGTGCAAGGTCTGCTTTTTCCCGTCAAGATCCAGATAGCGCACTGTCACCTGCTCAGCGCGTTCGACCTTGTCGTAGATACCAGGCACTGAAAGACAACCCTCCTCGCCGATCGTAAAACCTTCGCTATCGGCAATTTCAGGATTGACGAATACCTGGAGCGCATTCTTTTCTTCGGACACATCGATCACCACAACCCGCTTGTGAACATCGACCTGGGTAGCCGCCAGCCCGATACCCGGCGCTTCGTACATGGTTTCAGCCATATCGGCAGCAAGGCGGATAATGCTGTTGTCAATTTTTGTGACCGCAACGGCAACTTTCTTGAGCCGGGGATCGGGGAAACGCAAAATGGGTAGAAGTGCCATGGGAATCAGAGATTAAAAGCTTGCCGGCTTAGGTTATTACGTGCAGAATCTAAAGGAATTTCCGAGATAAAGAACGCACTCGCACAGGCTGTTGGGACAGCCAGGATTGCCAGACGTTCCGTCAGTACCCGAGGGTTTAAGACTATGGTTCGCATTATATCCGCGCTCTTCCTGGCCGTAACGGCAGTCTGCGCATCGGCGGCCGAGCCGCTCAGCCTGGTAAATAACCCGCCTGATCGGCACGTTGTGGTCAAGGGAGATACCCTGTGGGCCATTTCCGGAAAGTTTCTCAAGCAACCTTGGCGCTGGCCCGAAGTCTGGCGCATGAACAAGGATCAGATCAAAAACCCGCATCTGATTTACCCCGGCGACGTCGTCTGGCTCGACATGTCCGACGGCAGCCCGCGTCTGCGCCTGGGCAAACCGGTCAACGGCCGAGTTCAGCCGCAGGTGTATTCGACCCCGGTGCAGCAGGTAATCCCGAGCATTCCGGCCAACATCATCGAACCCTTTATTTCACAGCCGCTGATCGTTGAAAACAACGGCGACGGGGAGGCCGATGTTCCTGCCGTTCGTATTGTCGCCACCCAGGAAGATCGGGTATTGCTCGGGAACGGCGATACCGCTTTCGCCAGCGGCATCCCGGATGTGAGCGTGGAAAAGTGGCAGGTTTACCGTCCGGGCAAGCCACTCAAGGATCCGGAAACCGGTACCGTGGTCGCCCATGAAGCCTTTTTCCTCGGTAATGCTGAACTGGTGCAGCCGGGCGAGCCGGCGACCCTGCGCATTACCCGCGCCAAGGAAGAAATCACCCGTGGCGACTGGTTGAAACCTGCCCCGGAACCCACGATCGTTGCCTATGTACCTCATCGCCCCGAGCAGGAAGTAAACGCTCGCGTCATGTCGATTTACGGTGGTGTGAACGAAGGCGGTACGAATTCGGTCGTCGCCCTGAACCGTGGTGCCCGCGATGGCATGGAAAACGGCTACGTGGTTGCCCTGTATCGCAAACGGGTTTCGGTGGATCTGGACGAACGTCTGCGCCGTATCGAAACACCGATTCCGGAAGAGCGCTACGCACTGGCCTTCGTGTTCCGTACCTTTGATCGAGTTTCCTACGCATTAGTGATGGAATCCTCGAAGTCGGTCGTGGTTGGAGATGCTGCCCGCAATCCATGAGCGACCCTGACGGACTGGCCGCCTGGTTGCGGCTGACCCTGCCCTCTGGCATTGGTGGCGAGACGCAAAGAAAGCTTCTCGCCGCTTTTGGTTTACCAGAGGCAATTTTTGCTGCCGGCAGAGAGGCGGTGCGCTCGGTCGTCGGCAAGAAGGCCGATCTGCTTTTCGATTTTTCCGATTTAGCTGCGGTCGACCGCAACATTGCGTGGGGAGAGCTTCCTGCTCAACGCATTCTCACTCTGGGCGACGCTGACTATCCTCCGGCTCTGCTGGAAATTCCCGACCCACCAAGCCTGCTCTTTGTTCGCGGAAATGCAGAACTGCTAAAGCAAGGCGGTATTGCGATTGTTGGCAGCCGCAATGCCACGCCTCAAGGGATCCGCGATGCAGAAGCCTTTGCCCGGCATCTTGCCGCCCAAGGCTGCTGCATCATCAGCGGCCTGGCGCTCGGCATCGATGCAGCAGCCCACCGCGGCGCACTCGCAGCGGGAGGGGGCACGGTCGCAGTAACCGGTACCGGCCCGGATCGCCTCTATCCTGCACGTAATCGTGATCTGGCTCTGGAAATCGCGGCCCACGGCGTCATCGTTTCCGAATTTCCACTCGGCACACCTGCGCAGGCTGCAAACTTCCCTCGCCGCAACCGCATCATTGCCGGCCTTTCGCGTGGTGTGCTGGTCGTTGAAGCCGCACTGGAGAGCGGGTCCTTGATTACCGCACGACTGGCAGGAGAACAAGGGCGGGAGGTTTTCGCCATTCCGGGTTCAATTCACTCACCCGTTGCAAAAGGCTGCCATCGCTTGATCAAGCAAGGCGCAAAACTGGTCGAGACAGCTGCCGACATTCTGGAAGAACTGGGGATGCCCACCGCAATCGTGCCAAGCCCGGCAACGAAGACCGAGAGCGACAACCCGCTCATTGTCGCGCTCGGGCACGCGCCGTGTTCACTCGACGATCTGGTTGCGCGCAGCAATCTGGCGGCTGATGCAATCCTCGCCGAACTCCTGATGCTGGAACTTTCAGGGCAGGTTGCTGCCTTGCCGGGCAACCGCTATCAAAAATTGAACTGAGTGCCGCCCTTGCCAAGCGGTCAGGCGCCCACTTATCATGCCCCGCACCCAACAGGCAGAACCCATGAGCAAAAAACTGATCATCGCCGAAAAACCCTCAGTCGCCAGCGACATCGCCAAGGCACTGGGCGGGTTTACCAAGCACGACGACTATTTCGAGAACGATCACTACGTGATCTCCTCGGCGGTCGGCCATTTGCTGGAACTGGCCTGTCCGGAAGAATTCGAGGTGAAGCGGGGTAAATGGTCCTTCGCGCATCTGCCGGTAATTCCGCCCCACTTCGCGCTCAACCCGATCGAGAAAAGCGCACCGCGTTTGAAAGTGCTGCTGAAGCTGATCAAACGCAAGGATGTCACGTCCCTGATCAATGCCTGTGACGCGGGACGTGAGGGTGAGTTGATCTTCAATTACATTGCCCAGCACGCCAAATCCGGCAAACCGGTTCAGCGTCTGTGGCTGCAATCGATGACGCCGCAAGCAATCCGTGATGGCTTTTCGCGTTTGCGCAACGGCGAAGAAATGCAGGGCCTGGCCGATGCGGCGGTCTGTCGTTCGGAATCCGACTGGCTGGTTGGCATTAACGGCACACGGGCGATGACCGCCTTCAACTCCAAGACCGGCGGTTTTCACCTGACCACGGTCGGACGCGTGCAAACGCCAACACTGGCCATCGTGGTCGAGCGCGAGCGCAAAATCCGCGACTTCCGGGCACGCCCCTATTGGGAAGTGGAAGCCGAATTCGGCGCCAAGGCGGGCAACTACCTTGGCAAGTGGTTCGACGAAGGCTTCAAGGGCAAGCAGGACGACGAACATGCAAGGGCTGACCGGCTCTGGGAACAGGCTCGGGCAGATGCCATCCGTGCCGCCACCTCAGGCAAACCCGGGATCGTTAGCGAAGAAGCCAAACCGGAGACCCGCCTCTCACCCCTGCTGTTCGATCTGACCAGCCTGCAACGCGAAGCCAACAGTCGTTTTGGTTTTTCCGCCAAGACCACGCTCGGCCTTGCTCAGGCGCTGTACGAAAAGCACAAGGTACTGACCTATCCGCGGACCGACTCCCGCTCCCTGCCAGAAGACTACCTGCCCACCGTCAAGGAAACGCTTGCCGTACTCACCGGACAAGGTGCCGGCAAGGGCCACGATGAAGTGCTGCTGGCACGCTACGCACCCTTCGCGCATCAAATTCTGGCCCGCAACTGGGTCTTGCCGAACAAGCGCATCTTCAACAACGCCAAAGTGAGCGATCACTTTGCAATCATCCCGACCCCGCAAGCGCCCAAGAATCTGAACGAGGCCGAACAAAAGCTGTACGACTTCGTCGTCCGCCGTTTCCTCTCGGTCTTTTTCCCCGCGGCTGAATATCTGGTCACCACGCGCATTACCCGCGTCGACAATCAACCCTTCAAGACCGAAGGCAAGGTGCTGGTGAATCCGGGCTGGCTGGCAGTCCATGGCAAAGAAGGCCAAAGTGGGGATGAAGGCAACCTGGTTGCGGTCGAAAAGGACGAAAAGGTCAAAACCGAGGAAGTGACGGTCAAAGCCAACGAAACCAAGCCGCCCCCGCGCTACTCCGAAGCCACCCTGCTCTCTGCCATGGAAGGCGCCGGCAAGATGGTCGATGACGAGGAATTAAAGGCCGCCATGGCCGGCCGCGGCCTGGGTACGCCAGCGACCCGCGCCCAGATCATCGAAAACCTCATCGGCGAGCAATACATGCTGCGCGAAGGCCGGGAACTGATTCCGACCGCCAAGGCCTTTACGCTGATGACCCTGCTCAACGGTCTGGGCGTCAAGGAACTCACTCAGCCCGAATTGACCGGTGACTGGGAATGGAAACTGGGCCGCATCGAAAAGGGTGAGTTCACACGCACCGAATTCATGCGCGAAATTGCTGAAATGACCCGGCACATGGTTGAACGCGCCAAGCAATACGAAGCAGACACCATCCCCGGCGACTTCGGGGTGCTGCAAGCGCCCTGCCCCAAATGTAGCGGCCAGATTCGTGAGACTTACAAAAAATTCCAGTGCGGCGGCTGCGACTACGCGCTGTGGAAAATTGTCGCCGGTCGACAATACGAACCGGCTGAAATCGAGCAGTTGCTGACGGAACGCCATGTCGGCCCGCTCACCGGTTTCCGCAACAAGATGGGCCGCAGCTTTGCTGCTGCGATCAAGCTCAATGACGAGTGCCTGCCTGAGTTCGACTTTGGCCAGGACAAGGCCGACGAAGCCGACGCCGAACCGGTCGACTTCTCGGGCCGCGAAAATCTCGGCGCCTGCCCGAAATGCGGGGCTGGTGTATACGAGCACGGCACATCCTACGTCTGTGAAAAATCGGTAGGCCCGGGAAAATCCTGCGATTTCCGTTCAGGCAAGATCATCCTGCAGCAGCCCATCGAAGCTGAGCAGATGGGCAAATTGCTGGTAGCGGGCAAGACCGATCTGCTCAAGGAGTTCGTGTCCAACCGCACACGCCGGAAATTCTCTGCCTATCTGGTGGTTCAGGCGGGCAAGGTGGGTTTTGAATTCGAGAAGAAAGCGCCAGCCAAAAAACCGGCAGCGAAGAAGAAAGCCGCCGAAGAAGCCTGATCCGGGCGAGCATCCAACAGCAAAAAGCCGGGTTTCCCCGGCTTTTTGCTTAGTGGTAGGCTGTTTTGGAAGCCAATTTGAAGGCCATCAGGCAGGCCAGACCAAAAATCAATGCCGTGAAGGCCACGCCCAGAGTGGAAAGCTCGTCCATTAGAAAATACCCCGCAGAAGGTTGTTGAATGAATTTGAGCGGAATAGAGCGAAATCCGGACGAAGAAGTTCCCGATTCAAGGGCGATTTTTTGCATTACGCCGACGTGGACCGTACACCGGGTTCCACGTGAAACTCAGCGGTGGGCGCTGGCCCCGGGCAACTTGCAGGCGAGAAGTGCGGCACGCACGGCGTCGATGGCCTGCGGACGTGGATAGGTCACGCGCCAAACCAGCCCAACGGTGCGCAAGGGCGACTCGCCCGCAAACGGCAATACCCTGACCATCGGCTCCTTTTCGACCAACGGGTCGGCTGCTGTGCTCGGCATCACCGCGACACCGGCCCCGCTGGCCACCATGTAGCGAATGGTTTCCAGCGAACTGCCTTCGAGCGCATGTTCCAGTGCATCGGGCGCACTCAGACGCGGGCAGGACTCCAGCACCTGATCACGGAAGCAGTTGCCCTGCCCCAGCAACAACAGATTCTGACCATCCAGCTCATCTGCAGGAATGGATTCGCGCCCGACCCAGGGATGGCTGGAAGGCAGCACTACCCGGAAAGGTTCGTCGTAAACCGCTTGCGCCACCAGCCCGGCTTCGGCGAAAGGCAGGGCAATCACGATCACATCCAGATCCCCCGATTTGAGCGCCGGGATCAGATTGGCCGTGAAGTCTTCCTTGAGGAACAGCGGCATGTTCGGTGCCTGCCGGCTGAGCGCTGGAATCAGTTGAGGCAATAGATACGGTGCGATCGTGTAGATGATGCCGACGCGCAGTTGTCCGCACATCGGATCACCGGTCGACTCGGCAATTTCCTCAAGTTTGACAGCCTCTTCCAGCACCCGGCGCGCCTGATCGACGATGCGTTCACCCAGCGCCGTAATCCGTACATCGTTTGCCGTGCGTTCAAACAGCGCAGTCCCGATCTGGCCTTCGACTTTTTTCAAAGCCACCGACAAGGTCGGCTGGCTGACATGGCAAGCCTCGGCTGCACGCCCGAAATGACGCTCCCGCGCCAAAGCGACGATGTAGCGCATTTCGGTCAGCGTCATGCGGAAATACCCAGTTTTTCGCGGTCGACCGCTGTCATCCAGCGCCATTCGCCGGGTTTGAGCTCCGTATCGATGCTCAAAGCGGCCACTGCCTCGCGATGCAGGGCATCAACCCGGTTGCCGGCCGCCGCAATCATGCGTTTGACCTGATGGTATTTGCCTTCAGTCACGGTCAAGCGCAACAGGCAGTCAGCCACCCGCTCGGCTGCAGCTACCGCAATCGGCTCAGGCTCATCAGCCAGCAACACGCCGCCCAGCAGCGCATCGAGCATCGCCTGATCCACCGGATGCCGCGTGGTCGCCACATACACCTTGGGCACCTTGCGCTTGCCGGACGACAACTGATGGTTGAGTTGACCATCGTCGGTCAGCAGCAACAGGCCGGTGGTGTCTTCATCAAGGCGCCCGATTGGCTGCAGGCCGCGTTCGCGCAAGGGCAAGGGCAGCAGATCAAGGACCGAGGGATGATGCTGCGGCTTGCGCGAACACTCATAACCCACCGGCTTGTGCATGATCACCGTAGCAAATTCACAAAACGGCCAATCTACGCCGTCGACCGTAAATACCAGACCCTCGGTCGGTATTTCGGCAAACGGGTCATCGACCACCACACCGCCAATTTCCACACGCTCGTGGCGGATCATCGAGCGGCACGCCTTGCGGGTGCCGAAACCGTGTTTTTGCAGGATACGTTCGAGTTGCATGGCGCCGATGCTACCATCCGCACATGAACTTCGAACACCTGATCGCCATCAACGACCCCGGCAATCCGCTGCTCATGCCACTCAGCCGGGACCAACTCTGGGCCGGCCTGCAGCACCGGGTCGAAAATCCCCTGCCCTTTCTCCCCGGTCTGGAAGCCTGCACCCTGCTTGAGCAAGGCAGCGATTACCTGCTGCGGGAACTCGATTTTGGTGCCGCTCGCATCCGCGACCGCGTCACCATGCAAGCCGGCAAATGGGTCTGCTTTGAAATCGAAGCCGGAGAAACCCACGCCGGCGGACGCCTCACAATCACCATTGAAGAGCCGGAACCCGGCTATCTTTTTCTGCGCTTCGCCTACGTCACCAGCTTCGCAGCCACGGCCAGCGCCGAAGACCAGGCCTACGTCGAATACATCAAATCGGCTTACCAGCAATCGGATCTCGATTGCGTGCGCATCATCCGAACGCTGGCGGCAGAAGGCCTGCCCCAATAAAAAAGCCGCGGCGAAAAATGCGCAGCGGCTTTTACGGCCAACCCCGGAAAACCGGGGAAATGAAAACTTACGCGACGCCCTGGGACGCCAGATAATCCTCGTAGCCGCCGAGATAATCGATGATGCGGCCATCGTTCTTGACTTCGAACACCCGGGTCGACAGTGAGGAGACGAACTCGCGGTCATGCGAGACAAAGACCAGCGTACCGGGAAACTTCTCAAGACCGCTGTTGAGCGCCTCGATCGATTCCATGTCGAGGTGGTTGGTCGGTTCGTCCATGACCAGGACGTTGTGCTTGGACAGCATCAACTTGCCGAACAGCATGCGGCCCTGTTCCCCCCCCGAAATCACATTGACCGGCTTTTTGACCTCGTCGCCGGAGAACAGCAGGCGACCCAGGGTGCCGCGGATCAAGGTTTCCAGATCGCCACCGTCCTCGATGGTGGCGCGGGCGTAGCCGGCGATCCATTCGGTCAGGCTCTGCTCGCCGGCGAATTCGGCGCTGTGGTCCTGCGCGTAGTAACCGGGGTTGGCCTTCTCCGCCCACTTCAGGGTACCGAACTGCGGCTGCAGTTCACCCATCAACAGCTTCAGGAAGGTGGTTTTACCGACACCGTTTTCCCCGATCACGGCAATGCGCTCGCCGGCGTTGATGGTCAGCGTCAGGTTGTTGAAAATCTTGCGCTCGCCGCCTTCGTAGGAGAAGGACAGGTTCTCGATTTCGACGGCCTGACGGTGCAGCTTCTGCTTCTCGTCGTAGTCGAAGCGGATCCACGGGTACTGGCGCGACGACGGCTTGACGTCTTCCGGCTTCAGTTTGTCGATCAGCTTCATGCGGCTGGTCGCCTGCTTGGCCTTGGAGGCGTTGGCCGAGAAGCGGCGGACGAAGGTCTGCAGTTCGGCGATGCGTTCCTTGGCCTTGGCGTTGGCGTTCTGCTGGCGCTCGCGGGCGGCCTGGGCGGCTTCCATGAAGTCGTCGTAGTTGCCAGCGTAGGTCGTGATCTTGCCGTAATCGAGGTCGGCCATGTGGGTGCAGACCTGGTTCAGGAAGTGACGGTCGTGCGAGATGATGATCATCGTCGAATCACGGTTGTTGAGCACGTCTTCCAGCCAGCGGATGGTGTTGATGTCGAGGTTGTTGGTCGGTTCGTCGAGCAGCAGGATGTCCGGATTGGCGAACAGCGCCTGGCAGAGCAGCACGCGCAGCTTCCAGCCCGGGGCGACCTGGCTCATCGGGCCATTATGCTGTTCGGTCGGGATGCCAACGCCGAGCAGCAGTTCGCCGGCGCGGGATTCGGCGGTATAGCCGTCGTATTCACCGACCTTGCCTTCCAGCTCGGCGGCACGCATGTAATCGTCCTCGGTCGCTTCCGGGTTGGCATAAATCGCATCGCGCTCCTGAATGGCGCCCCAAAGCTCTTCATGGCCCATCATCACCACGTCGAGTACGCGCATGTCTTCGTAGGCAAACTGGTCCTGCTTCAGATACGCCATACGCTCATGGAGGTCCTTGGAGACATTTCCGGCGGATGACTCCAGTGCACCGCACAAAATCTTCATGAAGGTCGATTTGCCTGCGCCGTTGGCACCGATCAGGCCATAACGATAGCCTTCGCCAAATTTGACGTTAACGTTTTCAAACAGGGGCTTGGCCCCGAATTGCATGGTGATGTTGGCAGCGACGAGCACAGCGATTCCGATTCAAATAAAAAACAACAAGGGCTTAATTTTACTGGCTTTGTTGCTCTCAGCGACAGGCTTCGCCGCGAGACCCGGCATTTAGTACTGCCAATTTGCGCATTTTTTGGCAGAATTGCGGAATTATTTAAAAAAACCTTCGCCATGAACCAGCGCGCTAAAGTGGCCGTTGTTGAAGATACGGCTGTGCAACGGATGATCCTTGTCCGCCTTCTCGAAGGCGACTACGAGCTTGTTGCCTATCCGGATGGCGCATCATTTCTCGCCGCTACCGAACAGTACGATGCCGTTCTGATGGATATCGAGATGCCGGGGCTCAATGGCTACGAAACCTGCCGCCAGCTGAAATTGCGCGATGCCGGCAGCTCGACACCGGTGATTTTCGTTTCCGCCCACGATACTGCGCCAGAGCGGGTTGCCGCCTACGAAGCCGGTGGCGATGATTTCGTCACCAAGCCAATTGCGGTCGACGAGCTCAAACACAAACTTTCCGGCATCATCGAACACCGCCAGCGTCTGGATGATCTCGCCCAGCAGTCGTCTAACGCCCAGCAAATCGCCTTTACCGCAATGATCTCCATGGGCGACCTTGGCGTGGTGATCGATTTTCTGCGCCAAACCACCGTCAGCAAGACATATCACGGCATCGCCCAGCTCCTGCTCGATGCAATGCATACCTGGGGCCTGCGTGGTGCGGTGCAAATACGCGGCAAGCGTGGCCAGATCAACCTGACCAGCGATGGCCAGATGTCGCCCCTGCAGAATTCAGTGCTCGAAACAATGCGCGAAATGGGGCGCATCTTCGAAATGGGGCCGCGGGCCATCATCAATTACGAAAAAGTCTCCTTGCTGGTCGAAAATCTGCCCACACAGGATCCCGACAAGGTGGGCCGCATGCGCGACCATCTGGCCGTGCTGGCAGAAAGCACTGACATGCGCATTGGGGCGCTGGATGCGGTCAACGCACATCAGCAACAGACCGTTGGTATCGAAGGCGCCTTGGGCGAGCTGAAGTCAACCTTGGCGCGGCTTGCCGATAATACCCAGCGCAACCGATCCATCGGTCAGGTTCACATGCTGGAGGCGCTAGAGCATCTAACACACACGCTGGGCACCCTCGGGCTGAATGACAGTCAGCGAGAGTACGTTGATGATCTGGTCAGATGTGCCATGGATGACACCCGTCACTATTTCGATGAAGCCGCTTCGCTGGACACCGAATTTTCCGATGTCGTAGCCCGTCTGGAACAAACGCTGGCCGGTAGCCGCTAACCCCCCCAAGCGCCCTGAAGCTATAGCCCGGCTGGTGTAAGATGCGCGCTTTCTAGACGCCTCAATTGCCCTCGGCCGAGCCCGGGAAAGATTCGCATGGTTCCTCATCTGAAGACCGCCCTCAGTGGCCCCCTCCTTGAACTGGAGCGTCGCTTCCTGGAAAGCAGCACGCAGATTGAACACTGGCTGCGTGCCCAGTGGCTGGAGTACTCGCCCCCCTTCTACTCCTCGTGCGATTTGCGCAATTCCGGCTTCAAGCTGGCGCCGGTCGATACCAATCTGTATCCCGGCGGCTTCAACAACCTGAACCCCGCCTTTCTGCCGCTCTGCGTGCAGGCGGCGATGAGCGCCATCGAGAAATTCTGCCCGGAAGCGCGCAGCCTGTTGCTGATTCCGGAAAATCACACACGCAACCAGTTCTACCTGCAGAACGTTGCCCAGATCGCCGCTATCCTCCGTCAGACGGGTCTGAACGTCCGGATTGGCAGCATGCTGCCGGACATCGAGCAGCCGACCCCGATTGCCTTGCCGAATGGTCAGGAATTGCTGCTCGAACCCCTGGTCCGCAAAGGCAACCGGCTGGGCGTGGCCAACTTCGAACCTTGCGCCATCCTGCTCAACAATGATCTGTCGGCGGGTATCCCGCCGATCCTGCAAGGCCTGCACGAGCAATTCGTCCTGCCGCCGCTGCATGCCGGCTGGGCGGTACGTCGCAAGTCCAATCATTTTGCCGCCTACGATCAAGTCGCCAATGATTTCGCCAAGGAAATCGGCATCGATCCTTGGCGCATCAATCCGGCCTTTTCGGTCTGTCGCAGCATCAATTTTCATGAGCGGCAAGGTGAAGAATGTCTGGCCGCCAACGTCGAGGCCGTACTCGACATCGTGCGTGAGAAATACAAGGAATACGGCATCAGCGAATCACCCTACGTGGTCGTCAAGGCTGACGCCGGCACCTACGGCATGGGCGTAATGACCGTGCGCAACGTGGACGAAGTCATTGCACTCAACCGCAAGCAGCGCAACAAGATGAGCGTGGTCAAGGAAGGCCTGGAAGTCTCCGAGGTCCTGATTCAGGAAGGCGTGCATTCCTTCGAAACCCTGAACGACGCGGTGGCCGAGCCAGTGATCTACATGATCGACCGCTACGTGGTCGGCGGCTTCTATCGCGTGCATACCGGGCGCGGCAAGGACGAAAACCTGAACGCTCCCGGCATGCATTTCGAGCCTCTGGCCTTCGAAACCGGCTGCAATCTGCCCGACTTCCGCTGCGGCAATCCGGATGCTCCGCCGAACCGCTTCTACGCGTATGGCGTGGTCGGACGGCTGGCTTGTCTGGCTGCCGCAGTCGAGCTGGACCGCACGGCACCCGAAGCGGAATAAGGCCACTCATGGCCCAGCAACTGCACTTTGAGAAGCATTTGTTGGGAGGACGTGCGCAAATACTGCGACTGGCCTTCATCCTCGATCCGCTGGACAGCCTCAAGGCGTGGAAAGACTCATCGATTGCGATGATGCGGGCCGCCGAACACCACGGCCACGAGGTCTTCGCCATCGATGCCCGGACACTGGGCTGGCGCAAGCCTGAATCCGGTCACCCCGGCGGCGTGTTCGGCGAGGCCGTACACCTGCGACTGCGTCCGGACGACCACGACTGGCACCGTGAAACCGG
The DNA here is from genome assembly GCA_937892345.1 of uncultured Rhodocyclaceae bacterium. Lineage (GTDB taxonomy): Bacteria > Pseudomonadota > Gammaproteobacteria > Burkholderiales > Rhodocyclaceae > Azonexus. The sequence continues at coordinate 6,133 of CALAGF010000234.1, read as the reverse complement.
CCGCGAATGGCAGACACTGCGCAGCTTCGATGCGGTCGTGATGCGCAAGGACCCGCCTTTCGATTTTGAATTTCTCACCGCCACCTGGCTACTGGAACGCGCCGAGGCCGAAGGCGTACGGATATTCAACCGACCCCGTGCCTTGCGCGAGCATTCGGAAAAGATCGCAATCACGGAATTTGCCCAGTTTGCCCCGTCGACCGTAATCAGCCGCAACATGCACCAGTTGCACCATTTCATTGACGAACAGCGCGACGTCATCCTCAAGCCACTGGACGGCATGGGCGGCAGCCAGATTTTTCGTGTGCACCGCAACGACCCCAACCGCAACGTGATTATCGAAACCCTCACCCAAGAAGGCCGACGAACCATCATGGCGCAACGCTACCTGCCGGAAATCAGCCAGGGCGACAAACGCATCCTGTTGATTGGCGGCAAAGCGGTGCCTTTTTGTCTGGCCCGCATTCCCAAGGCTGGCGAAACACGAGGCAATCTCGCCGCCGGCGGGACCGGCGTCGCCCATGAACTGTCCGCACGCGACCGAGAAATTGCCGAAGCACTCGGCCCCATCCTGTTCAAACGCGGCCTGATGCTGGTCGGACTGGATGTCATCGGCGACAGCCTGACGGAAATCAACGTCACCAGCCCGACCTGCATGGTTGAAATTCGCCAGCAAACCGGCTTCGATGCTGCCGGGGCCTTCATTACCGCCATCGAACACGCATGCGGACTGTCCTGAAAATTGCCCTGATCGGGCTGTTGACCGTCGCCCTCGCGGCCTGCAATCGCACCCCCTTGCAGGAGCAGCAAGCCTATGTCTTCGGGACGCGCGTCGAAGTCATTGTCGTCGATGCCGATCCCGAACAAGGGCGCAAGGCGATTGCCGCCGTACTGCGGGAATTCGACCGCATGCACCGTGCCTACCACGCCTGGGAACCTTCGGAACTGACCGAACTGAATCTGGCGATTGCCGCCGGTCGAGCGCACAAGGTCAGCCCGGAACTGGCGGCATTCATCCGTGAAGCGCAGCGACTGTCCGCTCAGGGCGATTACCTCTTCGATCCCGCTATCGGTCAACTGATCAAATTGTGGGGTTTTCATGCCGACGAATTCGCCGCCCGCCTGCCGGACAAGGCCGACATCGCGGCATGGCTCAAACAATCGCCCTCGATCGCCAACCTGAAACTTGATGACAGCACGGTGACCAGCAGCAACCGGCAAGTTGCGCTCGACTTCGGCGGTTACCTCAAAGGCGTTGCCCTCGACCGTGCCGCGGCCATCCTGCGCGAACAAGGTATCCACAATGCGCTGATCAACATCGGCGGCAACGTGATGGCGCTGGGCAGCAAGGAAGGACGCAGCTGGCGGGTCGGCATCCAGCACCCGCGCCAAGCGGGCGCGCTGGCCACGGTCGGTTTGAAAGATGGTGAAGCCATCGGCACTTCCGGCGATTACCAGCGTTATTTCGAGGTCGACGGCAAGCGTTACAGCCATTTGATTGATCCGCGCACCGCCTATCCGGTGGAACACACTGCTGCCGTCACCGTGCTGGTGCCCGGTGGGCCGCAGGCAGGAATGCGTTCCGATGCGGCTTCCAAACCCATCTTTATCTCCGGACCCGCCAATTGGCGCGAGATGGCCAAAAAAATGGAAAGTCCGCTGGTTTTACGGGTTGACCGTGACAACCGGATTTTCGTCACCGAAGCCCTGCACCGCCGACTCGAGTACATCGGCAAACCGGAAGGCATCACCATACTGCCCTGAACCGCTTGCTGCACCGGGTCGCCATCGGCTATTCTGGTTCGACGCCGGCGGCATACCGTCCGGCCAAAACAGGCGTAAGCAATACGCTGCAAGGGGAAGGGTACGGGATGCCCGAACGGATGTTGTTCAGGAAGCGCGGTTTTGCCAACAGTCTGGTGGTACGCATCGGCCTGCTGATCCTGTTTGCACTCTCGGCACTCACTTTCGGCATGATCCAGCTGATCGGCCAACCCATGGTGGAGCGCCTGGCTCAATCCCAACTGCAACTGGCCTCTGGCCAACTGGAAAACCGCTACGAGCGTTTGCTCGATCTGGTGGAAATCACCTTGCGCAGCAGCAAGGGCTGGATTGAGGCCGGCGAGATTGAAGAAGCCGACCTGCAGCAATTCAACGAGTATTTCTTTTCTCTGCTGACCCACCATGACGAAATCAATTCCGTCATTTTCGCGGACGAATCCGGCAGGGAAATTCTCCTGCTGCTGAACCCCCAGGGTGGCTGGATCAACCGGATCAGCAATCCGGCCGAGTGGGGAAAATACAGTTACTGGATTACCTGGGATGCACAAAGGCAAATCCAGTCGGTAACGTACCGCGAGCTGGATTACGACGCGCGCACCCGTCCGTGGTTCAAGGCCGCCATGGCGCACGCTGAAGATAGCAAGGTGGTTTGGACGGAACCCTATCTGTTTTTCACCAATCGCGAACCCGGCATGACTGCGGCCATGCGCTGGCGAGGCAAGGATGGACGCCAGCACATCATCGCCCATGATGTTCGGCTCACCGATATCACCAAAGTCACCACCGACCTGCCGCTGGGCAAGCAGGGACAGGCTGCCGTGCTGCTGAATGATGGTCGCTTGCTCGCCCCCCCGCGGGTACCGGAACTCTCCGATCCTGCTGCATTAAGCGCCGCCCTGCTCAAACCGCCGGCAGAAGTCGGTCTGAACGTGCTGGGCAAAGCCCACCGGCTCTGGCAGACAAGACCTGAAGATGGCAGCGCTTACCTGCGTGTCGAAGACGTCTCGGGTCGCTGGCACAGCCTGTTCAAGCATATGGATGCCAGCCGCACCGGTGCCTGGCTGGCCGTTCTCGCGCCGGAGAGCGACTTCATGCCGGTTACCGGCAGCGATGTCGCGGTTCTCGGTGTCATTTTGCTGTTGGCCTTGGGCATGGGTATTGCCGTTGCCATCCGGATTGCCGAACGCTTCGGTGCACCCTTGGCCATGCTCACCCGGGAAAGCGAACGCATTGGGCGCCAAACGCTGGATTCTCCCGTATTGTGCAGTGCCCCCTGGCAAGAAATCGCGCAACTGGCCGACTCTCTCGAAACCATGCGCCAGCAGTTGCAGAGCAATCGTCAGAGTCTGCAAGGCATCAATGCCGATCTTGAACACACGGTGGCCATACGAACCCAGGCATTGCGCCAAAGCCAGCACCAACTTGAAGTCAGGGAAGCCTTCCTGAGCACCCTGATCGACACCATCCCCAACCCCATTTTCTACAAAGGTGAAGACACCCGCTTCATCGGCTGCAATCGCGCCTATGAGCTGTTTTTCGGCATTGCGCGCAGCAATTTCATCGGTAAACGGGTGCTGGATCTCGAATATCTACCGCTCGAAGCACGCCTGGCCTATCAGGCGGAAGATGAAAAGATGATTGCCGAGGGTGGCCATCGCATCCACGAGGTCGGCATGATTGCTGCCGATGGCCGCGTGCACGACACCCTGTACACGGTGAGCGCATTCCGTCCGGAAAACGGCATGCCGGGTGGCCTGATCGGGGTGATTGTGGACATCACCCCCCAGAAGGAAGCCGAGCGCGAAACCGAAAAGGCACGCGCTGCAGCCGAATCGGCGGCCGCGGCCAAGGCAGATTTTCTGGCCAACATGAGTCACGAAATCCGGACCCCGATGAATGCCATCATCGGCATGACCCATCTTGCCCTGCAAACCCAGCTCGATAGCCGCCAGCGCAATTATCTGAACAAGGTGGATGGTGCGGCAAAGGGCCTGCTTGGCCTGATCAACGACATTCTCGACCTGTCAAAAATCGAGTCCGGGATGATGCGCTTCGAGCGCACAACTTTCAGCCTCGACGCCAACCTGCGTCATCTGGGCGATCTCAGCACCCTCAAGGCGCGGGAGCGCGGCCTGGAATTGCTGTTCGATCTCGCCACCGATATTCCTGACCGGCTGATCGGTGACCCCTTGCGCCTGAGCCAGGTGCTGATCAACCTGGTCGGCAACGCCATCAAGTTCACCGAGCAGGGCGAAGTCACGGTCACGGTCAACTGCCTCCGACAGCAGGAAAATACGCTGCACTTGCGTTTCGAGGTTCGCGATACAGGTATCGGCATCAGCGAAGAACAACAATCCCGCCTGTTTTCCGCATTCAGTCAGGCCGACAGTTCGACCACCCGAAAATACGGTGGCAGCGGCCTTGGGCTATCGATATGCAAACGCATCGTTGATCTGCTCGGCGGCCACATCGAAGTCAGCAGTACCCCCGGTGCCGGCAGCTGTTTTGCCTTTGAGCTGCCCTTCGGGATCGCCGAAGAACAAGGTGGCGAATTGCCCCGCCGCCTCGGCTTGCCTCCCGGCCTGCGCGCCTTGGTGGTCGACGATAGCCCTGGCGCAAGGGAAGTCTTTGCCAACATGCTGGAAGGACTGAGTATTGAATTCGGGCTGGCGGCCAGCGGTAACGAAGCCTTGGCCGAGCTTGCCAGCGCGCGGCAGCGGGGACAAACCTACCGGCTGTTGATCATCGACTGGAAAATGCCGGGTATGGATGGTGTGCAACTGCTCCGGCTGCTTGCCGATAATGGCGATGCTAACGAGCTGCCGGCGGTCGTGATGACCACCGCCCACGATCACGATGAATTGCGCGATGCGCTGGGCGATCAAAAAATCGGGGCCATCCTGAGCAAACCGGCAACCCCTTCATCGCTATTCGATGCCGTTGTCCGAGCCCTCCATCCCGGTGACGGCCTGCTGACCCGGCAGGAAATCCCTCCATTGGACAGCCACCGTTTTTCCGGCCATAAAGTGCTGCTGGTTGAAGACAACGAAGTGAATCGTGAATTGGCCGAAGAAATGTTGCAGGCGGTCGGTCTGGAAGTACTCAGTGCCAATGACGGCCTTGCTGCGGTCAACCTCGTCAAAACGCAAAAATTCGACCTGATCCTGATGGATTGCCACATGCCGATCATGGATGGCTACGAAGCCACCCGCCTGATCCGCCAACTGCCAGACTGTGCAGACCTGCCGATCATTGCAATGACAGCCAACGCCATGGCTGAAGACCGGCAACGTTGTCTCGAATCCGGCATGAACGAACATATTGCCAAACCGGTGGATGTTGAAGTGCTTTACACGAGCATTGCCCAATGCCTCGGGATCGACAGGATGCCTGGGCCATTGCCGGCGCTACAGGGGATCGACGAGAAAAACGATATTCTCGACTGCGCAGCAGCAGTTGCCCGACTGGGTGGCAATACCCAGCTTTTCGAACGCTTGTTGCAGCGTTTTGCGGAAGAACAGACCAACATTGTCACCCAACTGCAAGCCAATTTCGACGCTGGGGATATCGCGCGTCTGGTGCTGCAAGCGCACACCCTGAAAGGCTTGTCTGCCACCATCGGTGCCCAGCATGTTCGCGAGATTGCCGGAAACATTGAAACATTGTCAAAAAGCCAACTGCTGACTCGCGAAGCACTGAATTTGCTGCTCGATCAGCTTGATTTGGCGCTAAAACCCGTGCTGGCCGTATGTGCGGGAAAAAATGCGGCTAAAACAGCAGAAACATCGGAAATCAAGGGATTGTCCGGCACTGAACTAACACATTTGCATCATCTTCTGGATAATGACGATGCTTCTGCAGTTCGTGCATTTGAAAAGCTTCTACCTGAACTAAGACATTGTTGCGACGGTGTCACACTTGACCAACTGGCCAGGGAAATCGGGCGTTACGACTTTGAAGCAGCAATCAGGACACTCAATCTTCTTAGTGAGCAGATGGACTTATGAGCGATACGACGCCGAACAAATTACTGCCCAAGCAAAGCATTCTGGTCGTAGACGACACCCCGGATAATATCGACGTCCTGAGCGATGTTCTTGCTGACAGTTATCGTATCCGCGTAGCAACTTCCGGTGAAAAAGCCCTGAAAATCATCTATTCCGATGAACCGCCTGACCTGATTCTGCTCGATATCATGATGCCCGGATTAAGCGGGCTGGAAATCTGCCGCCGGGTCAAGGCCAACCCGGACCGGCGCAGGATTCCCATCATTTTCGTCACCGCAATGACCAGCACAGAAGACGAAAAACGCGGACTGGAAACGGGTGCTGTCGATTACATCACCAAACCG
>CALAGF010000233.1 GCA_937892345.1 uncultured Rhodocyclaceae bacterium | reverse complement strand
GTCGATTACTGGGATTACACCCACCGCATTTTCGAATGGGCGGATGGCGGCTACTCGAACATGATCCTCGACGACGGCGGCGATGCCACCCTGCTGCTGCACCTCGGCGCCAAGGCTGAGAAGGACATTTCGGTGCTGGCCAAGCCGGGTTCCGAGGAAGAAACCATCCTCTTCGCCGCGATCAAGGCCAAGCTGGCCGTCGATCCGACCTGGTACTCGGTGCGTCTTGCCGAAATCAAGGGTGTGACCGAAGAAACCACCACCGGCGTGCATCGTCTCTACCAGATGCATCAGCGCGGCGATCTCAAGTTCCCGGCCATCAATGTCAATGACTCGGTGACCAAGTCCAAGTTCGACAATCTGTATGGCTGCCGCGAATCGCTGGTCGATGGCATCAAGCGCGCCACCGATGTCATGATCGCCGGCAAGGTAGCTGTTGTTGCCGGTTACGGCGATGTCGGCAAAGGTTCTGCCCAGGCCCTGCGCGCACTGTCTGCCCAGGTTTGGATCACCGAAATCGACCCGATTTGTGCATTGCAGGCTGCAATGGAAGGTTACCGCGTCGTCACCATGGAATACGCAGCCGACAAGGCCGACATTTTCGTCACCACCACCGGCAATTTCCGCGTCATCACCCATGAGCACATGGCCGCGATGAAAGATCAGGCCATCGTCTGCAATATCGGCCACTTCGATAACGAAATCGACGTTGCTTCGCTGGAAAAGTACCAATGGGAAGAAATCAAGCCGCAGGTCGATCATGTGATCTTCCCCGACGGCAAGCGCATCATCCTGCTCGCCAAGGGCCGCCTGGTCAATCTTGGCTGCGGCACGGGCCATCCGTCCTACGTGATGTCTTCGTCCTTCGCCAATCAGACCATCGCCCAGATCGAACTGTATTCCCGTACCGCCGATTACCCGGTCGGTGTTTACACGCTGCCCAAGCATCTGGATGAAAAGGTCGCTCGCCTGCAATTGAAGAAGCTCAACGTGCAACTGTCGACGCTGACACCGGAACAAGCTGCCTATATCGGCGTCCCGGTGGAAGGCCCGTACAAGGCCGAGCACTATCGCTACTAAGCCGGAGCACACGGCTGCCCAAGCATGAGCATGAATTCCTTCCATGCCCGCCAGGGTGGGCAGCCACAGGACCCCAAAGATAAACCGGTGAAAAAGCCGGTGGACCGCGGTGGCCTGTTGCGTGCCGATGCCTTGCTGCTGCAATGCGGACTGGCAAGCTCGCGCACGCACGCTCAAAAGCTGATCGCCGCCGGCCGGGTTACGGTCGACGGCGTGACAGTTACCAAGCCTTCGCTGACATTACCGCCCGACACCGTACTCATCGTTGCTACGGACGAGAATGATCGTTACGTCTCGCGAGGCGGCCTGAAACTCGCCGGGGCGCTGGAGAAAACCGGCCTGACGCCGGCGGGATGCAATTGCCTGGACGTTGGTCAATCGACAGGGGGCTTTTCGGATTGCCTGCTACAGTCCGGCGCAGCGCAGGTCGTCGGGGTCGATGTAGGCCACGGTCAACTGCACGGCAAGCTCAAAAACGACCAACGCATCATCGCGCTTGAAGGCATCAACTGCCGCGCCCTGAGCGATACCGATCTCGGTACGGCATTTCCGGAACGCGGCTTTGACCTCATCGTCGGTGACGTCTCGTTCATCTCCATGGCCTTGATCATGCCGCAACTCCCCCCACTGCTTTCGGCAGACGGCAGTTTGTTACTGCTGATCAAGCCGCAATTTGAAGTCGGCCCGGCACATATTGGCAAAGGCGGAATTGTGCGCGACACCGGGCTATACGCCGGACTGGAGCAACAGTTCCGGGAAATCTCAAAAAATCTCGGGTTGACCGTAAAAGGCTGGTTCGACAGCCCAATTACCGGCGGTGACGGCAACCGCGAATTCTTCATCTGGCTGAAAAAATGAATACTGAAATCTCCATCGAATTCTTCCCGCCACAAACGCCCGAAGGCATAGAAAAACTCCGGTCCACGCGTGCTGAACTGGCAAAACTCAAACCGGAATTTTTCTCGGTAACGTATGGTGCCGGCGGCTCCACACGCGAACGTACCTTTGCCGTGGTCAAGGAAATCGCTGCCGAAGGCTTCGATGCCGCCCCTCACCTGTCGTGCATCGGCTCCACGCGCGAATCGATCCGTGAAATTCTGAACGAATACAAAGCCGCCGGTATCAAGCGCACTGTCGCCCTCCGCGGTGACCTGCCGTCCGGCATGGCAGAAACCGGCGAGTTTCGCTACGCCAACGAGCTGGTCGAATTCATCCGCACCGAAACCGGCGACTGGTTCAGCATCGAAGTGGCCGCCTATCCAGAATGGCATCCACAGGCAAAAAGCCCGAAGGATGACCTCGCTGCCTTTGTGCGCAAGGTGAAAGCCGGGGCGAACTCAGCCATCACCCAGTATTTTTACAACGCCGATGCCTACTTCCACTTCGTTGACGAAGCGAAATCGCAAGGCGTCGACGTACCCATCATCCCCGGCATCATGCCGATCGCAGGCTTCACCAAGCTGGCCCGTTTTTCGGATGCCTGCGGCGCTGAACTCCCACGCTGGATGCGCAAAAAATTCGAAAGCTTCGGTGACGACACCGATTCCATCCGTGCCTTTGGCCTCGACGTCGTGACAGAACTGTGCGAACGGCTGCTGAAAGGCGGCGCCCCCGGCCTGCATTTTTATTGCATGAACCAGTCGGCACTGACTACCGAAATCTGCAAGCGCCTGCGTTAAGTCACACACAGCGCAAGGCCCTGAGGTTAAGATTTGAAGATGGAACGCACGGAAATACTTAATCTGATCGCCGAACAGGCCCGGCAGGGAGAAATCACCTTTCCCACCGGGCTTGATGTTTCGATGAAAATTCTCAGGCAACTGGATGATCCCGACTGCCACGTCGAGTTGGCAGCCCAGTTGATCCGCGGCGAACCGCTGATTGCTGCCCGCGTGGTTGCGGTAGCCAACAGCGCTGCCTATAACCGCCGGGCCGGCCTTGAAGTCACCGACCTGCGCAACGCCATCTCACGGATTGGACTGCGCACCGTACGCACACTCACCACCGCCATTGCAACCCGGCAGATGGCTGGCGCACCCACCGACCCGGCCTTGCGTGAAATTGCTGCCAAGCTCTGGGAGCACACTGCACACGTCGCCTCACTTGCGCACGTAATCGCCAGAAAAATTACGCATCTCGATCCCGAGACTGCGTTTTTTTCCGGCATTGTTCATGAGATCGGCGGCTTCTACCTGATTTCCCGAGCCCCGGATTTTCCCGGACTGTTAGCCGGAGAACCTGCCGACTGGGTTGAAACTGCCGAACCCATCATCGGCCGCGCCATACTCGGACGACTTGGCGTACCTGAGCCGGTCATGCTTGCAGTCGAAGCCCTTTGGGAAGGCTTGCTGGCCCTGCCGCCGGTCAGCCTTGGCGACACCTTGCTGCTGGCCAACGAACTCGCACCTGTTGCCTCCCCGCTATACGAATCCGGCAATTTGCGCCACGACCTCAGTAACGCACACGTCATCGACGCAATCAATGAAGACGGCGTGATGAGCGACATACTGCAGGAAGCCGCCGATGAAGTCTCTTCGTTGACCGCGGCCCTGCGCTTCTGAAACCTCGACTGTTTAAAATTGCATTTTTTGTTGACGCATCCACTATCACGGGCTAAAATGCGCGCTTTCCGTGGGACGGGTCGGTAGCTCAGTCGGTAGAGCAGCGGACTTTTAATCCGTTGGTCGCGAGT
>CALAGF010000232.1 GCA_937892345.1 uncultured Rhodocyclaceae bacterium | reverse complement strand
CAGTTCATGTCCGAGCACGGCATCACCTTGTACACCGAGCACCTTTCATGGTGTGCCGATGACAGCCATCTCTACGACCTGCTCCCGATCCCGCTGAGTGAAAAAGCGCTCAAATGGACGGTCGACCGCATCAAGCAGGCGCAAGACATTCTTGGCATGCGGATTGGCATTGAAAACGCGTCCTACTATGTCGCGCCCCCCGGTGCCGAAATGCGTGAAGAGGAATTCATCCGTGAAATCGTGCAACAAGCCGACTGCCTGCTGCATCTCGATGTGAACAACATCTACGTCAACAGCGTCAATTTCGGCTTTGACGCCATCGAATTTCTCGACGCGCTCCCGCTGGAACGCACCTGCTATATGCACGTTGCAGGCCATTACGCGGAAGCTGACGGGCTACTCATCGATACCCACGGCGCAGAAGTCATCGATCCCGTCTGGCGCCTGCTCGAAGCCGCCTACCAGCGCATCGGTGGCGACATTCCGACCTCCCTGGAGCGCGATTTCAATATCCCTGATCTCAAGCAGTTGACCGCAGAAGTGGACCATATTGCCCGCCTGCAAGCCGCTGCCCCGGCGCAGCCGGCAAGAAAGGTTGCCTGATGACAGCGCCTGACGATTTCCAGGCCTTTCAGCGGGCCTTCGGTCGCCATCTGCGCGACCCGCACCACACGCCGCGCCCGCCAGGCGTGCCGGCACGACGGATGGCGGTGTACAACGAATTGCTGTTCAACAACATTTGCGGATTTCTCGACGCCTGCTTTCCAGTGAGCCGCGCCCTGCTCGGCGATACCCGTTGGCGCAGGCTCAATCGCAGCTTCTACCGCGACTGGCCGCTGCATACCCCGTGGTTCCGTGACATTCCACGGGAATTCGTGCGCTACCTGAGCGAAGCGGCAATCGCCATGTCCCATCCACGCTGGCTGGCGGAACTGGCGCATTACGAATGGGCGGAACTTGCGGTCGACATCATGGAAACGCAAATTCCCGCCTGCGACCCTGCTGGCGACTTGATCGAATGCCGCATCGCCCTCAACCCGGCCCGACTCAGCCTGGCTTACCAGTGGCCAGTGCATCGCATTGGCCCCGACTACCGCCCCCGCAAGGCCGTACCGGTGCAGCTCGTGGTTTATCGGGATGCCGACGACAAGGTGCAATTCAGCGAAATCAACCCGGTCACCGCCCGTCTGCTGGCACTCCTTGAAGCAGGCAGCCACACTGGAAAAAGTGCGCTGCTGCAGATTGCCGCCGAACTGCAGCACCCGGACCCCAGCTGCCTGATCGACTTTGGTCGGCAGTTACTCCAGCAACTTCAGTCAGACGGGATCGTGCTCGGCACCCTCGCTTAAACACGTTCCCAGAAAGTGACTTCCGAGAGCGAGTGCTGGAACTTGCGCCGCGTCTCGCGGATCACGAAAGGCAAGTCGCGCGGGCTTTCTATCAGGCGGAAATGCGCCCCCAAATGTGCCTTGAGGCCATCAAGCGTGGTGAAGTTTTCGCCATCTTTCTTGAATCCACCCACCCAATCCTCGCGTCGCGTATGTTCTGCAAGCCAGGTGTAGGGGGAAGCGAGCATCAACACGCCGCCCGGATTGATCCGTTCGTGGATGTGCGCCAAAAAGAGCGCCGGATTGTACAAACGGTCGATCAAGTTGGCTGCCAGCACCAGATCGTAGCCACTGAACAGCGGTTTCAGATTGCAGGCATCGCCCTGATAAAAACTCACCCGGTCAGCCTGAGCTTCCAGCCCCAAGCCGGCCAGCGTGCATTCCCGATAACTGACCAGTTCGCCTTCATCGACCAGCGTATAACGCAGCGCGCCCTGCGCGGCCAGTTGCGTGCCAATGCCGATAAAGCGTGCCGAAAAGTCGATGCCGGTCACTTCATTGAAATGACGGGCCAACTCAAAGCTGGCGCGTCCGGTCGCACAACCCAGATCCAGTGCCTTTCCGGCCGGGCGGTCGCCCATCATCGCGATAGCCAGTTGGGCCAAGGCCTTCGGAAAATTGGGCACCTCGAAATACGACGCACCATAGTGAAATTCGATGTACTCAGAAACCAGTCGGTCGGTTTCGTAATGCGAAGCCGGTGGATTTGCCGGCGCATCCGCCACCACATAACGAAAACCTGCATGCTGGAAAAAATGACGCCGGAAGGCATAACGCGACACCGGCGCAGCCTCGTTACCGCATGAAATCCATGAGCCGCCCTTGATCAGGTTGTGCCGCTCATCAAAGGTGGGCGTGGTGAAATCGTCGTACACAGGATGCACGGCAAAATCGGCAAACGGGTAAATCGGCGTTTCCAGCCATTGCCACACATTGCCCGTGACATCATAAAAATTGCCGTGCGCGAAGCGGTTGACCGGACAACTCGATGCCGCAAGCGACAAACCAATATTGGCAGGTAGATCGTGTTGACCGGGGAAATCCGGCATCCCGGCGGAAAGGCGCAAGGCCTGCCATTCATCTTCGGTTGGCAGACGCACAGGCAAGCCCGTTTCACGCGCCTTCCAGTGACAAAAAGCCTTGGCCTCGTGGTAATTGGTCTCCACCGGCCAATCCCAGGGCATGTCGACTTCTGCCAGCATCAAACGCAAACGCCATTGCTCGCCGACTCGCACCCAAAACGTGGGGTGGCTGGCTGCAGCAAACTCACGCCAAGCCAGCCCTTCCGGCTGCCAAAGCGCATCATCGGCATACCCGCCGGCTTCAACAAAACCCAGAAACTCCCGATTCGACACCAGATAACGCGCCGCCCTGAATGCTGCGGTCGACGCCTCGTGCCGGCCAAATTCGTTATCCCAGCCATAAATTTGCGGCGCAGCGCGGTCCCGCCCCAGCACCACCTCTGCCGCCGGCACATCCAGCAAACTGTTTTCCGGCGCTTCGCCATGATCGGCACATGGCAGCCAGGCCGGATGCGGCTGTACATAACGCAGATCGTGCTGGCGAATCAGCACCGACGAAGTTTCAAGATGAATGCGCTCATGTTCGATACCCATCAAAATGATCCAGAACGGATCACTCCAGCCGATCGGCAAACCCAGCGGCAAACGGCGAATCAAGCCATCCACCAGACCCCGCACCTTGGCCCGATACGCCCGAACCTCGGCAACCGAGGGCCAGTCATAACGCGCATCGCTCAAATCATCCCAGCTCATTTCATCGACGCCGATGGCAAACATCGACTCGTAGCCGGGATGCACGCGCTCAGTCAGCAACCCCGCCAGCACCAGCTTGTTGATGAAAAAGGTGGCGGTATGGCCGAAATAGAAAATCAGCGGATGACGCAGGGAAATCGGCTTGACGTAATACGCCTCGTCGCAGGACAAGCATTCAAACAGCGACTCATAACGATCAAAGGTCGCATGGAAATACTCAAGAATTTCACGCCGCTTTGAGTCGGCATCAGTGCCTGAAAGACGGGGTGTCGCAGGAAAAGGGGTTGAGTTCATCAAGATGGGGAGTTGTAGTGAAGACCAATGAGGCCAGATTAGATAACAAAAGCACGGAGGATTGCACTGTTTCCTGAATTCAAACTCACGATATCCTTGCTACAGCTTGGCCTCGAATCCACGCCTCCGATTCTAGGGAGCGATGTCGCTTGGTCATCGCCAGCCCCATGCCCTTTTTGTTGATGCCGCGCTTGCCCATGCCGCCCCGGCTGGCAATGAAGGCTTCGATGGTGGCGCGGGCGTTGGGCTGCCAGCGCTCGCCATTAGGCCCGGTGCTGGTTTCGAAACGCTGCTTGGCGCGCTCCATGATGTCTTCGCCCAGCGCCTGCATGAGCGGGCGCAAATTGCCGACACGCTCGGCGAGTCGCCCCAAGGCTGTGCGCAGGGTGCGGTCACTGACTTCGACAACGATCATGTCCGGCTTCCTTTAAATATTGATGGTCAGTCGCTACACTGAAAGCAAGGCGGTTGTTTCCAATGGGAACGGTTAGTGGCTGGCAACAGTCCTATGATCCGGTTCGAATCCGGCGCCGCCTTGCTTCTTCAGCTCAATGTACTGACGCCCGGTTCAGATGCTTGTTTCATCAACCACCCCGCCTGTCCGTACAAAGTTCGACCTCAGCGGGGTTGCTGCCCAGATGCCGTTGTTTCAATCCATGCTCCCCGTTTCCGGGGAGCGATGCACCTTCCTTACATGCACAACCTCAGCAGATCAGAGCGTTTCAATCCACGCTCCCCGTTTCCGGGAAGCGATGCGTTCATGGTGCTGCTCTCCTTTGGGAGGGTTGTGAAGTTTCAATCCACGCTCCCCGTTTCCGAGGAGCGATGCGACATTGAACGCTGCGTTGGCGTCGGAAACGACAAAGTTTCAATCCACGCTCCCCGTTTCCGGGGAGCGATGCGCGTCATCGCCCGCACC
>CALAGF010000231.1 GCA_937892345.1 uncultured Rhodocyclaceae bacterium | reverse complement strand
GTCACGCTGAGCTGCTTGGCTGCCCTGAGCGATGCGCAGCTGCCCAAGGTGTGGAGCAACGCCGAGGCCCTAGGGCCTGTTCTCAATTAAGCCAACCAGACGAAAGCGCAAGCGAGATGAACGAAGGACAGGAATGACTGTGCGAGTTTGTCGTAGCGCGTGGCGATGCGTCTGAATTGCTTGATGCGACAGAAGAAGCGCTCGATCAGATTGCGGTCCTTGTAGATATGGCGATCGAAGGCACGCGGGTTGAGTCGGTTGGAGCGAGGTGGAATGACAGCTTGGCTGCCTTGCGCCCTGATGGTTTCGACAAAGGCATCCGAGTCGTAGCCCTTGTCGGCCACAATGAACTCGGCGGGCTGATCTTTGATCAGTGCGCCCGCTTGCCCGATATCGGAGAGCTGACCTGCCGTGAGAATGACTCGTACTGGATTGCCCAAGGAATCCACTGCGACATGCAGCTTGGTGGTCAATCCACCCCGCGAGCGGCCGATTTGCTGGTCGCCCGCTTTTTTTGGGCGCCGGCCGAGTGTTGGTGTGCGCGCACGATCGTCGAGTCGAGAAACAGATGTTCCATGTCGGCCTCGCTACGCAGTGCGGTGGCAACCCGCTCCCACACCCCTTTCTCGCGCCAGCGCGAGAAGCGAACGAAGGTCCGGTGCCAATGCCCCAGTTCCTCCGGGAGGTCGCGCCACGGACTGCCCGTGCGCATGATCCACAGCACCGCTTCGACGAAGCGCCGATTGTCCTTGGCCGTAACGCCACGGTCGGTCGCCTTGCCGGGCAAGAGTTGTTCAATGCGCTCCCACTGGTCGTCGCGCAGCATCTTCCGATCCATTCCTGAGCTCAGCCGAAAAGTCAGGATATAACCAGATTCAGACCGCTGTGAACAGCCCCTTGCTATGTCATTGACTGTAAATAACTTTTTTAACGAGGCTTCCATTCGGCATACTGCTGGTTCGATAATTGAGAACAGGCCCTAGCGTCTTACCTGAATTTGAACGAGCGCTTCCGCTCTATCTCTTGTGCGACT
>CALAGF010000230.1 GCA_937892345.1 uncultured Rhodocyclaceae bacterium | reverse complement strand
ATCTACACAGGCGAAGACACTCTTTCCCTACACGACGCTCTTCCGATCTGCCTTTTCTTCCTCGAAGGAGAGGCGGATTTTTCCGTCCGAATCGAGGTCGACCGTAACACGACCGCCATTCGCCAGTTTGCCAAACAGCAACTCGTCGGCCAGTGCCGAGCGAATCGTGTCCTGGATCAGGCGGGCCATCGGACGGGCGCCCATCAGGGGATCGAAGCCCTTTTCGGCGAGCATGTCCTTCACCGCATCGGAGAACTGCGCCTCCACCTTCTTTTCATGCAACTGCTCTTCCAGTTGGATCAGGAACTTGTCGACGACCCGCAGGATGATTTCGTGGTCTAGCGCCTTGAACGAGATCGTGGCATCAAGGCGGTTACGGAACTCTGGCGTGAAGATGCGCTTGATTTCCGCCAGTTCGTCGCCGGCTTCCTTGCTGGAAGTGAAGCCCATGCTCGACTTTTGCAGGTCGGCCGCGCCGGCGTTGGTTGTCATGATGATCACCACGTTGCGGAAATCCGACTTGCGCCCGTTATTGTCGGTTAGTGTCCCGTGATCCATGACCTGCA
Organism: uncultured Rhodocyclaceae bacterium; assembly: GCA_937892345.1. Classification (GTDB taxonomy): domain Bacteria; phylum Pseudomonadota; class Gammaproteobacteria; order Burkholderiales; family Rhodocyclaceae; genus Azonexus. The sequence continues at coordinate 5,221 of CALAGF010000230.1, read as the reverse complement.
ACAGGATATTGAAAATGTCCGGATGCGCTTTTTCGATTTCATCCAGCAACAGGACGCAATAGGGCTTTTTGCTGATGGCTTCGGTCAACAGGCCACCCTGTTCAAAACCGACATAGCCCGGTGGTGAGCCGATCAAGCGTGAAACGGCGTGGCGCTCCATGTATTCGGACATGTCAAAGCGCTGGAGTTCGATACCGAGGCAGTAGGCCAGTTGCTTCGCCACTTCCGTTTTGCCAACACCGGTCGGACCGCTGAACAGGAAGGCGCCGATGGGTTTGCCGGGATTGCCGAGCCCTGAACGGGCCATCTTGATCGATTTGGCGAGCGCATCAATGGCCTTGTCCTGACCGAATACGGTGGCTTTCAGATCTCGATCCAGGTTTTTCAGCGCACTGCGATCGTCGAGCGTAACGTGTTGCGAAGGAATGCGTGCGATCTTGGCAACGATTTCCTCGATATCCGTTTTGCTGATGGTTTTCTTTTGCTTGGACTTGGGGAGGATGCGTTGTGCTGCGCCCGCTTCATCGATCACGTCAATCGCCTTGTCCGGCAGATGGCGGTCAGTGATGTAGCGCGCCGACAACTCAACCGCAGAGGAAAGTGCTGTAGCCGAGTACTTGATACCGTGGTGAGCCTCGAAACGTGCCTTGAGGCCCTTAAGAATTTCCACTGTCTCGGCAACAGAAGGCTCGTTGACGTCGATTTTCTGGAAACGGCGCGAGAGCGCGCTGTCCTTTTCAAAGATGCCACGGAACTCGGTATAGGTTGTTGCGCCGATACATTTGAGCTGGCCTGATGACAGTGCGGGCTTGAGCAGGTTGGACGCATCCAGTGTGCCACCAGAGGCCGAGCCGGCACCAATCAAGGTGTGAATCTCATCGATGAACAGGATGGCATTGGTATTGTCCTGCAAGGCTTTAAGCACACCTTTCAGGCGCTGCTCGAAATCACCGCGATACTTTGTGCCGGCCAGAAGCGAACCCATGTCAAGGGCGTATACATTTGCTGCCGCCAGGATTTCCGGCACTTCGCCTTCGACCACCTTGCGTGCAAGGCCTTCAGCAATTGCGGTCTTTCCAACACCGGCTTCGCCAACGAGCAAAGGATTATTCTTGCGCCGGCGACACAGGGTCTGGATGACACGTTCCAACTCCTTGTCGCGACCGATCAAGGGATCAATCTTTCCTTGAAGGGCGAGGGCGTTGAGGTTGATTGTGTATTGCTCGAGCGGCCCGGCATCTGCCTTTTCGCTTTCGTTTTCAGCCTCACCCTCGGGCGTGGACTTGGGCTGCGGCACCTTGCTGATGCCGTGTGAAACGAAATTGACGACGTCAAGGCGGGTAACGCCTTGCTTCTGCAGGAAATACACGGCGTGCGAATCCTTTTCGCCATAAATGGCGATCAGTACGTTGGCGCCATTCACTTCTTTTTTGCCGGAGGACTGAACGTGCAGGATGGCACGCTGGATGACCCGCTGAAAACCCAGGGTCGGTTGAGTGTCAATGTCGTCTTCCCCTGACACCGAGGGTGTGTGTTCGTTGATGAAGTTGGTCAGATCTTTTTGCAGTGCATCAGGCCGGGCGCCGCAGGCGCGCAGTGCCTCTGCTGCTGAAGGATTATCAACCAGCGCCAGTAGCAGGTGTTCCACAGTAATGAACTCGTGGCGCTTCTGGCGCGCCTCGACGAAGGCCATATGCAGGCTGACTTCGAGTTCCTGAGCAATCATCAGTTCTCCTCCATGATGCAGGCAAGCGGGTGTTGGTGCTGGTTGGCGTATGCAATGACCTGTTCAACTTTGGTTGCTGCTATGTCGCGGGTATATACGCCACAGGCTGCTCGACCTTCGTTGTGCACTTTGAGCATGATTCGCGTCGCTTGTTCAGTGTCCAGCGAAAAAAAACGTTGCAAAACGTTGATGACGAAATCCATTGGTGTGTAATCGTCGTTCAGCAACACCACCTTGTACATTTTGGGCGGTTGCAGTTTGCTGCGTTCTGCCTGCAACTGCCCGCCTTCCTGAATCTTCGTAGCCATGCGTTCGATTCTATACAGTCCATCCCAATCTGCAACCCAAGAAGTCGGGCTTGGGGCGGCAAATTTCAAGGCACATCAAGCAAATCTCCTGCCGGCGTTTATGCTGCGCTGCGCCATGTAAATTTGTTGACGCATAAATTCGTTTGGCGTAGAAAGTCAGTGTGTTTGGCTTCAAGTTGTATCGAGGTTCCTCCTGGGCACCGGAGTCGCTGAGTTCAAACAGGGAGTCGGGGAAACCCGGAGATTTGTAAGTTTTTTGTGGGAAAGTAGCAGACATGGCAATCGGTACCGTCAAGTGGTTTAATGATTCCAAAGGCTTTGGCTTTATCACCCCGGACGATGGCAGCGAAGATCTTTTCGCCCATTTTTCGGCAATCAACATGAACGGCTTCAAGACCCTGAAGGAAGGCGAAAAAGTCTCCTTCGAAGTTGTGCAAGGCCCCAAGGGCAAGCAGGCTTCCAATATTCAGCGCGCCTGATTCGCGTCGCTGATACAGAACAAAGCCCGTCTGGTTCAGACGGGCTTTTTTTGTTTACACGATTCTGCTCGCAGGCTCAGGAAACCGTGATTTCGTCTTCCCGTTTGTCGCCGGTATTGTCGGTCCAGTGAACACGCAGCTTGTCCCCCGGTTGAATGCCGCGAGCCCGGAATCCGAAGAGGGGGTTTTTGGAAACAGAGGTGTTCAACTGCCCCTCAACCAGTTTTTTGCCATTCAGGCTGACGCTGAATGTCCGGATGTAATGAGCCGGGAAGGCTTTGCCTTTGTCGTCCCTGCGCTGTCCGGTTTCCATCGGATGCTGCATAAGGATGCGTATGCTGGTAATTTCGCCCTGAGTCAGTGCGCGAATCTTGATGGCCTCTCCCATTACGCGCCCCCGCAGCCACCCAGGGTGACTTTGATTTCGCGAAATGCAACATGGGTTCGACCGTCACTACTACGGGATACTGCACGAATGCGTGTGGTTTCTGCCATTTTGAGTTGAATTTTTACGTAGGGGAGCGCTGGAGGTGAAAAATCCATGCTGGCACAGAGCGGCATTGGGTTTTTGTCGGCAAAGACCGCCAGTGTGCGAGCTTCAGGCAGGTTGCAGGTGATTTCAATCTCGACTTTGGCCCCGTTTTCAGCAATCTCGGGCGTGATGATCTGAATGTCAGGAGTTTCGGCGGCGTTACCGGCGCCCCATGCTTTCAGCGCATCGCCGATATTGTTTGCAGTGAAGGCTGTCTGTTGCCATTCGGCAGCCAACAGACGCGCCGGGGTGAGGAGTCCCGTTCCAAGTAAAGGAATAAGCAAGCTTGCAGAGACGCCACTTTTGAGCAGTTGTCTGCGCATTGCTGCAGGGGTTGGGTGATCGATTGATGTCATGTCGCGCTCCAGTGGCCTGATTTTCCGCCTTTTTTTTCAATCAGGCGCAGGTTTGCAATGCGCATGCCGCGGTCCACTGCTTTCAGCATGTCGTAAATTGTAAGCAGACCCACAGACGCAGAGGTTAGTGCTTCCATTTCTACCCCAGTACGGCCAAAGCATTCTGCTGTGACGGTGCAGTGAACGGCATGTTGCACCGGGTCCAATGCAAAGTCTGCAGTAACGCGGGTGAGTGCGATCGGGTGGCATAGAGGAATGAGTTCACCTGTGCGTTTCGATGCTTGTATCGCGGCGATTCGGGCGATGCCAAGGACATCCCCTTTTTTTGCCGAGCCTTCGCTGACCCGCTGAAGGGTTTCCGGAAGCATGAAGATGCTGCCGGTGGCGGTGGCGCTGCGGGCGGTTTCGTTTTTGCTGCCGACATCCACCATATGGGCCTGGCCGGCGCTGTTGAAGTGGGTCAGTTCTGATGAGTTCACGGTTGATTACGTTTGGTTACCAAGGCCGGGATTGACCTCGTGCAGGCTGCGATATCATAGCACCATGCGAATTTTCCACCGTCTCGGCCTCCTCATGCTCTGTGTGAGCCTCTCTTGCCCACCTGGCTTCGCCAGTGAGTTGCCGGAACTTGGCGATGTGGCGAGCGGTGAGCTTTCAGTCCAAGCCGAAAAACGGGTCGGGCAGCAAATCATGCATGAGATACGCAGACAGGAATTGAGCTATCTCGACGATCCGGATGTCGAGTCTTATTTGAACCAGCTGGGTGGGCGATTGTCAGCCTATAGCCTGGAGCCAGGCTACGGTTTCTATTTTTTTGCGCTCAATGATCCCAGTATCAATGCATTCGCGATGCCCGGTGGTTTTATCGGCGTGCATACCGGACTGATCATGGCTGCGCAGGGTGAGTCGGAACTGGCCGGGGTGTTGGCTCACGAAATTTCTCATGTTACGCAACGCCATCTGGCGCGTCAGTTGTTCCAATCCAAAAGGATAGGCATGGCCAGCATGCTGGCCATCGGTCTGGCCCTGTTGGCCGCAAGCTCCAATCCTCAGGCAGCAGGGGCGGCGATTGCGACTTCCCAGGCCGGCGCCATGTCGAGCCAGTTGGCGTTCTCGAGGGATTTCGAGCGGGAGTCAGATCGCATCGGTTTCGACATGCTCGGCAAGGCCGGCTTTGATCCGCGCGGTATGGCGATTTTTTTCGAGCGTTTGCAACAGGCCACACGTTTGTATGAAAACAATGCAACGGCCTATTTGCAAACCCACCCGCTGACGACAGAGCGCATTGGCGACATGCAAAACCGTCAGCAGTTGCTGCCCTACCGGCAGGTGGCCGACAGTCTGGACTTTCTCCTGGTGCGTGCGCGTTTGCGGGCCATGCAAGGACGGGCCGAGGAGGCGATCAAGGTGTTCAACACGCAGCTGATCGAGCGCAAGTTTCAGTCAGAAGTTGCGACGCGTTATGGACTTGCGTTTGCTTTGTACCGTACGCAACAGTGGGAGGCCGCCTGGCGCGAGATTCAGGCAATACGTGCCTTGCGGGCTTCGGCTGGCATGATTGAACATCTGGCCGCCGATGTGCGTATCGGCATGGGTGACGCCAAGGGTGGCTTGCAAATCTATCGCGACGCGATGCTGCGATATCCGCTTGATCGCTCGCTGGTCTATGGTTTCGGCAGTGCTCTGGTGGCCAACCGCCAGTTTGATGAGAGCTTGCGTTTTGCCGAGTCGCAGTTACGTGGTGCACCGGGTGATGTTCGCTTGCACAGGATGCGGGCCGAAAGTCATGCAGGACTGGGTCATCTGGCCATGCAGCATGC
>CALAGF010000229.1 GCA_937892345.1 uncultured Rhodocyclaceae bacterium | reverse complement strand
GCCAAGATGACCAAGCGCAACAATTTCACGACCGGCCAGGTCTACGACACGGTGCTCAAGAAAGAGCGCCGCGGCGAGTACCTCGGCAAGACCGTGCAGGTCATCCCGCACATCACCGACGAAATCAAGGGCAAGGTCAAGGCCGGTGCCGAAGGCGCCGATGTGGCCATCGTCGAAGTCGGCGGCACGGTCGGCGATATCGAGTCGCTGCCTTTCCTTGAAGCCATTCGTCAGATGGGGATTGAAGAAGGGCGCAACAACGTCTGCTACATGCACCTGACGCTGCTGCCCTACATCCCGACCGCCGGCGAACTGAAGACCAAGCCGACCCAGCATTCCGTCAAGGAACTGCGCGAAATCGGTATCCAGCCGGACATCCTGCTGTGTCGCGCCGACCGTTCGATTCCGGTTGAAGAGCGTCGCAAGATTGCATTGTTCTGCAACGTGATGCCGGAAGCCGTCATCGAATGTCTGGACGCCGATTCGATCTACAAGATTCCGGGCATGCTGCACGAGCAGATGCTGGACGAAATCGTCTGCCACAAGCTGAATATCCTGGCCAAGGCGGCTGATCTGACGGTCTGGGAAAACCTGATCGTCGCGCTGGAACATCCGCTGCATCAGGTCAAGATTGCCTTTGTCGGCAAGTACGTGGATTTGACCGAGTCCTACAAATCGCTGATCGAAGCCATCAAGCATGCCGGCATCCATACGCGCACCCAGGTGGATATCGTTTATCTGGATTCGGAAGATATCGAAAAGCAGGGGACTGGCGTTCTCGAGGATCTCGATGCCATTCTGGTACCCGGCGGCTTCGGTCGACGCGGTACGGAGGGCAAAATTGCCGCCATTCGTTATGCCCGTGAAAACAAGCTGCCTTATCTCGGCATCTGCCTTGGCATGCAACTCGCTGTCGTCGAATTTGCCCGTGACGTTGCCGGCATGGCGCATGCGCATTCCACGGAATTCGTGCAGGACACGCCTTACCCGGTGATCGGCCTGATTACCGAGTGGCTGGATGCCTCCGGCAAGATCGAGAAGCGTACCGAGGATTCCGATATCGGTGGCACCATGCGTCTCGGCGCCCAGGTCTGCAAGCTCAAGGAAGGTTCGCTGGCCCGCGAGATTTATGGAGTGCCGGAAATCACTGAGCGGCATCGTCACCGCTACGAAGTCAACAACACCTTGCTGACCCAGCTGGAAGCCAAGGGGCTGGTGGTTGCCGGGCGCGCGCCGGGTACCGATCTCTGTGAAATGGTTGAACTGCCGACAGAGGTCCATCCTTGGTTCGTCGGTTGCCAGTTCCATCCGGAATTTACTTCCAATCCGCGTCAGGGTCACCCGCTGTTCTCCTCCTATGTGAAGGCAGCGCTGGCTAACAAACAGGGTAAAAACTGATGAAACTCTGCGGTTTCGAGGCCGGTCTTGACCAGCCTTTTTTCCTGATTGCCGGCCCGTGTACCGCTGAATCACTGCAATTGTGCGTGGATGTGGCCGGGCACATGAAGGATGTCTGCGGTCAACTGGGCATCAACTACATTTTCAAGGCGTCCTACGACAAGGCCAACCGCAGTTCCGGTCAATCGGTTCGCGGTCCCGGGATTGATGATGGTTTGAAGTTGCTGGATAGCGTGCGTGCTCAAGTCGGCGTGCCCATCCTGACCGATGTCCATGATGCGGCCGATGTGGCCCAGGTGGCCTCGGTGGTTGATGTGCTGCAAACACCGGCTTTCCTGTGTCGCCAGACTGATTTCATCCACGCGGTGGCTTCCTGCGGCAAGCCGGTCAATATCAAGAAGGGCCAATTTCTGGCGCCGGGCGACATGAAGAACGTGGTCGACAAGGCGCGCGAAGTGAATGGCGGCGCGGACAACATCATGGTCTGCGAACGTGGCGCGAGTTTTGGCTACAACAACCTCGTGTCCGATATGCGCAGTCTGGCGATCATGCGCGAAACCGGCTGTCCGGTGGTCTTCGATGCGACGCATTCCGTGCAGTTGCCCGGTGGCCAGGGTACGGTTTCCGGCGGGCAACGCGAATTTGTCCCGGTTTTGGCACGTGCGGCAGTGGCCGTGGGTATTTCCGGATTGTTCATGGAAACCCATCCTTGCCCGGAAAAAGCTTTCTCGGATGGTCCTAACAGCTGGCCTCTGGACCGCATGGCCGCTCTGTTGAGCAGCTTGCTGGCCATCGACAAGGCCGCCAAATCCGCCGGTTTTGAAGAATTGAAAATTTAATAAACAGCTTTAAAAGCGCCTTTCAACCTTTTGATAACAAGGAAGAAATATGAGTTCCATCGTTGATGTTGTTGCACGAGAGATTCTGGATTCCCGTGGGAACCCCACGGTTGAAGCCGATGTATTGCTGGAGTCTGGCGTCATGGGCCGTGCCGCTGTGCCGTCCGGTGCCTCCACCGGTTCCCGCGAAGCCATCGAGCTGCGTGACGGCGACAAGGGTCGCTACCTCGGCAAAGGCGTGATGCAAGCCGTCGAGAACGTGAATACCGAAATTTCCGAAGCCATCATTGGCCTGGATGCCCAGGAACAAGCTTTCATCGATCAGACCATGATCGAACTTGACGGTACCGACAACAAGTCTCGCCTCGGTGCCAATGCCATCCTCGCCGTCTCCATGGCGGTGGCCAAGGCAGCCGCTGAGGAATCCGGCCTGCCGCTGTATCGCTATTTTGGCGGCATGGCCCCGATGCAGATGCCGGTGCCGATGATGAACATCATCAACGGTGGCGAGCACGCCAACAACAGCCTGGATATCCAGGAATTCATGGTGATGCCGGTTGGTGCCAACACCTTCCGCGAAGCCCTGCGTTGTGGTGCGGAAATCTTCCACGCATTGAAGAAATTGCTGGACAAGGCCGGTCACTCCACCGCCGTCGGTGATGAAGGCGGTTTTGCCCCGAATCTGGGCAGCCATGCCGAAGCGCTGCAAATCATCATGCAGGCCATTGAGGCCGCCGGTTACGTGCCGGGCAAGGATGTACTGCTGGCGCTCGACTGTGCGGCTTCCGAGTTCTACAAGGACGGCAAGTACCACTTGTCTGGCGAAGGTCTGCAACTGACCTCGGCTCAGTTTGTTGATTATCTGGCCAATCTGGCGGATCAATTCCCCATCGTCTCGATTGAAGACGGCATGTCCGAAGCTGACTGGGACGGCTGGAAGCTGCTCACCGACCGCCTCGGCAACAAGGTGCAGATCGTTGGCGACGATATTTTCGTCACCAATACCCGCATCTTCAAGGAAGGTATCCAGAAGGGCATTGCCAACTCCATCCTGATCAAGATCAACCAGATCGGTACCCTGTCCGAAACCTTCGCTGCCGTCGAGATGGCCAAGCGCGCCGGGTACACCGCCGTGATTTCGCATCGCTCCGGTGAAACCGAGGACAGCACGATTGCCGATATCGCGGTCGGCCTGAATGCCGGTCAGATCAAGACGGGTTCCCTGTCGCGTTCTGATCGTATCGCCAAGTACAACCAGTTGATCCGCATCGAGGAGGATCTGGGCGATACCGCGTCCTACCCGGGTCGTGAAACCTTCTACAACCTGCGCTAAATCGCCATGCGTTGGCTGACGGTCGGGCTGCTTGCCGTGATTGTCCTTCTCCAGTACCCGCTATGGCTGGGCAAGGGGGGATGGCTCAAGGTTTGGGAGTACGACCGCCAGTTGCAGGACCAGAAGGAAGCGACCAGCAAGCTGGAAATCAGGAACGCGGGCCTTGATGCCGAGGTTCGCGACCTGAAGCAGGGTTATGACGCTATTGAAGAACGTGCCCGCTTCGAACTGGGCATGGTCAAGCAGGGTGAAACCTTTATTCAGCTGCCCGAAAAGGCCGCTGAAAAATAGGCTGGATTCCGCGTCGACCGTTGTAGTCAGGGCCATTACGCTTCGCTAGAATGAGCCGGTCTAGATCGACAGAGGGAGGCTCGGTGTTATGGCTATGCTGCTCAAGTCCGGAGAGAAGGCGCCGCTGTTCAGCTTGCCGGATGCCGATATGGAAACCATCGATCTGGCGGCATCAATAGGTCGTGGCAATGTGGTTTTGTTGTTTTATCCAAAAGACGGAACCCCATTTTGTACTCGCGAAGTGACCGATTTCTCCGACCATGATCGCGATTTCGAGGCGCAGGCTTGTGTGCTATTCGGCATCAGTCGTGACGACTGTCTGAGGCACCAGGAATTCCGCGATCGCGAGGGGATTGGGATCGAACTGCTATCAGACATCGAGGGTTCGGTTTGCAAGCAGTACGGGGTATGGCAGGCCCGGGAAGTGGATGGTCACCGGAAGTACGGCATCGTTCGCTCCACATTTGTCATTGATCGGCATGGCATCATTCGTCATGCCCTATACAACGTTAATTACAAGGGCCATGCACAGGAAGTGCTGCGTCTCGTCAAGGAACTCAATTCATGAACATGCAGGTTGCCAAAAATTCCGTCATCACGCTTGACTACCATGTGACCGATCCGGACGGCGAGGTGGTCGATGAAGGCCGCGAGGCACTGGTGTATCTGCACGGCGGTTACGACGACATTTTCCCGAAAATCGAGGAAGCCCTGCAGGGCAAGGCGATTGGCGAGTCGGTGCAGGTCAAGTTGCAGCCGGATGAGGCCTTTGGCGAATACGATGCGGAAATGGTTCAGATTGAACCGCGCAAGGATTTTCCCAAGGAGTTGCAGGTCGGCATGCAGTTCGAGGGTGGCCCGGAAGACGGCGGTGATGAAGATCTGGTCATTTATCGCGTGACCGATATCGCCGATGACAAAGTGGTGCTGGATGGCAATCATCCGCTGGCCGGCATGGCGCTGGTCTTTACTTGCACGGTTACCGCGATTCGTCCGGCCAGTGCCGAGGAAGTCGAACACGGCCACGTCCACAATCCGGATGATGATGAAGAAGGCTGTCACTAAGCGGTAAATCAGGGCTGTCATTGACCGCCCGGGTTTTATTCTGCGGCCGGACTTTCCCAATGGAAAAGTCCGGCCGCAGTCCGTTTACCGGAGCATGCCTTTGAGTGCGTACAGGGCATCCAGTGCTTCACGCGGCGTCAAGCTGTCGGGGTCCAGTCTGGCCAATTCGTCAATGACCGGGTGGGGTTCGGCAATTTTGGCCGTTTCGGGCGTGTCG
>CALAGF010000228.1 GCA_937892345.1 uncultured Rhodocyclaceae bacterium | reverse complement strand
CTACACCCTCGACGGTCGCATCCACGAGGCTGTCACCAACTAAGCCAACCCGCTGAGCCCTTCGGGGCTCAGCCCACAAGGAGAAGATGATGAGTGAAGTGAAACTCCCCCATTTCGTGCTGAACCGGAACCACACCCTGATCTCCAAGACCGGCCTCGCCGTGCGCTTCGAGAAGGGCGTCGCCCGTCCGGTGCAGCTCATCCTCGTGCCCGAGGTGGTCGGCATCGGCGCAGAGCGTGTCGACGGCGAGCAGGGCGAGGGCCAGATCTGGGAGGCGGCAATGGCCGCACCCAACCTGAAGCTGGACAACCTGACGGTTATCCACAAGCGGGCTGAGGAGTTTCAGCCAGCGCAGCCGTTCACCGGGATCATTTCACGTGCTTTCAGCAGCATGGAAAACTTCACCAACTGGACGCGGCACCTGGGGAATTCCCAGACACAGTGGCTGGCAATGAAAGGACTGCATCCGGCCGATGAGCTGGTAGCATTGCCGGCAGACTTCCACCTCGATAGCGAACACGCCTTGGCCGTACCCGGTTGCCAAGGCCAACGCCATCTGCTGATACTGCGCCGCACGGCATGATTGGGAACACAAGCAAGAATGGCTAAGGTATTCGCGATAGCGAACCAGAAAGGTGGCGTGGGTAAAACCACCACCTGCATCAACCTCGCAGCATCCCTGGTCGCGACCAAGCGCCGGGTGCTGCTGATCGACCTCGATCCACAGGGCAACGCCACCATGGGTAGCGGTGTGGATAAACACGGCCTGGAAAACTCGGTCTACGACTTGCTGATCGGCGAGTGTGACCTGGCCCAGGCCATGCACTATTCCGAACACGGCGGTTATCAACTGCTGCCGGCCAACCGCGACCTGACGGCGGCGGAAGTGGTGCTGCTGGAAATGCAGATGAAAGAAAGCCGTCTGCGCAGCGCCTTGGCGCCGATCCGCGAGAATTACGATTACATCTTGATCGACTGCCCACCGTCGCTGTCGATGCTCACGCTTAACGCGCTGGTGGCCGCCGATGGGGTAATTATCCCCATGCAGTGCGAGTACTTCGCCCTCGAAGGCTTGAGCGACCTTGTGGATAACATCAAGCGCATTGCCGAACTGCTCAACCCGAACCTGCAGATCGAAGGCCTGCTGCGGACCATGTTCGATCCGCGCCTGAGCCTGATGAACGATGTGTCGGCGCAGCTCAAGGAACACTTCGGCGATCAGCTGTACGACACGGTGATCCCGCGTAACGTCCGCCTGGCCGAAGCCCCGAGCTTCGGCATGCCGGTACTCACCTACGACAAGTCGTCACGCGGTGCCCTGGCCTACCTGGCCCTGGCCGGTGAGCTGGTTCGTCGTCAACGCCGCACTGCAAAAGCTGCCAAGCCAGCCTGAGGAAACCATGGCCGTCAAGAAAAGAGGTCTAGGACGCGGGCTCGATGCACTGTTGAGCAGCCCCCACGTCCCGACCGTCACCGCGCTGGAAGAACAGGCCAGCAAGATCGATCAGAGCGAGCTGCAACACGTGCCCCTGGACCGCATCCAGCGTGGCAAGTACCAGCCGCGCCGTGACATGGACCCCCAGGCGCTGGAAGAGCTGGCGCAGTCGATCAAGGCCCAGGGCGTGATGCAGCCGATCGTGGTGCGTCCGATCGCTGGCGACCGTTTTGAGATCATTGCCGGTGAACGTCGCTGGCGCGCCAGCCAACAGGCCGGTAAAGACACCATCCCGGCGATGGTGCGTGATGTGCCGGATGAAACCGCTATCGCGATGGCGCTGATTGAGAACATTCAGCGTGAAGACCTGAACCCGCTGGAAGAAGCCCAGGGCCTGCAGCGCCTGGTGGGCGAGTTTGGCCTGACGCACGAACAGGCCGCCCAGGCTGTAGGACGTTCGCGTTCGGCAGCCTCCAACTTGTTGCGCCTGCTCAACCTGGCCCCCCCGGTGCA
>CALAGF010000227.1 GCA_937892345.1 uncultured Rhodocyclaceae bacterium | reverse complement strand
AGGTGTCAGACCCGTCGTACCGTGACATGTCGGCTCATTACTTCAGCAAGCAGCTTTTCGGTGGTTTCGTTTCCGCTAAGACAGGTGCGAAGCCCACTGATGACATGCGGGCTGGGTACTAACTGTTCCATGCGCAGTGAAGCTAGAACGTTTGAAACGACTTTTTTTCGTATGGCTAAGCGGCTGATTTTTTTCATGCTGTCGGCGCTTTCTGATCTGATTCACGAAAATTTATTCTACATCTGCGTGTTCGCTGCATCACGGTGCTTCCTCAAATAACGCCCGTGGGATAGCGCAAAGATATCTCCCGCGCTGAAACACTTTAGCGGCTAATGACCCGGTTTTTTCCTGTTTGCTTGGCTTCGTACATCGCTTCATCGGCCCGCTTGAGGGCACTGGCGGGGTCGTCGGTGGCGATAAAGGCGGTGACGCCGGCACTGAAGGTGATGAGCACCTTGTCGTTTGCGTGCAGGAAGAAGCGTTTGGTGAGTTCGCGCTGCAGGCGGGTGATGGCGTGGCTGGCTTCGGGCAGCTTGGTGTCTGGCAGCAGGATGACGAACTCTTCCCCGCCGTAGCGGGCCACGGTGTCTTGCGGGCGCAAGGTGTCGCGGCAGACGGTGGCGAGATGGATCAATGCCTGGTCGCCGGCCTGGTGGCCGAGGCTGTCGTTGAGTTTCTTGAAATTGTCGATGTCGAGCAGGGCAACGCAGAGCGGGCTGTCGTGGCGTTCGGCACGGGCAATTTCCTTGGCGAACATGTCGTCCATGCCACGCCGGTTGAGCACGCCGGTGAGTTGGTCGTGACGGACGAGGTCGCTGGTTTCTTCCAGTTCTTTTTCCAGTTCGCGGATGCGGGCCTCGGATTCTTCGACCTTTTGCCGGGTTGACCGTAGTTCGTCCCGCGAGCGCTGGGCGTTGATCTGGATGTTGCGCGTTTCACGCATGACTTCGCCGAGCACATTTTCCAGTTCGTTGATGTCGTTGGCAGCGCTGACCTTGGCAGCGCAGGATTCGATTTTGTCGTGGAAGTCGGAGGTGGCATCGGCGAAGTCCGCCAGATGGTCGACAAAGCCGGCCAGCATTTGCTTGATGGCGTTGCGGGCGTCGTTGAGGCCGGCCTTGAGCTGGCTTTGCTTGAAGATGACTTCCTTGAGCCGGCGCTCGGCGTCATCGATGGCGCGTTGCGACAGCGGCTTGGCGATGATGTCGCGCACCACTTCCATCTGGCCGTGCAGCCAGCGGTCGTCAATCACCAGTTCGTTGACGTTTTCGACCAGCAGGCGGAGCAGGCCCAGCAGACTGTGGCGCAGCTCGGTCTGGTCGCCGGCGAGCAGTTCGAGCTTGAAGGCAAAGCGTTTGAGCTGGGCGATGAATGCTTGCAGGTCGTCGGTTTTGTGCGCTTTGCGTATGGTGCCGGCGAGTTGTTTTGCATCGCTTGCCAGTTGCGGGCTTTCCATGAGCTGGGTGGCGATGGCGGTTTCGAGGGTGTAGGCGAACAACTCGCGTAATTCAGGCAGCAGATCGGCCGGCATGCTTGCGGTCGACGGTGCCGCCATGGTGATTTCCGTCTTTTCCGGGGTGTCGACCGTTGCGCTGCTTTCTCCTTCGCGCCCCTGGCCCCAGGCCTTCAGCAGACTTTGCAGGCGCGTGTAGAGCGTTTCCGGATTGGCGCCGGTGTTGAGTACATGATCGAGCGCATCGCGCTTGCGGGCTGCGGTGAGGCCGGGGTGACGGGCATCCCACTGGCGCAGCAGGTCGGCGATCAAATCGCCCCAGGCCAGCTTCTGGGTGTCCATCATGGCGCTGACAAATTCGGTCAGGTGCTTTTTGTAGTTTTCCCAATCGGCACTTTTAACCGCTTCTTCCAGTTGTCTGGCCAGTCGCAATTGGTCTGGGGAGGCCTTGGGCAGTGCCGCGGCCAGCGAACGCAACTGGCGTTCCGGAAACTCGGCTTTGCTTGCCGGCTGGGTGCCGGCGATCTCGTGATAGAGCGTCAGATAATTATCAGGCGTTGGCGCAATGCGGCGCGAGGCCAGTTGCTTGAGCGTTTCGCGGGCGATTTCGAAAGGATTTGCGGCTTGGTTCATGTTCTGTTGCGTATCAGCTATAATTCGCGCCCTGCCGTGCCCCCATAGCATGAAGGTCGTGCAGTTGATTTGTAATCATCAGGTGTTGGTTCGATTCCGACTGGGGGCACCAGGTAAATCAAACAGTTAGGCCATTCTTCGGAATGGCCTTTTTGTTTTTCCTGTTGTCAGTCATGCAGTCGGCACATGTAATACGGGCGTAACCTTCGGCATGCCGGCTTCTCTCGCCTGCCAGAGGTCATAGGCGGTTTGCTGCGCAAGCCATGCGTCGGCATGTCCGCCGTTCTCCAAGCCGAGCCAGCACTCAATGCGCAAGGCCATGACCGGGGAAATTGCGGCGTGACCGTTCAGCACTCTGGAGAGTGCTGCGCGGGTGACGCCAAGCTGGGCGGCTGCCTCGGTGACGGTCAGCCCCAAAGCTGGCAGGACATCCTCTCGCAGTGTTTCGCCGGGGTGGGGCGGGTTGAACATTCGGCTCATTTTGTTTACCTCTCAGTGATAGTCCCGGTAATCGACCAGAACGGCATCGCCATCTTCAAAGGTGAAAGTCAGGCGCCAGTTGCCGTTCACCGTTACCGAGTAATGCCCGGCCAAGTTGCCGGTTAGGCCGTGAAACTTCCAACCGGGAACATTCATGTAGTCTGAATTTTTCGCCGTATCGAGGCGGATTAACTGGCGCGACAAACGGGCCGCGTGATGCGGCTGAATGCCGGCCTTGCTTCCTGTCTCGAAAAACGATTGCAGACCTTTGTGCTGGAAACTCTTAATCATGGGTAAGTGTATAGCGTAGCGTTTCGGTCATCAAGCTGCGCGCGGTAAGCGGCAATCCCTGCCCGTGTCCGGCAAATTCAGCCGCGCACGTTGATGATCGTGCCGAGCATTTCGTCGGCGGTTTTGATCACATTGGCGCCGGCTTTGACTTCAATTTCGCCTTGCCGCATGGCGACCATTTTGGCTGCGAAGTCTTGCTGTTCCACGTTCAGCTGGGTACCGGCAATCGCTGTGCGGTTGATGGCGGCCTGCATGTTTTGAATGCCTGTGCTAAAGATTGAACCAATCGACATGATGCTTTCTCCTGAGTGATGGGTCATGTCTCAGCACAAGCTGTGCCTGCGTGGCATGCAATTGCTCTGACCGGTGGCTCCTGTCGGTTAAAATCGCCGGATATTTGAATTTAGAGGCGGTCTCATGTCTGCAATCAAGTCGAAAGTTGCCCTGCTGGCTGTGTGTTCGTCTGTCGCGATGCTGCAGCCGGCGCAAGCCTCGGATGAGTCGTATCGAACCTTGAGCAATGTGCTCGCGCTGGGTTTGCCGGCGGCTGCAGCCATCATTTCCGTGGCTCAGGATGATGGTTCCGGCATTCTGCAGTTGGCCAAGGCGGAGGGTTTGACGCTCTTGTCTACGGAAATTCTGAAGCGGGTAACCCATGAAACCCGCCCCAATGGCAAAGACGACAAGAGCTTTCCTTCCGGGCACACGGCGGTCGCTTTTGCGGCGGCGCAGTACATGCAGGAGCGGGGTGGCTGGCAGTATGGTGTGCCGGCGTATGCACTGGCCGGGCTGGTGGGCTACAGCCGGGTGGAGGCGCATGAACATTACTGGCGTGATGTGGTGGCCGGTGCTGCCTTGGGT
>CALAGF010000226.1 GCA_937892345.1 uncultured Rhodocyclaceae bacterium | reverse complement strand
ACCTGGTCGTTGGTGTAGGCGTGGATGGTGGTCATCAGGCCCTGCTTGATGCCGATGGCGTCAGACAGGATCTTGGCGACCGGGGCCAGGCAGTTGGTCGTGCAGGAAGCGTTGGAGACGACGGTCATGTCGGCCTTCAGGGCGCCTTCGTTAACACCGACAACGATGGTGGTGTCGACGTCGTCACCGCCTGGCGCGGAGATCAGCACGCGCTTGGCGCCTTGCTCGAGCAGGGCTTGCGCCTTGGCCTTGGTGGTGTAGGCGCCGGTGCACTCGAGCAGCAGATCAACGCCGTGGTCGGCCCAGTTGATGTCCTTCGGGTTCTTGGTGTTGTAGAAAGCGATCTTCTTGCCGTCGATGATGATGCAGTTTTCACCTTCGGTCTCGACGCTGGTGCGGAAGCGGCCGTGCGTGGTGTCGTACTTGAGCAGGTGCGAGTTGGTCGCCAGATCGCCCGAGGCGTTGATGGCGACGACGTCGAATTCATTCTGCAGACCCTGCTCGTAAATCGCGCGCAGGGTGCAGCGACCGATACGACCAAAACCGTTGATTGCAACTTTGATAGCCATGGATTTATTCCTCTCTGCGTTGGTATTCTGAATCAGGACAAAAGTTCTTTCGCCGTCTTGACGACGTTGGCGACGGTGAACCCGAACATTTCGAACAACTGGTTGGCCGGTGCGGATTCGCCAAAGCGGTCGATGCCAATGACGGCACCGTGCAGCCCGACATATTTGCGCCAGAAGTCGGGGTGAGCGGCTTCGATGGCGATACGTTTCTTGCAGCCGCCCAGCACGCTGGCCTTGTATTCGGCACTCTGGCGGTCAAATACGTTGGTGCTGGGCATTGAGACCACGCGGGCAACAATGCCGTCAGCAGCCAGTGCGGCCTGGGCATCCAGTGCCAGTTTGACTTCGGAGCCGGTAGCGATCAGCGTGAGCTGGGCATCGGCTGCTTCGGACAGCACATAGCCGCCCTTGGCAATGTCGGCGTCGGCGATGGCGCCCGTGACGGTCGGCAGATTCTGGCGCGACAGGGCGAGCAAACTCGGGCCATTCTTGCGGTCGACCGCAGAAACCCAGGCAATTGCCGTTTCGGTCGCATCGGCAGGACGCCACACATCCAGATTCGGGATGATGCGCATTGACGGGATGTGTTCGACCGGCTGGTGCGTCGGACCATCTTCGCCGAGACCGATGGAGTCATGGGTATAGACCATGATCTGGCGCTGCTTCATCAGCGCGGCCATGCGGATCGCGTTGCGGGCGTAGTCGGAGAAGACCAGGAAGGTCGCGGTGTAGGGAATCAAACCGCCGTGCAGCGCAAGGCCGTTGGCGATGGCGGTCATGCCGAATTCGCGTACGCCGTAATAGCAGTAGTTGCCGCCTTCGGTGCGGGTGACGCCCTTGCTGCCCTTGACGAAGGTCAGGTTGGAACCCGCCAGGTCGGCCGAGCCGCCGAAGATTTCCGGCACGGCGGGGACGAGTGCGGCGATGGCGTTCTGAGAAGCCTTGCGGGTGGCGATGTTCTCGGCCTTTTCGCGGCAAGTGGCAATGTAGGCGGCCTTGCTGGCTTCCCAGTTTGCCGGCAATTCACGCTTGATTACCCGGCGCTCGAATTCTGCGCCCTCTGCCGGGAAGGCTTCGCAGTAAGCAGCGAAACGCCTGTCCCAGTTTTCCTGGAAAATTGCGCCTCGCGGCAGGCTGTTCCAGGCGGCGTAGACGTCACCCGGAATTTCGAAAGGCGGGAAATTCCAGCCAATGTAGGCGCGAGCCGCAGCAATTTCATCCTTGCCGAGCGGTGCACCGTGACAGTCATGCGAGCCCTGCTTGTTGGGAGAGCCGGCGCCAATCACGGTCTTGCAGCAAATCAGGCTGGGTTTGTCGGTCACTGCCTTGGCTGCGAGCAGTGCGCGCTCGATGGCTTCCGGATCATGGCCGTCGATATTCGGGACCACGTGCCAGCCGTAGGCTTCGAAACGTTTCGGGGTGTCATCGGTGAACCAGCCTTCAACGTGGCCGTCGATGGAAATCCCGTTGTCGTCCCAGAAAGCGATCAGCTTGCCCAGGCCGAGGGTGCCCGCCAAGGCACAGGCTTCGTGCGACACCCCTTCCATCAGGCAGCCATCGCCAAGGAAAGTGTAGGTGTGGTGATTGACGATTTCGTGGCCGGGCTTGTTGAATTCGGCGGCCAGCACCTTTTCGGCAAGCGCAAAGCCCACCGCATTGGTGATGCCCTGGCCGAGCGGGCCGGTAGTGGTTTCAACGCCCGGGGTGTAACCATATTCCGGGTGGCCCGGGGTTTTGGCGTGCAGCTGGCGGAAATTCTTGAGATCGTCGATGGAGACGTCGTAGCCGGTCAGGTGCAGCAAGGCATAGATCAGCATCGAGCCGTGGCCGTTTGAAAGCACAAAGCGGTCGCGGTCAGGCCATGCCGGGTTTGCCGGATTGTGCCGCAGATGACGACGCCACAAGACTTCGGCGATTTCAGCCATGCCCATGGGGGCGCCCGGGTGTCCGGAGTTGGCTTGCTGAACGGCGTCCATGGCCAGTGCGCGGATAGCACCAGTCAGGGCGGTGAATTTGGAGGGCGTGCAGATGCTCATATTCCGGAAATCCAGCCTGCTGAAAAGCCGAAATTATCGGTGAAAAGCACCTTTTTGGATAGGGCGCGTACGCTGTTGCAGCGTAATCGTTCCGGCATCTTGATGCTGGCGGCAAGTGCTGTTGATGCGATCCGACAGACCGCGTTATGATCGACCGGTCGCGGAGGCCCGAACTGTCTGGCAGTTCGGGCATCCCATTTCTCCCGTCTTTTTGTAGGCATTGAGATTTCCATGAAAAAACAAAGTGTTGTGCCGGTTCGTCTGGCTGTTCCCGTATTGCTCGGCCTGATGCTGTGCCTTTCCGGTTGCGTTTCCAATCAGGCCAAGACGGAAACCCAGGAGTCGCCTCAAGTTGCCGAGAAGGCGCCTGAGCCAGTCGTCAAGGCGGCACCGGCTGCGCCCGCCAAGCCCGTTTGCAAGGAAGCCCCCAAGCCTGCAAAGAAGACTTCAAAGAAGAGCCAGAAGGCGGAATCGCCTGTTGTCGACTGTGTTCCGGCAACTGCTGCCCAGCCGGCAGAGAAGCCGAGTGCGGTGATCGTGCAGTCTGCGCCGGCCAAGGGCGGCTACGATCTGTCCAAAAACAAACCCGTTACTGATTCGACCAAAGTGGAGGCTGGTCAGGGGACGCTGGTCAAGGGCATCAATGATTGGCAGGGCGAGATTTCAGGCGTGCAGGCTGCCAACAGCCGGTTTGCCCGCCTCAAGATCGGCATGTCGCAGCAACAGGTTACTGATCTAGCCGGCCAGCCGACCGACCAGGGAGCCTATGTCACTGGCAAAGCCTTTATTCCCTTCTATTTCGGTAGCGACAAGTCGCGTTGGGAAATGGTTTACAAGGGTCAAGGGCGCCTGATTTTCTCCAATCAGGCCGGCTTTAGCTCCGGGTATTACCTGACCTGGATCATTCACAACGCGAACGAAGGGGGTTACCGCTGATCGCGAGCCTTCTTGCGAGGAAAAAAGGCGGCCGGAGCCGCCTTTTTTTATGTTGTCGCCTGAGTTCAGGCGCTGTGGTAGCCGGTAACCCGCTCCACCTCGTTACGGGAGCCGAGAATGACGGGAACCCGCTGATGCAGACGATCCGGTTGGATGTCGAGGATACGCTGACGTCCCGTCGTTGCAGCACCACCGGCCTGTTCCACCAGAAAGGCCATGGGGTTGGCTTCGTACATCAGGCGCAGCTTGCCGCCCTGAGCTTGCATCTTGCTGTCCATCGGGTACATGAAAATGCCCCCGCGAGTCATGATGCGATGGACATCAGCAACCATTGAAGCGACCCAGCGCATGTTGTAATCCTTGCCCAGCGGTCCGGTCTTGCCCGCCACCATCTCGTCGACGTAACGCTGAACAGGGGCTTCCCAGAAACGTTGATTGGACATGTTGATGGCAAATTCCTTGGTGTCGGCTGGAATCTGTACGTTTTCCTGGGTCAGGATGAATTGCCCCTGCTCACGGTCAAGCGTGAATACGACCACACCGTCGCCAACGCTAAGGACCAGTAGCGTGGTTGGACCATAAACCGCGTAACCGGCTGCAACCTGCGAGGTGCCGGGTTGCAGGAAGGCAGATTCTGCAGCGGCTTCCGTGGACAGGTCGGCGCCGTCCGGGCATTTGAGTACCGAGAAAATGGTGCCGATGGACACGTTGACGTCGATGTTGGAAGAACCGTCGAGCGGATCGATCAGCACCACATACTTGGAGTGGCGGGAGAGCTCGGAATCGAAGGAGACGAAGTCCTCCTCCTCCTCGGACACCATG
>CALAGF010000225.1 GCA_937892345.1 uncultured Rhodocyclaceae bacterium | reverse complement strand
TTCTGGTGCTGTCGATGCACGACAGCGCGGGGCACGTCACCCAAGCCCTGAAATGTGGCGCTCACGGCTACCTGACCAAATACTGCGAACCGGACGAAGTGATCGAGGCCATTCGCCGGATCGCCAACGGTCGACGCGCCTTTTCGCCCGAAATTGCCGACATTCTGGCAAGCGAAGCCATCACGGACAACATGCCCGCCTTGCATGCGCTGACGCCCCGGGAATTCGAAGTGCTACGCATGCTCGCGCAGGGCGAGAGCACCAACCGCATCGCCGATGCCATGCACCTGAGTCCGAAAACCGTTTTCAACTATCTGTCGATGATTCGGCAAAAGCTGGATGCCGACAGCGACTTCAAGCTCCTCCATTTCGCCGCAGCACACGGCATGGTCGAACTTGGCCAGCACGCACCCACATCCTGACTGTTCAGTTTTCTCAAACCACCCAAGTAAAGGGGTCTTCACCATGAAAAATACAACGATCCGCCTCAGCCTGATTCTTGCAGCGCTTCTCAGTAACGCCGCCTTTGCCGATGCCAAGAACGACGTTCAGATGAAGCAATTGGCCACCAACAGCGGCTGCATGACCTGTCACAGCATTGAATCCGGCAAGCCCGGTCCCAACGGCATGAAGCCGATCGGCCCGGCCTGGCAGGATGTGGCTGGCCAATACAAGGGCAAGCCCGGCGCTGCCGAATTTCTCACCCGCGTTGTTCTTGAGGGCTCGAATCCTTATAGCAGCCACTGGAAAGACAAGGTCAGCGGTCTGTCCATGCCGCCCAACGCTGTGGCCATTACCGAAGGCAACGCCCGTCTGCTGGTCAACTGGATTCTGGCGCTGCGCTGATCCGGTCAACGGCACTCAAACGCGAAAAACCGGCCTTGCGCCGGTTTTTCATTGGGCCGTAGCCGACAGAGGCTCAGGCCAGCGGCGGCAGGATAGCCTCAACCTGGGTCCGCAACGGAATCAGATCCTCCTCGGTCCAGCCCAGAATTTCCAGACAGGCCGGACCCAGTTTCACCCATTCGGCGTCGGTATCGACCGAAATGCGGCTTTGCAGCCAATGTGAGGCAAGCGTTGAAATGGCGATCAGACAACGCGGCGATGCGTTGGCGCTATCGTTGCGACGGAGAAAATCAAGATCGTGGTGACGGCGTACCGCCAGACAGAAGCGCGGATCATCCAGCCAGTGCTGCAGCAGCTCGGCACCGATCACGGCATGGTTGAGCCCGAGAGAATCATCTTCGATGGCGGTAAAGGCGGAAGCATTCAGATTGGCGCGAACCAGCACGCTGCGGTATTCCGGAAAAGGCGCCATCAACAGCGGAATCCCGATATTGCGCAAGAGCCCGAAGGTATAGGCCTGCGGGGCGGGAATCGGGCGACCCGGCACGCGCTCGGCAATCCAGGCAGATAGCCGGGCATTCTGGGCAGAGCGATCCCAGAAGCGTTCGAGACACGGAAAATGACCAAAAGCCGAGTCAAAATGGCGGGAAGCCAGCGCGCTGATGACCTGATCCAGGCCCAGCATGGAGATGGCATCGTGAATGGTTTCACCGACCCGTTCGGCGGGCGAATATTTCTCATTGGCACTGCGGATCAAGGCAATCGCAATCGCCACATCCGCGGACAGCAATTCAGCAATCCGCACCCGGTCATGGGCCTGCTGCGCCAGTTCCAGCCGCAACTCGGCCAGCACGGCCGGATTGGGCGGCAAGCCGGTTTCGCGCAGTGCGATTTCAAACCAGTCGCCGGGTTGCACCAAATCAGGGGAACTCATGAACGTGTCTCCGGAAGCATGTCTGGAAAATGGAGCGGCCAGACAAAGTGGCAAAAGCATAGCGCCCCGGAATGACATACGCAATGCCGATGTCTTTTTTGGCGAATCCCCGAGCTTGCCGCTTTGTTGCCTTTGTCCGCAGCGCATTGCTCAGTAACTGAACACCTGTTGAGCAGCTGATCATCGAATGGCCGCCCATAAACACGCGCCCAAGCTACGCCAATGAATTATCTCGATGATTTTTATGGATTTACGGTGGTTGACCGTCTTCAAGCTGCAAGCTGGCACGCGGTATGCAATCTATTTGGCACGAGCATCGGCGGGAGCAATGTTCCTCAAGAACCATCCCCCGCTGTGCTTGAAACACTGTTCGCAAGCCAAATAATTCTGGAGACCAATATGCTCTACGCAGCCCCCGGCGCCGCAGGTGCCAAGATCGCCTACAAAGCCCAGTACAACAATTTCATCGGTGGCAAATGGGTCGCCCCGGTCAAGGGTCAGTATTTCGACGTCGTCACCCCGACCACCGGCAAGGTCTACACCCAGGCCGCCCGTTCCACCGCCGAAGACATCGAGCTGGCACTGGACGCCGCTCACGCTGCTGCTGATGCCTGGGGCAAGACCGGCCCAGCCGAGCGCGCCAACCTGCTGCTGAAGATCGCCGACCGCCTCGAAGCCAACCTGGAAACCCTGGCGTATGCCGAGACCGTCGATAACGGCAAGGCCATCCGCGAAACGCTGAACGCCGACATCCCGCTCACCGTTGACCACTTCCGTTACTTCGCCGGCTGCCTGCGCGCCCAGGAAGGCGCCCTCTCCGACATCGACGAAAACACCGTCGCTTACCACTACCACGAGCCGCTCGGCGTCGTTGGCCAGATCATCCCCTGGAACTTCCCGATCCTGATGGCTGCCTGGAAACTGGCACCGGCCATCGGCGCAGGTAACTGCGTGGTTCTGAAGCCGGCCGAATCGACCCCGATCTCCATCCTGGTCCTCGTCGAACTGATCGCCGACCTGCTGCCGCCGGGCGTGCTGAACGTGGTCAACGGTTTCGGCCGCGAAGCCGGCATGCCGCTCGCCACCAGCAAGCGCATCGCCAAGATCGCCTTCACCGGCTCGACCTCCACCGGCCGCGTCATCGCCCAGGCCGCTGCCAACAACCTGATTCCGGCCACGCTGGAACTGGGTGGCAAGTCGCCGAACATCTTCTTCGCCGACATCATGGACAAGGATGACGGTTTCCTCGAC
>CALAGF010000224.1 GCA_937892345.1 uncultured Rhodocyclaceae bacterium | reverse complement strand
GATGTTCTGGGTCGGATCCTTGATGTCGCAGGTTTTGCAGTGCAGGCAGTTCTGGCCGTTGATCTGCAGACGCGGCTTGCCTTCATCCTCACCGAGGATTTCGTACACGCCAGCCGGGCAATAGCGCGTTTCCGGCGAACCGTATTGCGCGTAATTGACGTTGATCGCCACGCTCTCATCCTTCAGCCGCAGGTGACACTGCTGGTTTTCCTCGTGGTTCGTGGCCGAGAGGAAAACGGAAGAAAGGCGATCAAAGGTCAGTTGACCGTCAGGCTTGGGATAGGCGATTTTCGGATGGCTGTTCTTGTCGCCAAGTTGCGTGTGGTCCTCGTGGTGATGCAGGGTCCACGGTGCCTTGCCGCCAAAAACGTAGGTATCGATCGCGCCGTAGGCCAAGGCGCCCCAGAGCCCCCATTTGAACGCCGGGCGAATGTTGCGCACCGTGTACAACTCTTCCCAGAGCCAGCTCTTCTTGATCTGCGCCGCGTACCCGATGACTTCCGCTTCGGCATTTTCCTGGGCCAGATGCTCGAACACTGCCTCTGCGGCAACCATGCCCGACTTCATCGCCATGTGCGTGCCCTTGATTTTCGGCACATTCAGGAAACCCGCGGTGTCGCCAACCAGCACCCCGCCCGGAAAACTCAGCTTGGGGACGGATTGATAGCCGCCTTCGGACAGCGCACGGGCACCGTAGGAAATTCGCCGCCCACCGGCAAAGGTGTCGCGAATCGCCGGGTGCGTCTTGTAACGCTGGAATTCTTCATAGGGCGACAACCAGGGATTTTTATAATCCAGCCCGACCACCATGCCGATGGCGACCAGATTATTTTCCAGGTGGTACATGAAGGAGCCGCCATAGGTGTCGCTTTGCAACGGCCAACCCACGGTATGCACGATCAGCCCCGGCTGGTGCTTGGCTGGATCGACTTCCCACAACTCCTTGATGCCGATGCCGTAGGTTTGCGGATCAACGCCCTCGCGCAGATTGAACTGGCTGAACAAGCCCTTGGTCAGCGAACCGCGGCAACCCTCAGCAAAAATGGTCTGCCGGGCATGCAGCTCCATACCAGGCTGGAAGTTGTGGCCGGGCTGGCCATCCTTGCCAATACCCAGATCGCCGGTGGCAACCCCCTTGACCGAACCATCTTCGTGGTAAAGCACTTCGGCAGCAGCAAAACCGGGGTAGATTTCCACCCCAAGCGCCTCGGCCTGTTCTCCCAACCAGCGCGCAAGATTGCCCAGACTGATGATGTAGTTGCCGTGGTTGGCCATCTGTGGCGGCGTCGGCAGTTTGTAAGCACCCGCTTCCGTCAGATACATCAGCTTGTCTTCACCGGCCGGCGTATTGAGGGGCGCACCGCGCTCCTGCCAGTCGGGGAAAAGCTCGGCCAGCGCATGCGGCTCCAGTACGGCACCCGACAGGATATGGGCACCGATTTCCGAGCCTTTTTCGAGCAGGCAAACTGACACTTCCCGGCCGGCCTGTTCGGCCAGTTGCTTGACGCGGATCGCTGCCGACAGCCCGGATGGGCCGCCGCCAACGATCACGACATCGTATTCCATCGCATCGCGATCGTTCCGCATGATGGCGCCTTAGAACAGCGGTTCGTCAAGCCCGAGCACCGAAGCCGCACCCCCGGTCACTTCGGCGGCGTAGGCTGCGGCAAACGGCAATTGGTGGGTGGCAAAGTACTCGGCGGTCGCCAGCTTGGCGGTGTAGAACGTATCGCCACTGCCTTCGGCCAGACGCCGTGCTGCCACAGCGGCCGACTTGGCCATCAACCAGCCGCCGACAACAATGCCGGTGAGCTTCAGGAAAGGCACGGAGCCGGCATGAACGTCGGCTGGCGCAGTTTCGTAATTGGCAATGATCCAGTCGGAAGTTGCCGCCAGGGAATTGATGCCGTTTTGCAGGTTGACCGCAATATTGGCCAGCACCGGATTACCGGCCAGAGACGCGGCATCACCGCGCATTTCGGCCAGCAATGCACTCATCGCAGCACCTGGGACCTTTTCACGGGCCAACTTGCGACCCACCAGATCGTTGGCCTGAATGGCCGTCGTGCCTTCGTAAATCGTGGTGATGCGTGAATCGCGGTAGTACTGGGCTGCACCGGTTTCTTCAACAAAACCAACGCCGCCAAAGACTTGCAAGGCGGTCGACGAGAGTTCAACCCCCTGCTCCGTACTCCAGCCTTTGACCACCGGGGTCAGCAGGTCGATGCGAGCTTGCGCCGAGGCATCACCAGCGTGCGCCTTGTCGATCTGGGCTGCTGCGTAGTAAGCCAGCGTGCGCATGGCTTCGGTACGCGACTTGACTTCCATCAGCAAACGACGAACGTCCGGATGGTGAAGGATGGGCTTTTTCTCACCGGACTTGTCGCCGATGATCTTGCCCTGAACGCGCTCACGGGCGTACCACAGCGCATGCTGGTAAGCGCGCTCGGCAATGCCGACACCTTCCAGACCGACATTGACGCGGGCATGGTTCATCATCGTGAACATGTAGCCGACGCCCTTGTTTTCTTCGCCGATCAGGTAGCCAACAGCGCCTTCGTTGTCGCCGTAGGACATGACGGCGGTCGGACTGCCGTGAATGCCCAGCTTGTGTTCAATGGACGAGCAGATCAGGTCGTTGCGCTTGCCCAGCGAGCCGTCTTCGTTAACCAGGAATTTCGGCACCAGGAAGAGTGAAATCCCTTTCAGTCCGGGCGGCGCATCGGGTAGGCGAGCCAGCACGAGGTGGATGATGTTCTCGGCGCAGTCGTTTTCGCCCCAGGTAATGAAGATCTTGGTACCGGTCACCAGATAGCTGCCATCACCCACGGCCTTGGCCTTGGTGGAAATGGCAGCCAGGTCGGAACCGGCGTTCGGCTCGGTCAGGTTCATCGTGCCGGTCCAGGTGCCTTCGACCATCTTCGGCAGATAGATCTGTTTGAGTTCGTCGGAAGCGTGGTGGGCAATGGCTTCGATGGCGCCACCGGTCAACATCGGACACAGGGCAAAAGCCATGTTGGACGACTTCCACATTTCGTTGACGGCCATGGTGACCACTGCCGGCAAGCCTTGACCGCCGTATTCCGGCGAGAAAGGCATGGCGTTCCAGCCGGTCTCGCAGAACAGTTGGTAGGCATCCTTGAAACCGGGCGCGGTGGTGACCACGCCATCCTTGCAGACGGAACCGACGGTATCGCCGCCACGATTGATCGGATCCAGCACGCCGGAAGCAAACTTGGCGGCTTCATCGAGAATCGATTCGACCAGATCGACCGAGCAATCCTCGTTGCCGGGCAGCGCACAAATGGCTTCAATATCAGCGATGTCGTTCAGAATGAACTGCATATCGCGCAGGGGAGCGGTGTAAGTACTCATTCACATTTCCTTTGGATTCTGGAAAAGCAGCCGCCGCAGCGGCTGCAGATACCGGATTTACTCGATGGCCAACGCCGACTGGGCGTGCTGGCGGAGAACGTATTTCTGGATTTTGCCGGTGGAGGTCTTGGGCAATTCGCCAAACACCACCTGCTTGGGCACCTTGAAGCGGGCCAGATGGGCACGGCAATGCTCAATCATCTCAGCCTCGGTACAAGTCGCATCAAGCTTCAGTTCGACAAAGGCTGCCGGCACTTCGCCCCACTTTTCGTCGGGCTTGGCAACCACGGCGGCTGCGATCACTGCCGGATGACGATAAAGCACGTCTTCAACTTCCAGCGAGGAGATGTTCTCGCCACCGGAAATAATGATGTCCTTGGAACGGTCCTTGATCTTCACGTAGCCGTCGCTGTGTACGACTGCGAGGTCGCCGGTATGGAACCAGCCGCCGGCAAAGGCTTCCTCGGAGGCTTTTTCGTTCTTCAGGTAACCCTTCATCACCAGATTGCCGCGGAACATGATTTCGCCCATGGTTTCGCCATCCCAGGGCACGGGATCCATCGACACCGGGTCGAGGACAGCGATGGCTTCCTGCATGTGGTAGCGCACGCCCTGGCGGCCGTTGCGCGCAGCGCGCAGATCGATCGGCAGCTTGTCCCATTCGGGATGCTTGGCACAGACTGACGCCGGACCATAGGTTTCGGTCAGGCCGTACACATGGGTGATATTGAAGCCCATCTGTTCTGCGCCTTCAATGATGGCGGCGGGAGGTGCTGCACCGGCGATCAGGCCGTTGACTTGATGGGTAATGCCTTCCTTGAGCGCAGCCGGCGCATTGATCATCATGCCGTACACAATCGGCGCACCGCACATATGGCTGACCTTGTGATCCTTGATCAAACCAAAGATCAAAGCCGGATCGACCTTGCGCAGACAAACACTGGTACCGGCATTGGCAGCCAGCGTCCACGGGAAGCACCAGCCGTTGCAGTGGAACATCGGCAGCGTCCACAGATACACCGAATGCGGCGGCATGCCCCAGGAAATGATGTTGGATGCCGAGTTCAGGTAAGCACCACGATGGTGATAGACAACGCCCTTCGGATTGCCGGTGGTACCCGAGGTGTAATTCAGGGCGATCGCATCCCACTCATCATCGGGCAGCGTCCAGGCAAATTCGGGATCGCCTTCGTTCAGGAAGGCTTCGTAGTTTTTCTCACCCAAGGCTTCGCCGCCGGTGAACTCCGGATCCAGCGTATCGATCACCAGCGGTTTCGGACCGTCCAGCAGTTCGAGCGCCGCCTTGATGGTGGCAGAAAACTCGGGATCGGTAATCAGCACCTTGGCTTCGCCATGCTTGAGCATGAAGGCGATGGCTTCTGCATCCAGGCGGGTGTTCAGCGTGTTGAGCACGGCGCCGATCATCGGCACACCGAAATGGCACTCGAACATCGGCGCCGAGTTGGGCAGCATCGCAGCTACCGTATCACCCTTGGCAATACCGCGGTTTTTCAGTGCAGAAGCCAGTTGACGGCAGCGGGTATAGCTTTCCAGCCAGGTGTACTGGCGAGCCCCCTGAATGACGGAAATCCGCTTGGGGTAGATAAAAGCGGAGCGCTCAATGAAGCTGAGCGGTGACAGCGGAACGAAATTGGCCGGATTCTTCTCCAGGCCGACGGAATACGGGTCAGGCACTCTCAATCTCCTTATGTAACTTGCCGGTTGCTGTTCTCGTTGGGCAAGGCTTTTTTATTGTTCGTCCGAGGATCGCAAAACACTCTTGCGTAACTGTTGGCGGAATGTAACGAATGATTGCATCAAGGATTCCCGCACCGGCTGTGCACTAAAATCGTGCAATGGAAATTCCTGTCCCGCCCCCACCACATCGCGCCAGCCGCATGCTGCAAGCAGGCCTCGATCTGCTCGACCAGGGGCTGACCGTCTTCGACAAGGATTTGCGCCTGGTTGCATGGAACCAGCCCTTTCTCGATCTGCTGGACTTCCCATCCTCACTGGCCCGTGTCGGTACCGCCTTCGAAGATTTCATCCGTTACAACGCATGCCGTGGCGAATATGGCCCGGGTGACCCGGAGACTCAGATCAGGGACAGGGTAGCTGCGGCACGCCTTTTCCAGCCCCATGTCAGCGAACGCCAGCGACCCAATGGCAAGGTGTTGTTGTTGCGTGGCGAGCCACTGCCCGACAAAGGATTCGTCACCCTCTACTCGGACATCACCGAACAGCGCTACATCGAACACCTGACCGAACATCAGAACATCCAGCTGGAAGAAAGGGTGCGCCGGCGCACTGCGCAACTCGAAAATGCCAATGCCAACCTGCGGCGCGCCAACAAGGAAAACGAGCGTATTGCCGCAGCACTGGGGCGCAGCGAAGCCCGTCTGCGCCTGATCAACGACACCATTCCGATTCTGATCGGCTATGTCGACCAGAACGAGGTGTATCAGTACGCCAACAAGGGCTACTCGGACTGGTACGGCCACCCGGAAGGCGGGGTTACCGGCCGTGCCGTACATGATGTGATCGGACCGCTGGTTTATGGGCAGGTCCGTGAATCGGTAAGGCGGGCGCTCGCTGGTCAACAAGTGACCTACGAATACCAGATGGAACGCAATGGCCAGCCGGTTTTCGCGCGCAGCACTTTGGTGCCCGAAGTTGCGGTCGACGGCAGCATTCTCGGATTTTTCGTTTTCTCCCATGAAATCACCGAGCAGAAGCGCATGCAGGCGGCTTTGTTGCAAGCCCAGAAAATGGAAGCCGTTGGGCAGTTGACCGGTGGACTCGCACACGACTTCAATAATTTGCTGACGGTCATCATCGGCAATCTTGCCGCCCTGCAGGATCAACGCCCGAACGACCCGGCAATTGGCGAATTCGTCGAACCGGCGTTGCAATCGGCGCGCCGCGGCGTACAACTGATCAAGCGCCTGCTCACCTTCTCCCGGCAGCAGCCACTCGCGCCGGAGGCGGTCGAGATCGGCCTGCTGATCGGCGATCTGGCCAAACTGATCCGGCGCTCCCTGCCCGAAACCATCACCCTCTCCTGCGATCCGGGCCACGAACGGGTTTTTGCACTCGCCGACCCGGCGCAACTGGAAAGTGCCCTGCTCAACTTCGCGCTCAATGCCCGCGACGCAATGCCCGACGGCGGCCGCCTTCACATCGCCGCCCGCCCGGTCACGCTGGGGGTGGATGCCGGTGACTTCGACCTGCCTTCGGGGCATTACGTGGTGATTGAGGTCTCCGACAACGGTAGCGGGATGAATCCCGAGACTTTGGCGCGCGCTTGCGAACCCTTTTTCACGACCAAGCGGCTGGGCTTGGGCAGCGGCCTCGGGCTGGCCATGGCCTACGGTTTTGCCAGACAGTCCGGCGGCGGCTTGTCGATCCGCAGCGTTCCCGGCCAAGGCACCTCGGTGCTGCTGGCCATGCCGCAAACTTCGGTCGACCCGCAACAGGAGGGTGTTGCCGGCGAACAGGCATGTACCGGCGGCGGAGAATTGGTGCTGCTGGTCGAGGATGATGGCGATGTCCGGCGCATCGTCCGCCAGCAATTGATCGACCTCGGCCACCCGGTTATCGAAGCGGAAAACAGCGAACAGGCCTTGACCATGATCGGGCAGATTCCCGACATTGCCCTGCTAGTCAGCGACATGCTGATGCCCGGTGGCTTAAACGGGCGCCAGCTCGCCACCGAAGTACTGCGACTGCGGCCTGACATGCACATCGTATTGATCAGCGGCTACACCGACGAAGACGCGGCACCGGCTCCCGGTGCACTGCCGGTGCTGGCCAAACCATTTACCCGTAGCGAACTGGCGCGCGCCCTCAGCCGTGCCACCCAGGAAAGCCCATGAAACCGCAAGACAGCTCCAAACTGATCGCCATCGTCGAAGACGATCCTGATGTGGCCCGCATCATTGAACAAGTGTTGAGCGATTTCGGTTTCGCGACCCTGTGGTGTCGCAGCGGCGGCGATCTGCTGCGCCGGCTGCGCACGCTGTCGCCCGACCTGTGCATCATTGATCTCGGCTTGCCCGACATGGACGGCATCGAAGCCATGCAGCGGGTACGGGCGCAAAGCCCGTGCGGCATCCTGATCCTGACCGGTCGTGCACACATCAGCGACCGGGTGCTGGGCCTTGAACTGGGCGCCGACGATTACGTACTCAAGCCTTTCGAGCCGCGCGAACTGGTGGCGCGCGTGCGCAGCATCCTGCGCCGTCGCGAAGGCACCAGCGACCTGCACAGCGCACAAACTGCCAGTTTTTCCGGCTGGCGCTTCAATCTTGGCAACAACACCCTGCTTGATCCGCAGGGTGGCGAACAGCTGCTGAGCACTGCGGAGGCCGAGCTGCTCAAGGCCTTCGTGCACAATCCCAACCGCATTTTGCAAAGAGAAAAGCTGATGGGCAGCCGCGACCTTAATCCCAGCGACCGCGCCATCGATGTCCGCATCTCCCGCCTGCGGCGGAAACTGGAACCAAACGCGCAAAGTCCCAGCCTGATCAAAACGGTGTACGGCGCCGGCTACCTTTTCCTTGCAACGGTCAACTGGTCGAACGAAGGCAATTCCGACGACAAGGCTTAAGCCGGGCCACTCGCCAGACGCTCAACCAGATAGTCCATCAACACCCGCACCCGATGGGGAATATGGCGGTTGCTGGGCAGTATCGCGTAGATACCCAGTTCCGGCATGGGGTAATCGCTCAGGATTTCCTCCACCCTGGCATCGCCAAGATAGGCTGCAGTGATGAAGTCCGGGTGGCAGGTGATGCCCAGGCCACGTGCCGCCGCGGCGATCAATACATCGCCATTGTTGGCATTGAGTCGGCACTGCACATGAAAACTTTCCGGCTGCCCATCGACCATGAATTGCCAAAGCTGACTGCTGCCGGCATTGGTGTAACCCAGGCAAAGATGATGTGCCAGTTCGGACGGATGTTGCGGTCGGCCATGGCGCGCCAGATACTCGGGTGAAGCCACCACCTGCATGCGTGCCGATCCCAGTTTGCGCGCGACATCGCCGGGTTCCAGCCGGCGTGTGATGCGTACCGACAGGTCGACGCCCTCTTCGATCAAATTGATTCGCCGGTCGCTGAAATCCATATCCAGGGCCACTTCCGGATAGCGCTGTGAAAAATCCAGCAACACCGGCCCCAGCCTTTTCAAGCCATAACTGAGCGGCACGCTGACGCGGATATTGCCGCGCGGCGTCAGGCGCTCTTCCGCCACCCCGGTTTCGGCCGCTTCGACCAGATTGAGAATGACCCGGCATTTCTCCAGATAGGCGGTCCCGGCCGAGGTCAGCGCCAGCCGCCGCGTGCTCCGCGCCATCAGCTTCACGCCGAGATGGCTTTCCAGTGCAGCGATCTGCCGGGTTACCGCCGAACGGGCAAGGCCCAGTTGCTGCGCCACGGCGGAAAAGCTGCCCAGTTCGGCGACCCGAACAAAAAGTTGCATGGCATCGAGTCGGTCCATTGTTGCAATTCCAGCAATAGTTATTTGCCTATTGTCCGCTATTTCATTGCAAATAAAGCGCATAAAGTTCGCCCATCGCATCAGGAGTGCCTGCAATGACACACAACCAAACCCCGCTTTTTGTGCCCCACGGTGCGCCGACCTTTGCGCTGCGCCCCGGTGCCGCCGGTGCGGCCATGAGCACACTGGCCCGCTCGCTCGCGCTGCCCCGCGCCATCATCATCGTCAGCGCCCATTGGGATACGGCTGAACCGACCGTGGGCTTTGCCGATCGACCGGACACCGTCCATGATTTCTGGGGCTTTCCCGAAGCGCTATACGCCATCCGCTATCCGGCAACCGGGTGTCGCGAGGCCGCCGAAGAGGTCGTCACCGCATTGAAGGACGCCGGCTTGCCAGCGCACCGGGATGAAGCACGCGGCCTGGACCACGGCGCGTGGATACCGCTGCGCCTGATGTTCCCGGATGCGGAAGTACCGGTGATTCCTCTGTCGCTGCAAAGCCGGGGCGGCCCCCAGGCGGCCTATCAACTCGGACAGGCACTTGCCCCGCTCACTTCCAGGGGATTTCTGGTCATCGCCTCCGGCAACCTCACGCACAACCTGCGCGACTATCAGCGCATCCATCAAACCGGCGGATCAACACCGACCTACGTCCGTGAGTTCTCGGACTGGATCGGCGAACACTTGCACCGTCACGACATTCCCGCCCTGCTTGACTACCGTCGGCAAGCACCAGGCGGGGTACAGGCCCACCCCAGCGATGAACACTTGCTGCCCTTGTTTGTCGCATTGGGTACAGCGGGTGAACACGCGGCCGCCAAGCGCTTCCATGCCGGCATCGACGACTACGTGATCGCGATGGACGGTTATCAGTTTCTACCCGCATAAACCAGGAGCATCACCATGAAAAAACTCAGCCAAATCGCCACCACCCTCGCCCTTGTCGGCAGCTTTGCCGTACCGGCCATCGCCGCGCCGCAAACCTTCGTTGTGGATAGTTCGCACAGCTTTCCGCGCTTTTCCTATAGCCACTTCGGCTATTCAACCCAACTGAGCCGCTTTGACATGGCCAGCGGCACAGTCGTTTTCGACAAAGCTGCCAGGACAGCAACGGTCGACATCGTGATTGACACCAAATCCGTGAACACGGGCTCAGCGACATTCAACGAACACATCCAGGGCGAAGACTTTCTCGATACCGCCAAATACCCGAACGCCACCTTCAAGTCGACCAAGGTGGTCTTTGAAGGCGACAAACCGGCCAGAATCGAAGGCAAGCTGACACTGAAAGGGATCACCAAGCCGGTCACGCTGACCGTAACCTCATTCCAGGCCATGCCGCATCCGATGGCGAAGAAGGACGCCATCGGCGCCAACGCCACAACCACCGTCAAGCGTACCGACTTCAACATGGGCAAGTACGCGCCCTATGTGGGCGACGAGGTCACGATCGACATCTCGCTGGAAGCCATCACTCAGTAACAAGCGGGCCGGAGTCCAGAAAGAGGGCTGAACCGGAAAGGCTGGCATACCACCCCTCCGGTTCTACGGCACAAGCACTACGCGCTTATTCGTCCTCTTCGTGCAACTGGAAGCGGCTGGCCAGTTGCTGCTGAACATTGCCCGGTACCGCCGCGTAATGGGCAAAGGCAATGGTGTAACTGCCTTGACCGCCGGTCAGGGATTTGAGCCGTGACTGATAGTCGTTAAGCTCGGCCAGCGGCACCTGTCCGCTGATTGCCGCCATGCCATGCCCCCGGCCATCGGTGCCCGTGATGTGACCCCGGCGGGATGAGAGATCGCCACTCAGGTCACCGATGGCGGCTTCCGGAACGACAACCTCGATATCGACAATCGGTTCGAGAACAATCGGCTTTGCATTGCGGACGGCCTCGATCACCGCCTTGCGGGCGGCCACGGTAAACGCGACTTCCTTGCCGTCGACCGCATGCGTCTTGCCGTCATAAACCGTCACTTTCAGATCGTCGACCGCATAACCGGCAACCACGCCGCCATCCAGCCCCTGACGAATGCCTTTTTCCACAGCGGCCATGAACACACCGGGTATGACACCGCCCTTGACCGCATCGGCAAACTCGAAGCCGGCACCACGCGCCAGCGGCTCGATGCGCAGATGGACCTCGCCAAATTGCCCTGCCCCGCCGGACTGCTTTTTGTGGCGATGCATGGCTTCAGCGGGTGCGGTAATGGTTTCGCGATAGGGAATACGCGGCGGCCGGGTATCAACTTCCAGTTTGTATTGCCCTGCCATGCGGGCAAGTTTGGCCTTGAGATGGATTTCACCCAGGCCGCGTATCACGGTTTCATTGCTGCTCGGATGGCGTTCGACAACAAAGGTGGGGTCTTCCATCGCCAGTTTGCCGAGAATGTCGAATAGCCGCTGCTCATCCCCTTTTTTGCGGGTTTCCACCGCCAGGCCAGCCATTGGACGCGGGAAGGCCAAGGCTTGCAGGTGGATATGGTCCTCATCGTGAGAGTCATGCAGCACACAATCGAACTCGATTTCCTCAACCTTGGCGAGGGCGCCGATATCGCCCGGCATCAAGCGATCCACCTCGACCAGATCCTTGCCCTGCACCAAATAAAGGTGCGCCAGTTTGAACGGACGTTTGCCATCGCCCACGAAGAGCTGCATGTCCTTCTTCATCGTGCCTTGATGCACGCGGAAAACACCGATTTTTCCCATATAGGGATCAGCGACCACCTTGAATACATGCGCCAGCACATGGCGCTCGGGATCAGGCACAGCAGCAAAGGCTTCGGCCGCTTGGCCGGGCTGACCACGATAGAAGGGCGGCGGGTTGCCTTCGGCAGCGCACGGAGCCAGCGTGGCGAGCACATGCATGAGTTCGCGAAGACCGGCGCCGGTTTTGGCTGAGGTGAACAGAATGGGAATCAAATGCCCTTCGCGCAGCGCCTTTTCAAAGGGGGCGTGCAGTTCTGCCGCAGCCGGCTCGGCACCGTCTTCCAGGTAGCGTGCCAGCAGATCCTCGTCTTCTTCGACAATCTGATCAATCAGCGCACGATGGGCTGCAGCGACCGAGGCGAAATCGGCGTCGCCAGCTTCGTGCTCCAGCACTTCGACCACGTCTGCCGAACCATGTGCCGGCAAATCCAGCAGCATGCATTGCTTGCCGAAGCGATCGCGAATCTCGGCAACCAAGGCTGGCAAATCGAGGTTATCGGCATCGATCTTGTTGATCACGATCATCCGGCACAGCTTGCGCTCGGCGGCCGCAGACATCATTCGCTCGGTCATCAACTCGATACCGGATTGGGCGTTGATCACAATCAGCGCGGTGTCGACGCCGGCCAAAGCGGCCAGCGCCTGCCCGGCGAAATCGGGATATCCCGGGGTGTCGACCGCATGAATCCGTGTGGACTCGTACTCAAAATGCAGTACGGCGCTATTCAGTGAATGCCCCACGTCCTTTTCCTGGCCGTCGTGGTCGGAAACGGTACTGCCTTTCTCGACACTGCCTTTGGCACCAATCGCCCCCGCGGCGTGCAACATGGCTTCCGCCAACGAGGTTTTTCCTGCAGCACCGTGGCCGATCAGGGCAATGCTGCGAATGGCTTCCGTTTTGTAGCTGGACATCGTTTTCTCCCTTTGACGCGTTATTTGACCCGTGCGATCAATCACCCGCCAAAGGCAGAAATCTCAATAACCCCGGCCGGTAACGGCCCCTCCCCGATTGATGGGCGTAAATTCGACTTCCACGGTCAACCGGCTCTTGACGGGAATTCCCAAGAATTTCCCGGGGGTAAAACGGGCCTGGCTGAAAGCTGTGACCGCAGCGTCGTCGAACATCGCTGCCGGACGGGAATAGACCACGATTGCTTCGTCGACTATACCCTCCTCATTGATCAAGAGGGTGAGCCTGACGATGCCTTGGCGCTTTCCGGCGGCTTCCGGATAAACCGGATCGATGTCGGCAAGCGGCACAGGCCCCGGATCCAGGCCGCCCGCCCGGTAAGGCAGCATCTTCGCTTCGAGTGCCTGACGCGCGGCTTCTTCAGCCGCCTTGCGGGCAGTTTCCTGCGCCTGAGGATCAGGCAAAACGGCATCGCTTGCGGTCGACTCGCTGGAAGGGACAATTCCCGGGGGCATCAGGATGTTTCCGGGCGCTCTTGCAGACCCTGCTGACAATTCCGGCCCGGGTTCTTGCGGCATCGCCGCCGAAGACAGCGATTCAGCCGCTACGGCGTCGGATTCCCGAGGTTTCGCGTCTGCCTGTGCAAGCTGAGGCAAACGCACATTCAACGCCGACACCTCGCTCCGTCCCGCGGACTCAAGCACCGGACGTTCACTCCACATCCAGAGGCCATGGAGCAGTACGGAAAAAAGGAGTGCCCAAACCAAACGGGCTCCCCCGGAGGGGAGCCCGCTGGCTGAGCCGTTGGCAGGATTACCGGGCAATGATTTCCCGCCAGCTCGTCCGGCGACCGCTCAGGGGCGGAGTGTCGGGAACGAGTTTCTGTGCCGTCGTACCACCACCCGAGTCGGTGACATTGACCACCGGTACCAAATGTCCATTACCGTCATTCACGTAGGAAATATTGACACCCACACTCAAGCCATCCTGGATCAGCGTCGACACTTTTCCATCCGGCATGCGAGACAATGCCTCGCCCGTACGATAATTGATTAAATTCAACCAAGAATAACCACCAATCTTGCAGGCATCGGCGCTAGGCACATTGCTGGCAAACACCAGCGTACCGAAGGCCAAGC
>CALAGF010000223.1 GCA_937892345.1 uncultured Rhodocyclaceae bacterium | reverse complement strand
GTGGCTTGGCCTACTTCGCTACCGCTGAGGTCGGCGAAGGTGAGGTTTTGGGTAGCGGCGGTGAGGAGAGCATTCATTCCCTCAAAACGTCCGCCCGCTACCGGGCCGCCCTCCTCCGAGGCACCGGAAATTTTCCATTGGAATCCTTTTGGGCAAAGTTTCCGTTCTTCAGCTGGTTGCAAATTGTCAACAGCTTTCCGCTGTATAACGAAGTTGTACACCACCCGAACGACGTCCTTGCCGACGGCTACCGTGGCTTCAATCCGATCCTTGCCGTAGTAGCCTGCGTCGGGGCGATACAAAGCACTTTGGTAGGGGTCGTTTTTGATCATGGTCAGCGATCCATGTTCCGGCTGTCGAGTCACGGCGAGCAACTTGATTTGCACCCGGGAAATATCGACATCCATCGGGTCCTTGTGTTCGTAACGTCTCAAGTAATGTTGTGCGACGTCTCCAAAAGCAAACAACGTCTCCCCACCCGAATTTCCTTCTACAGGCTGGCATGCGCCGACAACCCGCTCCTTCGACGGATTGGCTGCGGCAACAATCATCATCGGGGTCTGGGTTGAGGCCTGATCAGGCGGGAAATACATGTCCATGTCGTTCTCCGAGAGACCCCATTCTCCGGCCAGTTCGAGCGCCAGATCGTGAAGGTCGGTTGAATTAAGAGGGCTGCTGTTCTGCTTATCTGCGGTGCCATCAATCCCTGCATCATCAACCTTCAAATTCTGGCTGCTGACAATGGGCTGGCGCTTGGGTTCATTGCGGGGAAAACGGTGCGGGAAAACGGGGTCAGACCACAGTTAAGAATGCGCATCGGCGAACGACCGTTTACTTCCCATCAGCAAACCCGCCTGGGTCCGGCAGCTTCAAGCCTTTCCTGAACCCCATCGGCGCCATGACAAGCGCAACACTATCTCAAATCAGGCTGCATAACGCTTACTTGTTTCGCGTTTTTCTGGAAATCACTTGTCGACCGCTGAGCCGGCAGCGCATGTAGGTGTGAGAAGCACGGTCCAGGCGGTTGTTTCTTGGTTCGCCAGGCGTGTCATTCAATTGCTTCTGGACAGCCTCGATCTGGGGCAAGACAGGCAGTCACAGTTTGCAAGTGCAGCACCGCCTGCATCTGCCGCGGGTCAATTTTTCCCGATGGCTGCGGTCGACCGCAGCCAAGGCGGAAAATTATTCCGCGTCTTCAACCATCAGCCAGATTGAGCGGGCGTCACGGACTTCGCTGGTGCCCACGCTGAATGCGCCGCCCTGCTGACGGGTGGCCTGACCGCCGGTACCGCCAAATTCCATCCATTCGCCAAGTCGGCCGCTCACCGTGGTCGACAGGCGTTGCGCGGCGATATTGCCGCGCCCGCCGGTCAATTGTTCGGCCTGCTGGCTGATGTCGACGGTGACACGCTGGCCGTTGACGCGCGGCGTGGCGTAGAAACCGCTGCCAATGTCGCGATAAACCGTTGTTTCGTTGACGACTGCACCGCCCGGCCCGACGATGACCTGACGCATCGGCAGGGCCAGCGAACGCCCCACCTGGATAAAGGCCTGACCGCCATCCACCGTCTGCACGCGCTGCGCGGCCTGTTCGCCGCGTACGCTTTTGGTATCCCAGACGCGGGCATCCACGGAGCTGCGGCGAGTGCTGCCCAGCGTGACCTGGCCGCCAAGGTCGCCACCCCGCGCGCGCTCTTCGGCTTGCCGATCATGAGCCAGATGGATGATCAGCCGGCGGTTGGGCTTATCGATGGCGGCCAGTGCCCGCTTGATCTCTTCCCGGTTGCGCGGCGAGGCCTTGAGGAAGAGCTGGTTGTTCATGCCATTCAGGGTGCCGCCGGGTTCGACCAGCGGCAAAAGGGTCGGCAAGACCTCGTCGACCGTGCGACTGCGTAGCTCAATAATTTCCAGTGACTGTGCGAGCGCAAGGATTGCCCATAAGGCGATGCAGGCGGTCAACACCGCTTTCAGGGCAATTTTCACGGGCTTCTCCTCAAGGGGCGACGATATGGGGCTGCGCCAGATACTCGCGGGAATTCATCTCGGTCAGCCGGCTGACGGTGCGCTTGAATTCACTGGCCTGCGTTCCTTCGGTGTACAGGTCTTCAGCGGCACAATCGGCGGTGGCAATCAGCTTGACCTTGTTGTCGTAAAACACATCGACCAGCCAGGTGAAGCGCCGCGCTTCCGACGCCTGATGCTGGGTCATTTTGGGAATGTGTGACAGCAATACCGTGTGATAGCCGCGAGAAATTTCGAGGTAATCGTTTTGCGAACGCGGGCCGCCGCAGAGCGTACGAAAATCAAACCAGATCACCCCGTGACCGCGACGAATCGTGTCGATCTCACGCCCCAGCACTTCAATGCGCCCGCCTTTTTTACCCTCTTCACCGGCCACCATGCGGAAATAATCCAGCATCTTTTTCTCGGCGGCATCGTCCGCCGGATGATGGTAAATCTCCACCTGTTCCAGCGCACGCAAGCGGTAGTCGATCCCGGCCTCGACCTCGAACACGTCGAGATGCTTCTTCAACAGGGCAATGGCCGGGAGGAAGCTTTCGCGGTGCAGGCCGTTCGGGTAAAGCATATCCGGCGGGTAGTTCGAGGTCATCACAATGATCACGCCGTGGCTGAACAGGCCTTCCAGCAGTCGGCCCAGAATCATTGCATCGGCAATATCCGAAACATGGAATTCATCGAAACACAGCAGGCGGATATCCTTGGCAATGTCCGCAGCCAATTTCAGCATGGGATCGGTTTCGCCCTTGTACTTTTCCAGATCGCGGTGAATCTGCTGCATGAAGGAGTGAAAATGCAGGCGCTTCTTGCGGCGATACGGCACCGACTCGTAGAAGCAATCCATCAGGAAGCTTTTGCCACGCCCTACCCCACCCCAGAAATAAACGCCTTTGGGAGGCTTGGGTGGCGACAGTAAGCGCTTGAAGGTGCTGCTACGGTCAACCTTGAAAGAAAGCAGATTTGAATACAGCGATTGCAGTGCGCTCGCTGCCGTCAACTGCGCGGCATCGGCAATGTAACCGCGGGCATCGAGCAAGTTCTTGTAGGCGTCGAGCATGCCCTGCGCGGCAACCTTGAGTTTTTTATGCGGCATGTTAGGGAATCGTTATCTGGATCAAGTGCCTATTTTGCCAAAGATGGACGAAAAAAAGGCGGGTGCGTTTCCGCAACCCGCCTTTATGTCAGGATGAATCCGCTTAGAAATTCAGCGTGCGCTTGTCGCAGGCCAGTGCGGCTTCATGGATGGTTTCCGACAGGGTCGGGTGAGCGTGGCAGATACGGGCCAGATCTTCAGAGGCGGCACCGAATTCCATGGCCACTACGCACTCGCCGATCATTTCGGAAGCATTGGCACCAATGATATGGGCGCCAAGAATGCGATCCGTCTTCTTGCAGGCGAGCACCTTGACGAAGCCGGAAGGATCGCCCATGCCCAATGCGCGGCCGTTGGCCAGGAAGGGGACCTTGCCGGCCTTGTACTCAATGCCTTCAGCCTTGAGTGCTTGCTCGGTCTTGCCCACCCAGGCAATTTCCGGCGCGGTGTAGATGACCCAGGGAATGGTGTCGAAGTTGCAGTGACCGGCCTGACCAGCCATCAGTTCTGCGACCATGACGCCTTCCTCATGCGCCTTGTGGGCCAGCATCGGACCACGCACCACATCACCAATTGCCCAGACACCAGGCAAATTGGTCTTGCAATGACCGTCGACCGCGACAAAGCCGCGCTCGTCCAGTTGCAGGCCGACAGCTTCGGCATTGAGGCCGTCAGTGTTCGGCACACGGCCGATGGAGACGATCAGACGATCGGCTTCCAGCTTCTGGGCATTGCCGTCCTTGTCGGCGTAGTCGATGGAGACGCCCTTCTTGCTGGCCTTGATGTCGCCAATCTTGACGCCCATCTGGATGTTCAGACCCTGCTTCGTGAACAGCTTGAGCGCTTCCTTGGCCACATCCTGATCAGCGGCAGCCAGGAAGTCCGGCATCGCTTCGAGGATGGTGACTTCGGCACCGACACGGCGCCACACGGAACCCATTTCCAGACCGATCACACCGGCGCCAATAATGGCCAGTTTCTTGGGCACGGATTCCTGATTCAGTGCACCTTCGTTATCCAGAACGATTTTCTGGTCAACCGGTACGTTAGGCAGGTGACGAGCCTTGGAGCCCGTGGCGACGATGACCTGCTTGGCCAGGACTTCTTCTTCGCCAACCTTGAGCTTCCAGAACTCGCCTTCCTTGGCCACGAAAGAACCGTGGCCGGCCAGGAAAGTGACCTTGTTCTTCTTCAGCAGCATCTTGATGCCGCCGGTCAGCTGATTAACGACACCGTCCTTGCGCGCCTTCATGGTCGGCACGTCGATGCTGGTTTTTCCAACCTTGATGCCCTGCGATTCGAAGCTGTGGTTGGCTTCTTCATACAGGTGAGAGGTGTGCAACAACGCCTTGGACGGGATGCAGCCCACGTTCAGGCAGGTACCGCCAAGACGCGGTTCGCCCTTGGGATCAGCATACGGATTGGATTCGGCACAGGCAGCCGTGAAACCCAGTTGGGAAGCGCGAATGGCCGCAATATAGCCACCGGGGCCGCCACCGATAACGAGCACGTCAAATTGCTGGGACATGTGTAAACCTTTCAGATTTCAGATGTGCAAAAGCGCCAGCATCCCTGGGGGACACTGGCGCCAGACAAACGTCGATTAGACGCCGAGCAGCAGGCGGGACGGATCTTCCAGCGCTTCCTTCATGGTCACCAGACCGAGGACAGCTTCGCGGCCGTCGATGATACGGTGATCGTAGGACATGGCCAGATAGTTCATCGGACGCACAACAACCTGACCGTTTTCAACCATGGCACGGTCCTTCGTGGCGTGAATGCCCAGAATGGCCGACTGCGGCGGGTTGATGATCGGGGTAGACATCATGGAGCCGAAAATGCCGCCATTGGAAATGGAGAAGGTGCCGCCCGTCAGTTCTTCGATGGTCAGCTTGCCGTCCTTGGCCTTGGCGCCGAATTCGGCGATCTTCTTTTCGATTTCGGCAATGCTCAGTTGATCCGCATTGCGGATGATCGGCACAACCAGACCACGCGGCGAACCGACCGCGATACCGATGTCGATGAAGCCATGATAGACGATGTCATTGCCATCAACCGAGGCGTTCAGGACCGGGAATTTCTGCAGGGCAGCACAAGCCGCCTTGACGAAGAAGCCCATGAAGCCCAGACGAACACCGTGGGTCTTCTCGAACTTTTCACCGTATTGCTTGCGCAGCGCCATCATCGGTCCCATGTTCACTTCGTTGAACGTGGTCAGAATGGCGTTGGTTTGTTGCGATTGCAGCAGACGCTCTGCGATGCGAGCACGCAGACGGGTCATCGGCACGCGCTGTTCGGTGCGATCACCCAGCGCCACGGCAACCGGCGGGGTCGACAGACTGGCCTTGGCAGCAGCCGGAGCAGCAACCGGACCAGACTTCGGTGCGGCGGCAACAGCATCTTCCTTGGTCACACGACCACCACGGCCGGAACCGGCGACATCAGCAGCGGCAACGCCTTTTTCGTCGAGAATCTTGCGTGCGGACGGGCTGGCAGTACCAGCTGGTGCCGCAGCGGCAGCAGCGGCCGGAGCGGGAGCGGCTGCAGGTGCAGCAGCAGCGGCCGGAGCAGCAGCGCCAGCCGTGGCAGCGGTATCGATACGAGCGATCAATTCGCCGGAAACGACAGTCTCGCCGTCGCCTTTGACGATTTCAACCAAAACGCCAGCACCGGGTGACGGCACTTCGAGAACCACTTTATCGGTTTCGATATCGATCAGGATTTCGTCGCGCGCAACGGCCTCACCGATTTTCTTCTTCCAGGATGCGAGCGTGCCTTCGGCAACGGACTCGGACAGCTGCGGAACTTGGACTTCAATAATGCTCATGATGACTCCACTCTGTTTTCGTTATTAGTACTCAATCTTGCCCAGTGCGGACTCGATCAGTGCTTTCTGTTGCTCGTTGTGCTTGGCCAGATAGCCAACCGCCGGGGACGAGGACGCCGGACGGGAAACCAGCAGCATCTTCTGCTTGCCACTGATCTGCGAATCAAGGTGATGGCGCGATGCAATCCAGTACCAGGCACCTTGGTTGCGCGGCTCTTCCTGGGCCCAGACAATTTCTGTCGCCTTCGGATACTTTGACAACTCCTTTTCGAGGGACTCTTTCGGGAAGGGATAGAGTTGCTCAAGACGAACGATGGCGATGTCGGTGATTTTCTTTTCGCGGCGAGCGTTGACCAGATCGTAGTAGACCTTGCCGCAGCACAGCACGACACGCTTCACTTTCTTGGCATCCAGTTCATCGACTTCGCCGATCACGCGCTTGAACTCACCATTGGCCAGCTCTTCGAGCGAGGAGGCAGCATCCTTGTGGCGCAGCAGGGACTTCGGCGACATGACCACCAGCGGCTTGCGCTGCATGCGGACACCCTGACGGCGCAGCATGTGGAAAACCTGGGCGGCCGTGGTCGGCACGCAGACTTCCATATTCATCTCGGCACAAAGCTGCATGAAGCGTTCGAGGCGAGCAGACGAGTGTTCCGGGCCCTGGCCTTCGTAGCCATGCGGCAACAACAGCGTCAGACCGCATGCACGGCCCCACTTGGCTTCACCAGAGGCGATGAACTGGTCAATCACAACCTGGGCACCGTTGGCGAAGTCACCGAACTGACCTTCCCAAACCACGAGTTCGTAGGGGTTGGCCGTTGCATAACCGTAGTCGAATGCCAACACGGCTTCTTCGGACAGCACCGAGTCAAAGCACTGGAAGCCCGCCTGCTTTTCCTGCAGGTTCTTCAGCGGATGATAAGTGCCGACATCCCAGCTGGTACGGTTCTGATCATGGAAAGCAGCATGGCGGTGGAAGAAGGTACCCCGGCCAACGTCT
>CALAGF010000222.1 GCA_937892345.1 uncultured Rhodocyclaceae bacterium | reverse complement strand
TGGGCATAGAACTCAGTGAAACCCAGCACAGCCAGCTGCTGGGTTACCTGGCCCTGTTGATCAAATGGAACAAGGCCTACAACCTGACGGCTGTGCGTAACCCGGACGAAATGGTTTCGCGCCACCTGCTCGACAGCCTCAGCGTCATGTCGTTTATCCACAGCGAGCGCGATAACTGGCTGGATGTCGGCAGCGGCGGCGGTATTGACGGCACCCGGGTTCGTGGTTGCGGGAGCATACCAGTTGTCACCCATACCGTTGTAGTTGAGCTTGACGGCATCCATAACACCCTTCTTCAGCGTATAACCCGTCACGTCGGTTTCACCGGCAGGTTCGGCACCCGTCAGTGCGGGAGCGTAACCCGTAGCAGGCTGCTTCTTGGCGAACTGGATATCCCATTTGCCGCAGGGCAGCAGGTTCGTGACGGGCTTGCTGTCGGCGAACAGACGGTCGAGTTCATAGCGGTATGCGCAGGTCGCATATGCACCGGGCGTATTGTACTGGATCGGGTAAACATAAGCCAGCGTGTAATCGGAGTGCCAGAACGAAGAGTCGTAACCGTAGATCGAAGGCAGGGTCGGCTTCTTGATGTTCACAACGAACGAGAAGGTCAGT
Source organism: uncultured Rhodocyclaceae bacterium (assembly GCA_937892345.1). Lineage (GTDB taxonomy): Bacteria > Pseudomonadota > Gammaproteobacteria > Burkholderiales > Rhodocyclaceae > Azonexus. The sequence continues at coordinate 11,277 of CALAGF010000222.1, read as the reverse complement.
TTGCCCTGGTATACGTTCTGTGCAGGGATCGTCACATTGACAACCTTCTTCACTTCCTTGCCAGCAATCAGGTCGGCGATCACGTTGCCGATCTGCTCGGGCGTCAGCGTCCAGGTGAAGGCGGCAGCGGACTCGGCAGCAGTAGCGTCGAAGTTGTAAAGCAGCTCGACACCGTCAGCAGCGGCCTGGGCCACGGTACCTACGGTATGATCGGTAGCGGCGATTTCGGGAGCAGCATAGGTTGCGATGAACTCAGCCTGCGACAGACCGTTCTCACCGAGTTTGCCGAGTACCTTGGTAACCATCTCTTCCCAAGTGAACGAACCGGTGAAAGCGTTGCAAGTCAGCGTGTAGTTGAACGTCTTGAGAATCTCCAGATCAACCGGAGCGATCTTCTCCTTCAGCCACTGTACCTTGAAGTAACGAACGTCAACGACGGCGTTCTTGTTGTTCACGTCAACCAGCTCGACACGTACGATCGGCGTCTTGTCGATAGCAGCCTGGTTGTTAGTCGTGCCGTCGGGCAGTTTCGAGGTCAGCGTCCACGCGCCGTCCGTATTGGCTACGCTGGCGAATTTCTGCTGGTCGGTATCGTTGTCACCTACCTTGTAAGGCTTGGTCGGCAGTACGAAGCGGAACTCGAGGCCGGCAGCCTTGAGCGCTTCCTTGGTGATCTCTTTGGCTTCATCATCGTCGATATAGCAACCGGTAACCATCGACAGCAGGTCGATCGGCTTGTTGTATGCTTCGGTGAACGAAGGATCGGCAGCCTGTGCAGCCTCATAATCAGCCGAGAAGTGATAGTGATCCGCTGCTTCATCGCACTCGAATTCACCGTCCTCGCTCTTGGCCGAGTTCAGGTCGATCAGGTGAAAGCCGACGAAGCGCGAGGCAGTCAAGGCACCTTCGAGGATCTGGATGTCGAGGGCGAAGGAAATGACGAACAGCAGATTGGCGAATATCAGCGTCGCCCAGCGCCGGTTGCGCCATTTCTGCGATTTGAGTTGCTGCAGTCGATGCGCTTCCTTGGATGCATTCAGGAACGCTTCCTTGTTGGTCATCCGCTTCAACTGGTGAACCTGGATGGCCTTTTCGGTGAACTGCTCCGGCTTCTTTGTCTCGCGACCGAACATCACCATGATCTGGTCAACGAAACGCTTGTTGTGTACGGAACTCATGCTCTCCATCCTTCACCGGGAATGATTTCGATGCTGGCCGGTTCGGTCGGGCAGATCATCTCGCAGACGCCGCAGCCGACACAGGCCTCATGCACGACAGGAATACCCTTTTTCTTGCCGTCCTTGCCCAGTCCCATTTCGACGGTAATCGCCCCTTTGATCGGGCAAGCCTGCTCGCAAAGGTCGCAAATCTCGCGGTCGTATTTGAAGTCGGCGACAGGAATCGGCTTCCAGCGGTCGACCGACATGTAGCGCAGCTTGCCGTCGAATGCGGCACCGCGGGCGGTGCCCTGAAAACCCTTGCCTTGCATGGCCAGGCAGGATTCCGGCCGGGTCAGGCGGGCGACGCCAATACGTTCGGCGAGGTTCAGCGTCGGCTCGGCATCCTTTTCCTTGGCTTTCAGGATGGGCGCCGCCGCCAGCGCCGCGCCCTCACGCACGCCAAGGAAAGACGGTTTCTTGTAGGTCAAGGAACCGGTGGGACAGGCAAGAATGCACTGCACGGCGTCACAGGAAAAATCGCACGCTTGAAGACGCGGTTCAATATAAGGCACGCCCAGACCGAAGCCATCGTTCATATCGCCGAGCTTGATTGCGGCTACCGGACAGACCTGAACACATTGACCACACTTGATGCACGACGACAGAAAGTCGACCTCATCCAGCGCGCCCGGCGGGCGCAAACGCGGTGCATGAGCACTGAGCACGGGAATGTAGCCGAGCAGCGAAATCCCGACGAATCCTGCGGTCAACCCGACCGATTGCAGAAATTTGCGCCTGGCCTTTTGCGATTTTTCAATGGAGGTCGCTGGCTGCCTGGCCTTGCCTGGTTTGCTTCCGCTTTCCTGACTCATGACACGGCGCTCCGTTCTGGCTTGAAGAAGCGCGGTTTTTCATCGCGCAAAATCAGATCCGGCGCTGAAAATGGCGCCAGCCGTTCGAGGAAATCGAGCAATTCAAGCACTGGAGAACTCCGGAAAAACCGGGCCATGGGTAAATCGATCCAGATCTGGTCGGCATAGGCATACAGCTCATGGGGATTGTCCCCTTGGCCATCACCGTCTCGATCAAAGCCCTGGTAGTCATCCCAGTAATTCCCCGCCCAGAAATTCTTGGTCGGATTGTCGCTACGCCCGCCATAGCTCACCTGGGTCAGGTTGCCTTCAAACAGGTTGTCACGCAGGTTATTGCCCCCCGTTTCACTATTGAACTGGATGGCAATGCCGTTGAAGGCCAAACGGTTGTTGCGAATTTCAATGGTGCTATCGGGCTGGAAGGGTGACAGATCGGAGCCGATCCCAATGCCGCAGTAGATGATTTCGTTGTTCTCGATCAAGGTCCCCGAGGCTTCCTTGAAACCAATCCCCATCCCGGTGGCGCCAGTAGCATGCGAGATGATGTTATTGGTGGCCGCACCGCCCTCGGTGTACATGAAATACACCCCGACGGCGTTGTCGTAGAAGCGATTCCGGTCGACCACGTTATCGTTGGCAAACATGAAGTGGATGGAGTAGCGGCTTCGGCGACCGAGGTTTTCAACAAAGCGGTTACGGTGCGAATACCAGGCCACCATGTCCCGCGAATCGATGATCTCGTTCCCTTCGATCAGGTTGTCGTTGCTGTACCAGAGCCGCAGGCCGTCGCCGCGCACGCCGAGCTCCAGATTCTTGGAGCGCACCTTGTTGCGGCGGACCGTGCTGTTGTTAACCTGCTTCAAGTCAATACCGAACAGGCAATTGTCGGCGACAACATCTTCAATCAGGTTGTGATGGCCACGAACATCCAGACAGGAATCGTCGGTGTCATGCGAATCCCCAGATCCGGTCAAGCGCACCCCCCGAAGGACGGCATGACTGGCGTTAAGCACCATCACGCTCCCTTTGTCACCCGCATCGATGACCACCTGCCCGCCGCCATCGATGGTCAGTGGCTTGTTGATTTCCACGGGGCCGGCATAGGTGCCGGGGGGCGGTTTCAGGATACTGCCCGGCTCGGCAGCGTCCACCAGAGCCTGGAAGGGTTTCAAACCGTGGACACGGGGATCCCGTTCACGCAGCATGAAGGTGGGCTTTGGGCGATCAATGGTGACCCGCGGCGCCGTACTGAGATCCGCGTTCGAGCCCAGTTGCTGCTCAGTCAGGCCAATGCTGGTGGCCGCCAGCAGCCCCGCGGCAAGCAGACCGCGGGACAAAAGGGAGAGGCGGCGCACGGGCTTACTCCTGTTCAGGATTGTCGCGCAGCTGTTTGCGACGGATCAGCAAGGCCAGCATCATGCACACAAAAATCACGGTGAGCAGACCGTAGCCCCAATACGGGTAGGAATAGGTCGAAAACTGGGCGACCTTGCCTTCGCCAAAAACGGTCGGCATGAATGGCTTGACGGTAAAAGCGCCCCAAGGATGCAGGTTGTGGCCAAAGAACCACAGCCAAGCAGAGTAGGTGATGACAAAAAACACCGGCAACAAGGCTGGCACCAAGGCCATGACCAGTTGGAAGCTGCGCAGCTTTGCCACTCCGGCAATCACCAGCGCCATGACCGCGATCAGGCCGAAAATCACGATTTTCGAAGCCAGTGTCACGTTATCGCCCCACGCCCTGATCTTCTCGGGTTCGTTAAAGAAGGTCGCCGTTTCGGCGGTGTAAAAAGCAACATGGCTCGCCAGTTTGCCCAGCACGAACTGGTCGACCAGCATCCAGGCGGCTACCGCGGAGAATCCAGCGGTCAACAGCATCAAACGCGGCTTTTTGTGCGGTACGGCAAACGCCAGCAGCATGACGCCGAAGAATCCGAAAAAGAACTTGGCCAGCGGCTTTTCCACCGGTGCGCCGGAGGCAATCGGGAACATGCCGACATAGTGGTTGATGGTGTTCATTTCATGAACGCAATCCAGCCCCTCGGCGCCCTTGTCGACGTTCTTCTTGGCGTCCAGCACCGGGTTATAGCGCTCATCATCGTGCGCGAGATCTTTCTGGATGATCTCGTTGGCCATCCGCGTGCCTTTGCCAGCTGCCTTGCAGCCGTTGTACACGCCATCAAAATGAAAATGGATGCGGATGCCATCGGGGAAAGCATCTTCCGGATAATTCGGTGCAGTCAGAGAGACCCACCAGATTGGTGCGAAGTAGGCGGCAATCAGGCACACCAGTGAAATCAAGCTAAGCCCGGCAACCAGGCGATTTTGCTTCTCCATCACGACAATCCTTCCAGAATTCCTGCAGCCCAAATGCCAAATCGGGCGGGGGAGCCACCTGCTTTACACAGGTGGCGGTGCAACCGGCTGTTCAACAGCTCTTGGTTGTAGGGTCAAACAACGGCTTTATTTCTTCTTGCCGGCCTTCGGCTTGCACATGTTGCCCGGCATGACCAAACTGGCCTGGTAAGCGGAGATCGCGACCAGTTGATCATTGGTATAAGGCTTGATGACCTTCACCATGTCCGGATTGGCGTTACGGCGGTGTCCATCACGGATTTCCGTCATCTGACGCAACAGGTACTTGTAGTGCTGACCGGCGATCACCGGATAGAACTTTTCCTTGTTGCCTTCGCCGTTCTTGCCGTGGCACTCAAGACACTGCTTCTCGTACAAATCCTTGCCCTTGGCCACCTGCGTGGCTGCATCTGCGCCCTCGTACTTGCCGTGCTCAAGCGGAATACACAGGCTTTCGATGTACTTGGACACGTCTGCGAGTTCTTGCGGGTCGGTCAGCGTCGCAGCGAAAGGATACATGGTCGGGTTATCGCGCAAGCCGGCACGAATATCGGCCATCTGCTTGATCAGCACGGTGGTGTGCTGCCCGGCCAGCTGCGGGAAAGTACCATCCGGGCGACCTGCGCCGGAAGGCAAATGGCAGGCGCCACAAACCTCGTAAGCCTCTTCACCGCGGGCTTTGTCGCCCTTGAGTTTCAAAGCCTCGATCTTCTCGCCCTCTTGGGCATTCCACTTGTAGTTCTTGCCCTCGATCCCTTCCTGCTTGGGGGCCGGAGGGCCGGCGAAAGCGATACCTGCGCTGAGCAGGCCAACCAACAATACCGATAATTTCATGTTCTTGCTCCTTCAATGTTGCGAGGACTAAACGCCTGAACGATTCTCCGCACGGCACATCAGCATTCCTTGATATGCCTCATAACACGCGCAATCGCGCTTACTTCTGCTTGCTCAGAAACTCGGCAATTGCCTTGATTTCCTCGTCATTCACCAGATGCATGACACCCTTCATGGCTGCGGTCTGTCCGTTATTGCGTGCGCCGCTCTTGATGTCCTTCATCTGCTGTTCTGCGTAGGCTGCGTTCTGTCCAATCAGCTTCGGGTAATTGGGCATCAAGGGCTTGTCGCCCTTGGGGCCGTGACAGGCATTACAGGTTTTTTCGGCAAACAGCTTGGCACCATCCGGTGCGGCCACAGCGGCCGATGACATCACTGCAAGCGCCAACAGAGACATTACAAATTTCATGGTTTTTCCCTCCTGAAAATGAAGCGGGGAGCAGATTGCACCTGCTCCCCGTAAATTGCCTTAAGTCAGATCAAGACTCGCTGGCGGCTTACTTGACCTTCTTTGCGCCGTTCTGCTCAAGATAGGTCTTGGCGCGCAAACCGATGTCCGCTGCCTTGACCTGGTATTGCCAGACTTGCTCGGCCCACAGATTGGCCTGTTCCCAATCCTTCTTCGCAGCAGCCGCTTCATGCTTGGCCTTGGCATCCTTGATCTTGCCCAACTGGTCGGTTGCATCGTCGACCATGTTGACCACATCCGGGAAGTCCTTGAAGTTGGTGCTGGTGATATAGCCCACTACGGAGTCGATAACAGCTTGTGTATCGGCAACCTTCTTCAGCGTGGTCTTGTAATCAGCTTCGGTGTAGGAACCCTTGGCAATTTCAGTCTTGCTCGGCTTCCAGCCCTTCGGCTTGACCAACAGGTAACCTTGCATTTCAAGGTGGAGTGCAGAACAGAATTCCGTGCAGTAGTACGGATAGACGCCTTCCTTGTCAGCCTTGAACTTCACGGTGACGGTCTTGCCTGGTTCCACGGAAGCATGCGTGTTGTAGGTCGACACGGTGAAACCGTGGGTTTCGTCCTGGGCACGCTCAAGATTGGTCAGGTGGATCGTGACTTCGTCACCCACATCCGCTTCGATGGTTTCCGGCGTGATGTGCGAGCGAATCAGGGTGCCATAGACGGTGATCTTGTTGCCCTTCTTCTCGATACGTTCCTCGCCGGCACGGACAGCGCCCGGATGCGGCTTGTCGGTACGGGAATCGGTACCTACCTTGTAACGCACGCCCGGCTTGAGCTTGGAAGCCTCGATTGCGACAACGTAGTGCGGCTCACCCAGCGGCAGTGGCATATCGTAGAGGAGCTGCATCTTGTCGTTCGAAATATCGATCAACTGATGGTTCTGCGGATGCAGGGGGCCCACCGGATTGAAGCGGTCGATCGACAGCTTGTTCAGCGCAACCAGATAGCGACCTTTGGGGGCCATGGAATCGCCTTCCATGGTCATCAAGTGGCCGATGTTGTAATGGACGGAAATCTTGTCCAGTACCTTGCCGTCACAGAAATTCCACTTGGCAACTTGCGAATCCACATACAGCGAGGTGTAGGCGACGCAGTTCTTGGAGTCGAACTGGGTATGCAAGGGACCGAGGCCGAGTTGAACCTGGGTGTGCAACGCATCCTTCATGCCGATGACGGGAATGCCATACGGATCCTTGGATTCAAACTTGCCGGCCTTGATGGCGGCCTGAATTTTCTCGAAGGAATACACCGATACGTGCGTATCCAGCTTGCCGGAAACGACAATGTGCTTGCCATCCGGCGTCACGTCGGCACCGTGCGGTGACTTCGGTTCCGGAATCAGGAACAGGATGCCTTCCTTGACGGCAACGTCGATCGGCAACACGTCGTGGCCGTTGATCTTCTTGGCCTTGCCGGCAGCGACCAGTTCGGCAGCCTTCTTCCAGTTGATTACGTGCAGATAGTCGGTGTCCTTGGCAGAACAGCCGGCTTCATAAGGCGGACGACCTTTTTCGATGCCGCCCACGTAGCGCTCGCTACAGAAGGAGTTGGTAAAGGACCAGCCTTCGGAAGGCCCTTTGCCGGCGTCGGACAAATCCTGAGAGTAAGGCGGCAATTCCACCGAGAAGGACTTCTTCGGATCAATGCGGCCTTCCTTGCGGTCAAACTTCCAGTAAGTCACGCCACCGCGATATTTTTCGTTGAACTCTTCGAGCGGGTAGAACTTCTTGTTTTCCAGCGGTGCGGCGTACTGAGCAGCTTCGATGACGTATTCCGTATTGGTCGTCACGAAAGCGCCGCCGTGTTCCGACTTGTAGATCGGATTGACAACGATCTGCTTGGTTTCGAAATCGCGCAGGTCGATCACGGCAAGGCGCGGATTGGCCTTGTCATTGATGAAGAGGAACTGGCCGTCGTACTGGCCGTTGGTTTCAGAAATCGCCGGGTGATGGGTATCACCCCAGTTGATTTCCTTGCCGTCGATATTGCCCTGACGCAGGACGGCCTTCGAATTTTCATCGAAGCCATAACCCTGCCAGGGTTCCGGGGTAAATACCCCGATGTACTTCAGAATCCGCATCGACGGGATGCCGTATACGATGACCTGACCGGACTGACCGCCGGAACTGAAGGCAAGGAACTCGTCCCGCTTGCCGGTCGGCACATAGGTTTTGGCTGCAGCCAGCAAATCCTGCTGGCTGAGACCACGTCGTTTCATCACGTCCTGCATGGACTCTGCGGACCAGGCGCTGGCAGCAGCGCCCAGACCCAGACTGGCCGCCAGCAGAAATACGCTGGGCTTTATTGCGAATGTCTTCATCTCGAATCTCCCAAAATGTTGCTTGAACCCCCAATTGCCGGCCGGTGCTTCCGGGGTGCGGCAATTTGACGCACTGTAGGTGCGCACCCGGAAAAAAGAATTGATCAGTGCTAAATCCACGAATTGGGCAAAAAATGCATTCCGGCGATTTCCCGCTTTTTGATAACGCTTAAATTTTTTTGTGCAGGGACATCCAACAATGGCGTCTTCTGATCCTTTGATGCGCTGCGCACCTCTCCCGGATGTCCGAGAAACTCCTGATCGCGATTGCCGCCCTGCTCACCTGCCTGTTGCTGGGGGCTGTGTTTTTCTGGGAACCCATCCCGGAATCCGCTGGCTTGCCAAAATCCGGAGGACTACCGACTGGCGGAGATTTCACGCTTGACGCCGCTGACAGGAAAGTCAGCCTGCATGATTTCCGCGGGAAGGTTGTTGTGCTCTATTTTGGCTATACCTATTGCCCGGATATCTGCCCGACCGCGCTCAGCACGATGGTCGATGCCCTGGCACAACTCGAACCCGGCCAACAGGCAGACATCCAGCCACTCTTCATTTCCGTGGATCCCGAACGTGACACACCGCAACACCTCGCCACCTACGTTCGCTTCTTTCACCCCGGGCTGATTGGCGTGACCGGTAAAGCCTCGGAAATTGCCGAACTTGCCGGACGTTATCAGGTGATTTACTCACGACAACCCGCATCTGGCGATCCAACGCAGTACACGGTCGACCACTCGTCCGAGCTGATTTTGCTGGATCGCAAAGGTCGCCCGATTGAGCGCATTGCGCATGGCAGCCCTTCCCAGCGGGTGGCCCAGGCACTGCGAGCTGCCTTGGTCGCCCCCTGAACCGCTTTAACCCAAACCTTGTATTCACGACCATTTTCGACCAGGAGAAGTCCCATGTTCCATCCATCAAAAAAGCAGTGGGGTTATCTGCTGAGCGCTGCCACACTGGTATTTGCTTTGCCCCTTAGTGCCGCTGAGACCTCCCCCGATGTCACCGCCAGCGTGCAAACCTTGGGAGAACTGAATGGTCAGGCGCTCGCCTGCAAACACCTGGCGTTGTCTGCCCGGCTTCGCGAAATCATCATTACGCATGCCCCCAAGGAGCGGAGCTTCGGTGAGCTTTACGAACAAGCCACCAGCCAAAGCTACCTGCGGCAAGGTCAAAGCCAATCGCCCTGCCTTGACGGCAAGCAATTGGCGGAGCAGATCACTGCGGCTGAAGCCCGACTCAAAGCGGCGCGGGGAGAGCCCCGATGAATCCCGGGCGTCGCCTGTGCCTTGTCAGCATGTTGCTTGCCGCTCCCATGCTCAGCATTGCGGCGCAGCCGAGCAGCCTTCATACGCTCGACGAGGCCGCACCCGTGGCGATCAACACCCGCTTTCTGTTGATCGGACCGGATGGCGGTGCCGTTTCGGATGACAATTTTCAAGGGCGATTTCGCCTGATCGCATTCGGCTATGCCGCCTGTCCCGATGTTTGCCCAACCACCCTGGCTGAAATGGCCGACATCCTGAAGCGACTGGAAACCCGTGCCGACGGCATTCAGGCCATTTTCATCTCGGTCGACCCCGAGCGCGACACCCCGCAATTCCTGAAAACCTATACCGCCTTTTTCGACCCGCGGATTCTCGGCCTGAGCGGGACACCCGAACTCGTCCAACGCGCTGCGCGCAACTACAAGGTGCGCTACGCCCGCGTCTATGAAGGCAAGCAAAAATCCGGGTTTTATGCGGTCGACCACGCTGCCGGGATGTTTTTGGTCGGTCCGCAAGGCGAGTTCATCAAGAAATTCGGGTTTGGTACGCCGAGCGAGCAAATCGCCGGCGAAATTGCCAAGCTCCTGCCGCCGCAATAGCCCCACCCTCCCAAGGAGCCGACATGAAACGATTTACGCGCCTGCTCGCGCTGAGCACCTGTCTCTTTGCCCCCACCACGGCCCTGTTCGCCGAAACACCCCCGGCGCCCGAAGTCGCGCTGGCGCGGGGACTGCTCATGTCCCATCAAGGCCGGCTGATTTTCTCGCCCTGCCGAGATCGCAACTACATGGATGTCAGCGACACCTCTGCAAATCAGGTGGTAAGCACGGCCATGAGCCGTCTGAGCCAGAACGGCAGCCCCTTGTATGTGGAGTTCTATGCCGTCTTGAGCAATGGCAGGCTTGAGGTCAGTGGTTTGAATTTTGCGCACACCGATGCCCGTTGCCACGCACCGCGCTCAGGTACCGGCTGGCGGGCCATCGGCAGCCAGTCACCCTGGCAGTTGGACACTTTCAATGCCCAGGCGCGACTCACAGGCGCTGATGGCAGCACGCAAACCACGCCGGTGACAGTGCATGAACTGGCGTCCGGTGGCAGCCGCATGGAAGCTGACGGATCGGTGAAACAAACATGGCTGTTCGAGCCCAAGCTATGCGAGATCCCAGGACAAGGCATTGTCACCGGTTGGAGCGCAACAGGCCCGGCAGGCCCCGGTTGCGGCTGGAAACCCTGAGCAGAACACGGGATGCACGGCGCACCGCGAAGCAAATCGAGTTCGAAATCTTGACCAACATCATAGATTGCCCCTCCCCCCTGCAACGAGAATTCCCGCACCTTTAGACAAGGAGCGCGATATGAGCGGCACTTTTACAAAATCAATGGCACGGAACATCTTCTACGGGGGGACGGTGTTCTTCTTTCTGCTATTTCTCGCCCTGACTTTTGATTCACACAAGGAGTTTCCCAAGCGGGACAACAGCCAGAATCTGACGCCACAGGTCATCGCTGGCAAGAAAATCTGGGAAACACGCAACTGTATCGGTTGCCACACCCTTCTGGGTGAAGGCGCCTACTTCGCACCTGAACTCGGCAACGTGTATCCGCGTCGCGGCGCTGACTTCATCAAGGGCTGGATCCAGGCCCAGCCGACTGGCGCACCGGGCCGTCGCCAGATGCCGCAGTTCCATCTCACCGATGAAGAACTCGACAATCTGGTCGCCTTCCTGAAGTACACGTCGGAGATCAATACAGCCAACTGGCCGCCCAATATCGAGGGCTAAGCGCGAGTTCGCCGGATCAAAATAATCATCAAGGAGTTCACTGCGATGCAATATCAAAGCCAAGCAGTTGCCAAGCCGTACTTCATCGCGGCCATTGGTCTGTTCATCGGTCAGATCGTTTTCGGTCTGATCATGGGCCTGCAATACGTGATCGGGGATTTCCTCTTCCCGCTCATTCCTTTCAATGTGGCCCGCATGGTCCACACCAACCTGCTCAT
>CALAGF010000221.1 GCA_937892345.1 uncultured Rhodocyclaceae bacterium | reverse complement strand
AGCTGATGGGCGACGACACCAAGATGATCGACGACGGCAGCCCCAAGGCGCTGCTCTCGACTTATCACGAATACCAGGCCGACATCCTGATTGCCGGCGGCCGTAATCTCTACACTGCGCTCAAGGCGCGCATTCCCTTCCTCGACATCAATCAGGAGCGCGAATTTGCTTACGCAGGTTACAGCGGCATGACGGAACTCGCCCGCCAATTGGCGCTTTCCATCGAAAGCCCGGTCTGGCCGGCGGTACGCAAACCGGCGCCCTGGGCCAAACAACAACGGGTGGGCACGGCATTGATGGGCTGACGCCATCGACGCCAGCCGATTGTGAGCTCGCCGCGCGCAGAGAAAAACCGCGTGCGCCTTATCAAACGGGCTGTCAGGCGGTACAGTCGGGGCTTGAATCCGCCTGACTCAAGGAGACCCTGATGACCCTGAAGGTACTGGGCTTTGCTGCCCAATCCGCCACCGACGCGCTGGCACCCTTTCATTTTGAACGTCGCGATCCGCGTCCGGATGATGTCACGATCGAAATTCTGTATTGCGGCGTCTGCCATTCCGATCTGCACATGGCCCGCAATGACTGGGGCTGGAGCACCTTCCCCCTGGTCCCTGGCCACGAAATCATCGGTCGCGTAGTGCAGGTCGGCCCCGAGGTCAGCCGTTTCCAGATCGGCGACAAGGTCGGTATCGGTTGCATGGTCGATTCCTGCCAGCACTGCAGCCCTTGCCAGCATGGCATGGAACAGTATTGCGAAGCCGGCAACACCATGACTTATGGCAGCAAGGACCGGCACGATGGGCGCATGACCTATGGCGGCTATTCCGAAAAAATCGTCGCAACCGAAAAATTTGTCGTCAAGGTACCCGAACAGCTCGATGCCGCAGGCGCGGCACCACTGCTGTGCGCCGGTATCACCACCTGGTCGCCGCTGCGTCATTGGCAGGTGGGCCCCGGCAGCAAAGTTGCCATCGTCGGTCTGGGTGGACTGGGACACATGGGGATCAAGTTGGCCAAGGCGCTTGGTGCCGAAGTCACCTTGTTGACCCGTTCACCGGGTAAGGAAGCCGATGCTCGCCAGTTGGGTGCAGACCATGTCGTGCTCTCGACCGATGCCACACAGATGAAAACGGTACGCAACCGTTTTGACCTGATCATCGACACCGTGCCTTACCAGCACGATCTCAATCCCTATCTCCCGACGCTCACGCTGAACGGCACGCTGGTACTGGTTGGCCTGCTGGGCGACATCCAACCGGCCCTCAGTTCCGTGCCGCTGATTCTGGGACGGAAATCGGTGGCGGGTTCGGTGATTGGCGGCATTGCGGAAACCCAGGAAATGCTCGATTTCTGCGGTCAACACGGCATTACCGCAGAAATCGAAGTCATTCGGATGCAGGATATCAACACGGCCTACGCACGCATGCTCAAGAGCGACGTCAAATATCGTTTCGTGATCGACATGGCAACACTCGCCGCCTGACCCAAGCTTCAGCCATGAGCAGGAGGGCTTGCACCCGATGCAAGCCCTGGCTGATTCAACGGCTTTGACCTACCGCTGCCCCACGGCCCATGCCACGCCCCATGGGGCTGGCACCAGCGCCTTGCGCAGGCGGGTTATCCGGCAACGTTGCCCCTTTTTCCTTGGCTCGCAATTGCATTTGCTCATGGTGATCGAGACGAATCTGTTCACGCTCCTGAGCAGTTTTCGCCGCATTCATCCGTGTCCGGTATTCGACCCGTTCCTGCGGCGTCATCAACTGGCTGCCATAAACCGTCGTATCAGCGGCCAGCGCCCCGGAAGCCAGCAAACCCAGTGCCAGCGCCGTGCATAACATTTTGACCTTACACATGTTCATCTCCCTTTATTGCTTGCCGGGCGGACATTTTTGCCTGCCCTCAATTTCGTTATAGCCCCACCTCGCAGAAATACAGGCGGAGATACAGGCGGAGATACAAAGCGTTGCAAATCCGCGTCGCTAAAACCCTGTTCGTGACCGTGTTGATTTTTCTGCCTGACTCGGCGATAGTGCGCCTTCACGCAAATTTCCACCCGATCCTCCGATGAACCGTCGCCCGACCGCCCGCTCTGCCGCCTCCCGCGCTGTACTGCCGGTCGTCGTACGTGTCGTCGTCAGCGTTACGCACGCGCCGCGGATCGGGTAAGCAGCAGACAGTTTTCCCCAAACCCCGCCGGCGCAAACCGGCGGGGTTTTTGTTTGAGCCCGCCGGTTTCGCCAGAAACCCAAAGGAGCTCTTGATGACTGAAACCCTCACCGGCGCGCAAATTGCGGTACGCCTCCTCGAACGACAAGGCATTCGCCTGGTCACCGGCTATCCGGGCGGCGCCATCCTGCCGATTTATGATGCCCTCGGGCAGTCGACCGTAATCCGCCATGTCCTGCCCCGTCACGAACAGGGCGGTGGCTTCATTGCCCAAGGCATGGCCCGCGCCACC
>CALAGF010000220.1 GCA_937892345.1 uncultured Rhodocyclaceae bacterium | reverse complement strand
CCGCACCAAAGGCGAAAGCCGTCCGCATCATGTCGAGCGAACCGGCGGGGGCGAGAAGTTCGGGAGCCTTGCGCATAGTAGAATCCGGCAAAAACCGCGAATTGTAGAGACTATGTCCGAAGAAATCCTGATCAACTTCACGCCGCAGGAAACCCGCGTTGCCGTGATGCAACAAGGGGTCGTCCAGGAGTTGCATATCGAACGCACGGCCAGCCGTGGCTTGGTGGGCAATGTCTATCTCGGTCGCATCGTGCGCATCCTGCCCGGCATGCAATCGGCCTTCGTGGATGTCGGGCTGGACAGAACGGCTTTTCTGCATGTGGCCGACATCTGGCAGCCGCGAGAAACCGCTACCGAAAGGCCCATCGAAAAAATTTTGAACGAGGGGCAGAGTATTGTCGTGCAGGTGGTCAAGGACCCGATCGGGACCAAGGGCGCCCGTTTGTCGACGCAGATTTCGATTGCCGGCCGCATGCTGGTGTATCTGCCGCAGGAAAAACATATCGGGATTTCCCAGCGCATCGAGGCAGAGGCAGAGCGGGAAGTGCTGCGCGAGAAGATCACGCGCTTGGTGCCGGCGGAAGAACCGGGCGGATTCATCGTCCGTACCATGGCCGAAAATGCCAGCGACGAAGAGTTTTCCACCGATATTGCTTACCTGCGCAAGACCTGGGCCGACATTCGCGACCGGGCCCGCACCTGTGCGCCGCCCAATTTGCTCTATCAGGAACTTTCCCTTGGGCAGCGTGTGCTGCGTGATTTCGTCAATCCGGAAACCACGCGCATCGTTATCGACTCGCGGGAGAACTTCCAAAAGCTGACGGTTTTTGCCCAGGAATACACCCCGGCTGTGCTGCCGATGCTTGAGCATTACACCGGCCAGCGTCCGCTGTTTGACCTTCACGGCGTTGAGGACGAGATTCAAAAGGCGCTTGCGCGTCGTGTTGACCTGAAGTCTGGTGGCTATCTGATCATTGATCAGACCGAGGCGATGACCACGATCGACGTCAATACCGGCGGCTTCGTCGGCGTGCGGAACTTCGACGACACCATTTTCAAGACCAATCTTGAGGCGGCGGTCACCATTGCCCGCCAACTGCGCCTGCGGAACCTTGGTGGGATCATCATTGTCGACTTCATCGACATGGAAAACGAGGAGCACAAGAAGGCGGTGCTGGAGGAGTTCAACAAGGCCCTGTCGCGCGATCACACGCGTCTTACGGTCAACGGCTTCACCCAGCTCGGATTGCTTGAAATGACGCGCAAGCGTACCCGCGAGTCGCTGGCGCATGTGCTCTGCGAGCCATGTCCGACGTGTGGCGGGCGGGGTGAGGTCAAGACCGCGCGTACCGTGGCTTATGAAATTCTGCGTGAGCTGCTGCGTGAAGCGCGGCAGTTCAATGCCCGTGAATACCGCATTCTGGCCGGCCCGGCAGTGGTCGATCTTTTCCTCGACGAGGAGTCGCAGGCGCTGGCCATGTTGTCGGACTTCATCGGCAAGGCAGTGTCACTCCAGTCGGAACCCAGTTATTCACCCGAGCAATACGACATCGTTTTGATGTAGCGACCAGGGAGATTTGCGATGAGTCAGCACGAATTTGACAGCCTTGTTCCCCCGCAGGGATTCAGCCGCCGGGAGTTTCTGGTTACCAGCCTCGGTGCGGGATTCGCCTTGGCGACCCAGCCGGTTGCTGCCCAGACGGCCATTGTGACCGACGCTGAAGGTCTGCTGGCGGGTGAAGTCAAGGTGCCGGTCAGTGATGGCGAATTGCTGGCCTATCGTGCCGCCCCGCAAGGCAAGGACAAAGCACCGGTGATTCTGCTGATCTCCGAAATTTTCGGCGCTCACGAGTACATTCGCGACACCGCGCGCCGTCTGGCCAAACTCGGCTATTTTGTGATCGCGCCCGAATTGTTTGCCCGTGTCGGCGATCCTCGAAAAATCGCCAGCATCGCGGAAATTATTGAAAAAATCAGCAGCAAGACACCGGATGCCACGGTGCTCAGCGACCTGGACGCCAGCGTGCAGTGGGCTGCAGTCCAGGGCGCCGACACATCGCGTTTGGCCATTACCGGATTTTGCTGGGGAGGGCGCATCACCTGGCTCTACGCTGCCCACAACCCCCGCCTCAAGGCGGCCGTTGCCTGGTACGGACGTCTGGTGGGCACGGTCAATGAATACAATCCTCGTCATCCTGCTGATTTGGCGGGGGAGTTGAAGGCGCCTGTGCTGGGCTTGTATGGTGGTCTTGATAGCGGTATTCCGCTGGAGACGGTTGAGGCCATGGAATCCGCGCTGAAAACCGGCTCGGTGGCAGCGCGTGCCTCGGAAATTCTGCTGTATGACAATGCGCCGCATGCTTTTCATGCCGATTACCGTCCAAGCTATCGCAAGGAAGAGGCGGAAGACGGCTGGCGGAAAATGCTGGCCTGGTTTCATCGGAATGGCGTCTAAACGTCGTTTCAAGGGCGCAGGAAGCGCATTCGTGCTACCCTGCTCGCCTTGATCAGACACCGATTCATCATGACTGCCGAAGCCACTACCGAAAAATCAACCGACGTCCGTGCTCTCCTGAAAGATCTGCAAGGGCGTTTTGACGTATTCCGCAATTTCAGTCCGCTGGCGATCGGTATCGACAAGCAACTGTTTGAAGCCTTGCCTGAGCTCAGCAAGAAATCGGTTCGTCTTGCCATGCGGAGTCACACGATGACGACTCGCTATCTCAAGGAAATGGAAAAAGCGACACATCGACTCAATCTCGATGGCAGTCAGGCAGGTGAAGTCACCGATGAAAATCGTTCGCATGCCAACGAACTGCTCAAGGAGCGTTTCAAAAAACAGGCAGAACAACGTAAGTCAGCCGAGCAGGCAGCCAAGGCAGCAGAAGCTGCCGCTCGCGCAGAAGAGCGTAAATTGCAGAAGTTGCACGAGTTGACCGAGAAGTTCGGCCGAAAATAGGGCTCTGTCTCATGTTGACCGTAAAAGCCAGCTTTCGAGCTGGCTTTTTCTTGGGTATGCGAAATAGCGGGACATGACCCCTTGCTCTAACAGTTGCTCATCAGAGCTTGCTTGAGCAAAAACAAAAAAGGACCAACGCGGTTAAGCCATTGATCCTTCATTGAATTCTTTGGTTGCGGGAGCAGGACTTGAACCTGCGACCTTCGGGTTATGAGCCCGACGAGCTGCCAACTGCT
>CALAGF010000219.1 GCA_937892345.1 uncultured Rhodocyclaceae bacterium | reverse complement strand
CGAAAGTTTCCGGCTGGTGCGTCACGTCGCGCGTCATGCGCGGCGGCTTGCCCAAAAGTGCTTCCATTTCCATGTCGACCGGATTGACGCCAAAATGGGCGTCGGTCACGGTCAGATGGCCGTCGCCGGTCGCTTCGCCGACCACGGCAAACGGGCAGCGCTCACGCTCGCACATGGCCTGAAATTCGGCGATGCGCTGCGGCGGAATGGCCAGCACGTAACGTTCCTGCGATTCGTTGGACCAGATTTCGGCCGGCGACATGCCCGGTTCGAGGATAGGCACCTTGCGCAGGTCGAACTTGGCGCCGACGCCGCCCGAGTGGGCCAGTTCCGGCAGGGCATTGGACACGCCGCCGGCACCGACGTCATGTACCGACAGGATCGGGTTGTCCTTGCCCATCTGCCAGCAGCGGTCGATGACTTCCTGCGCGCGGCGCTGGATTTCCGGGTTGCCGCGCTGCACCGAGGCGAAATCGAGGTCTTCGGCATTGACGCCGGCCGTCATCGACGAGGCGGCACCGCCGCCCAGACCGATCAGCATGCCAGGACCACCGAGTTGCACGAACAGTGTGCCGACCGGGAAAGTTTCGTCCTTGAAGGATTGCTGCGCCTGAATGCTGCCCAGACCGCCGGCAATCATGATCGGCTTGTGGTAACCACGCACCGCGCCGGCGACGTCCTGCTCGTAGGTACGGAAATAGCCGGTCAGGTTCGGACGGCCGAATTCGTTGTTGAAGGCGGCAGCGCCAATCGGGCCTTCGAGCATGATGTCGAGGGCGGACGCGATGCGCGACGGGCGACCATAGGCTTTTTCCCACGGCTGCGGGGCATCCGGCAGATTGAGGTTGGAGACCGAGAAACCGCAGAGGCCGGCTTTCGGCTTGGAACCCTTGCCGGTCGCACCCTCGTCGCGTATTTCACCACCGCTACCGGTCGACGCGCCGGGGAAAGGGGAAATGGCGGTCGGGTGGTTGTGCGTTTCGACCTTGGTCAGGATGTGGGTCAGCTCTTCCTTATAGCTGTAGCCACGATCGGCATCCGGGTAGAAGCGCTGGATGGTCGCGCCCTCGATGATCGAGGCGTTGTCGGCGTAGGCCATCACCGTGCCTTGCGGCGCGGCAGCGTGCGTTTCGCGGATCATGCCGAACAGGGTCTTGTCCTTGGCCTGCCCGTCGATAACCCATGAGGCGTTGAAGATCTTGTGGCGGCAATGCTCGGAATTGGCCTGGGCGAACATCATCAGTTCGACGTCGGTCGGGTTGCGACCCGCCTTGCTGAAAATATCGAGCAGATAATCGATTTCGTCGTCTGACAGCGCCAGACCCAGCGCGCTGTTGGCCTGGACCAGTGCGGATTTTCCACCTTGCAGCACGTCGACCGTAGACAAGGGTTTGGGCTCGACATGGTGGAACAACTGCGCCGCGGCCGCAAAACCATCCAGCACCGATTCGGTCATTCGGTCATGCAACAAGCTGGCCACGATGCGCTTTTCGTCCATGGACAAGGCACGGCCGTTTTTCAGCAGCACATGGAAGGCCACCAGGCGCTCGATGCGCTCGACAGCAGGTTCCAGATCACAGTTGAAAGCAATATCGGTGGCCTTGGATGACCAAGGGGAAATGGTGCCGATCCGCGGTGCCACCAAAAAGAGCTCACCTTCGTCACTGGATGCCGGCATTTCCTCAAGCAGCTTGGCCAACTTGGCCCGCTCATCGGCGTCCAGCGGACGTTTTTGCGCCACGACATGCCAGAAATCGGCAGTCACGGATTCGATATCGGACACCGCCGCGCTCAAGCGCGCTTGGAGACGTTGCAGGCGGAAAGCGGAAAAGGCGGCGTCGCCCTTGAGACAAATGATGTCGGCCATGAGGAAAATGGGGTGTTCGCGAAAGGCGGGATTATACCTGAGGCTGACGCCGGCCCCGGTTTCAAGCTGCACGCTGTGCGGGATCGCGGCAAGTGCATGAGCAACGAAGGCCGGGCGACCCGGCCGTTTTCAGGCAATAGGCGTCACAAGGGCATGTAAGCCCGATTGCTGAACCCCACAGTCGTTTCGCGGTCAACCCCGCCCTTGCCCGGAAAAACACCATGCCTGCCGCCTTTCGCCCCTTCGACTTTGACAACAGCTACGTTCGCGATCTGGAAGCCTTCTGCGCGCGCTGGCAGCCCACGCCAGCACCCCAACCCCGCCTGCTGAAGCTGAACACCGAGTTGGCTGCATCCTTGGGCGCAGACCCGTCAATATTGTCGTCTCCGGAAGGCGTGGCGATGCTGGCAGGAAACACCGTGCCCGAGGGCGCAGAACCGGTAGCCCAAGCCTATGCCGGCCACCAGTTCGGCGGATTTTCACCGCAACTGGGCGACGGCCGTGCCTTGCTGCTGGGCGAAGTGATCGATACGCAGGGTCGGCGCCGCGATATCGCTTACAAGGGCTCGGGGCCCACGCCCTTCTCCCGGCGCGGCGACGGCAAATGCGCACTGGGGCCAGCCCTGCGCGAATACCTGATCGGTGAAGCCATGCACGCCTTCGGCATTCCCACCACGCGGGCACTGGCCGTTGTTGCCACCGGCGAAATGGTACGCCGCGAACGCGCCTTGCCCGGCGCCGTGCTCACAAGAATCGCTGCCAGTCATGTTCGGGTTGGCACCTTCGAATATTTCGCAGCCCATCACGGCCCCGACGAAGTCAAGCAACTGGCTGATTACGTCATTTCCCGCCACGACCCGGCGCTGGCAAAACATCCGCGCCCCTACCTCGCGCTGCTCGAAGCCGTCGCTATGCGCCAGGCGTCGCTGGTCGCCCGCTGGCTGGGCGTGGGCTTTATTCACGGCGTGATAAATACTGACAACATGACAATTTCCGGCGAAACCATCGACTACGGCCCCTGTGCCTTCCTCGAAAGCTATCACCCACGCACGGTCTTCAGCTCAATCGACACGCAAGGGCGCTACGCCTATGGCCGACAGGCCTCGATAGCGCAATGGAATCTCGCCCGCTTTGCGGAAACCCTGCTGCCACTGATCGACGCCAACAGCGAACGGGCAATCGCCGCTGCCAGTGCAGTCATCGAGGCCTTCCCCGAACAGCACAATCGCCAGTGGCTCGCCGTCATGCGCGCCAAACTGGGATTGGACGATACCGGCGATGCAGCGGTCGACCACGATCTGGCCGACGATTTCCTCACCCTGATGCAACAGCGCCGCCTCGATTTCACCAACAGCTTCCGTGCCCTCCACGACGCTGCAACCGGTGACGCGCTGGCACTGAAGCAGCGTTTTTCAAGCGACGACAAGGATTTCAGCGAATGGCAAATGCGCTGGCAAAACCGCCAGCCGGAACGCAGCCCGGCCCTGCTCGACACCATGAAACACGCCAATCCCTGGGTCATCCCGCGCAACCACCAGGTTGAAAATGCCCTCGATGCCGCCGTCGACCGTCACGATATGGCGCCCTTTGAACAGCTGCTCGCCGTGATTCAGTCACCTTTCGACGCCCGCATTGCCGACGCAGCCTACACCGACCCGGCACCAGCAGAAATCACGGCGGTGTACCAGACTTTTTGCGGGACTTGAGCTAGCCAAAAACCCGCAGTCCAAGCAACGAAACTCAGCAAATCAGTCCAAAAAATCCCTCGAAAAGACCACCAGTAAAGCTTTAAAGCCATATACATAATACAATTGGCTTTTTTACTCGTCATAGCTCTCAGTAGTTAAGAGCTATCACTTCAAATTCCATCGAAGCAAATCAGGGAGAATAAATTGATCACCAAAAAAAATGCCTTAGGAATTTTCGCCACCATCCTGGTAACCGCACTATCAGGATGTGCCACCGAGGACTCCCGTGCCTTGGTTACTCAACAAACCGCAGCGGCAACTCGCCCCTATGCTGGCGCCCGTCAAGCAATCTCAGTTGGCAAGTTCGACAACCGCTCCAGTTTCATGAGGGGGGTATTCACCGATGGCAACGACCGCCTTGGCAGCCAAGCCAAAACCATTCTGGTTTCTCATCTCCAGCAAACAAATCGATTTTCGGTTCTGGACCGTGAAAACATGTCAGAAATCAAGCAAGAGGCAGAAATAGCCAAGAAGCAACAGACGTTGAAGGGTGCTCGCTATGTTGTCACCGGTGACGTCACTGAATTCGGCCGAAAGGAAGTCGGCGACCACCAATTTTTCGGCATTCTTGGGCGCGGCAAACAACAGATTGCCTACGCAAAGGTTGCATTGAACGTAGTCGACGTGCAGACATCCGAGGTGATCTACTCTGCAGCCGGAGCTGGAGAATACTCACTCTCGAATCGCGAAGTTATCGGCTTCGGCGGTACCGCCAGCTACGATTCCACGCTGAACGGAAAAGTATTGGACTTGGCAATCAGGGAAGCAGTTGACGGCTTGGTCAAAGGTATTGAAGCAGGCGCCTGGCGCCCGAGCAACTAAGCGCGTCCGAATACCATGAAAATCCGGCACATTAAACGGCAGATGCTAGTTGCTGCCTCGCTTTCAGGGCTCGTCCTGACTGGTTGCGTTTCGCGTCCCCAACCGATTTACCACTGGGGAAATTTTCAGGCTCAGCAATATGCATATTTCAAGGGCGAAAAAGGTCCTGAAAATGGCATACAGGAGCTATTGAAAATTCAGGAGGAAGCAAAGGCCAAAGGCCGCCCAGTCCCACCTGGATTCAAGGCCCACATAGGGATGCTTTACGGCCTTACCGGGCGCACCGATCTACTGGAGCAGAATCTTCTCGCTGAACGGCAACAATTCCCGGAAAGCGCTGTTTACGTGGACTTTTTGCTGAAGAAAACCCAAAAACAGCCAGAGAAAACCCAATGACATTTAAACTGAACAAACTCATTGTCGTTTCAGCAGTGATGCTAGCCACAACGTTGCTCAGTGCTTGCGCAACACGAAAGCCCTATGACTACTCGGCTTTCAAGGCAGCACGTCCGGCATCGATACTGGTTTTGCCACCACTAAACAGCTCGCCGGATATCGAGGCCACTTATAGCGTGATGGCACAGACGACTCTGCCTTTGGCCGAATCAGGCTATTACGTCTATCCAGTTACCTTGGTTGATGAAACCTTCAAACAGAATGGATTTACCGCACCAGCTGACATTCATAATGTATCGGTCAGCAAATTACGTGAAATTTTTGGGGCTGACGCGGCGCTATACATCAACGTCAAACAATACGGGACCAAGTACATGGTGATTTCAAGTGAGACCCGTGTAACTGCCGAAGCGAAACTGGTGGATCTGCGAAGCGGTGCAACACTCTGGTCGGGTGCTGCGACTGCATCTAGCGCAGAGGGTGACAACAACAGTGGAGGGCTTATTGCCATGCTGGTAACAGCAGCGATCAGGCAAATAGTTGAAACAATTAGTAGCAAGGGGCACCTGATTGCCGGGGTAGCGAGTACCCGGTTGCTAATGGCCGGGCAACCTGTCGGCAATGGCATCCTCTATGGACCACGATCACCGATGCACTTGAAAGATGGCGTTCCGGCCAATTAAGGAACGCCAATACTGATTAGTGGGTTTGGCAACTTTAGGAATTGCTGTGCAACGCAGTCATTCCGAAAGTTTCAGACCTGCTATCACGCAACTTTGCAAGATCCGAATCCAGCGCACTCAGGCGGAAGTGCTTAAAATTCGCTTTTTCCCACCGTCGACCGCATGCGCCTCCTTCACACCTCCGACTGGCACCTTGGCCAGCATTTCATGGGTAAAAGTCGACAGGCCGAGCATCAGGCACTGATCGACTGGTTGCTGACGATCGTGGAGGAACATGCGGTGGATGCCGTGCTGATTGCCGGCGATCTGTTCGATACCGGCACGCCGCCCTCCTACGCGCGTGAGCTATACAACCAGCTGGTGCTGCGCCTTGACCAGTCCGGCGTAGGGCTGCTGCTGCTGGGCGGCAATCACGATTCCGTCGCGGTCCTGGGGGAAAGCCGTGCGCTGCTGGCACGGCTGGGCGCCGTGGTCGTCCCCGGTGCCGATGATCCGGAAAGCCAGCTACAGATACTTACGCACCGTGACGGCAGCGCAGCCTGCATCGTCTGTGCCATTCCCTTTATCCGTCCGCGCGACGTGCTGCAAAGCCGGGCCGGACAAAGTGCCGATGACAAGCAACTCGGCCTGCAACAGGCAATCGCCGCACATTATCAGTCGGTGTATGCCCAAGCACTGGCCAGACGCGAGGCATTGAGAAGCGAAACCGGTATCCGCTTGCCGATCATCGCCACCGGCCATCTGGCAACAGTGGGTGCTACCAGCAGTGAATCCGTACGCGAGATTTATGTCGGCTCACTCGATGCCTTTCCGGCCAATGCCTTTCCTCCGGCCGACTACATCGCCCTCGGCCATATCCATCGACCACAGCAAGTGGGCGGACTGGCACACATCCGTTACAGCGGCTCGCCGCTGCCCTTGAGTTTCGACGAAGCGCGGCAGGCCAAGGAAATGTTGCTTGTCGATCTCACTGCCGACGGCCTGCAAGGCATCACCGCCCTGCCCGTTCCTTGTTTTCAGGCACTGGTCGCCATCGAAACCACGCTGGCCGGCCTGCCGGCGGCAATTGGTGCGGCTGCGGCACAAGCCCTGCCCGGAAAGCCGGTCTGGCTGGAAATCACGATCAACGAAGACGACTACCTTGCCGATCTGCCAGCCCGGGTGCAGTCGGTGTGCGAAGGCTGGCCTGTTGAGGTATTGCGCATCCGTAAAGCGCGGAGCAAGGCTGCTGCGGTCAACGCGGAAGCACCGGGAGAAATGCTCGATGAACTGACGCCGGACGAGGTATTCGCCCGCCGTCTGGCGCAGGAAACGCCGGATGCCGAGGTCCATGCTGCACTGAATGAGCGCTTCCGGCAGATTGTGGCTGGCTTGACGGAGGAAGAAGCTTGAAAATTCTCCGCCTGCGTCTGAAAAATCTGAATTCCTTGAAGGGCGAATGGTCGGTCGACTTCAGCGCGCCGCCCTTCGTCGGCAACGGACTGTTTGCAATCACCGGCCCGACCGGCGCCGGAAAATCCACGCTCCTCGATGCCATTTGCCTGGCGCTTTATCACCAGACCCCACGCCTGGAGAAAATTTCCAGCACCGACAACGACATCATGACGCGGCATACCGCCGAATGTCTGGCCGAGGTTGAATTCGAGGTCAAGGGCGTGCTCTACCGGGCTTTCTGGAGCCAGCGCCGGGCGCGTGACAAGACCGATGGTGCCCTGCAGGCACCGCGGGTTGAACTGGCCGATGGTGCCGGCAACATTCTGGCCAGTCAGGCCAAGGAAAAGCTGGAGCGTATTGCCGCCATTACCGGCCTCAGTTTTGAGCGCTTCACCAAATCCATGCTGCTGGCGCAGGGAGGATTCGCCGCTTTTCTCAACGCCAGCGCCAATGACCGCGCCGATCTGCTGGAGCAACTGACCGGTAGTGAAATCTACGGCGAAATCTCGCGCCGCGTTTTCGAGCAGGCACGCGATGCCCGGCAATCACTCGAACAACTGAAAGCCCGCGCCGACGGGGTTGAACTGCTCGGCGCCGAGCAACGCAACACGATGCTGGCTGATCTGGCCAGTCTCGACACCCGGCTGACTGAAGGCCAGCAGCGCCACCAACACTTGCAGGTACGTCACCAATGGCGGCTCGATCTCGCCCAGAGCGAACAAGATGTCCTTGGCGCCAAGGAAAAACACCAGGCAGCCGAGCAAGCCTTGACCGAGGCTGCGCCCGCGCTGCAAAAGCTTGCCGCCAGCGAGCCCGCCGAAGCCCTCAAACCGCTGCACCAACAGTGGCAAAACGCCCTTGCAGCCTGTGTCCAAAGTGAAAACGAACTCAAGACCCTGAGCGCGACACGCGAACAACTGGATCGCAAACTGCACGCCACCCACGAAGCGGCTGTGGCCTACAGCCGCAGCATCGCTGCGCAAACTGCACACAGCCTGGCCACAGCGCAGCGTGAAGCCCGCGACATCGACGCCTTCCTTTCAGCGCATCCGCACGCGGCATCGCTGGGTGAACGTCTGGGTGTCTGGCGCCAGCAATTCGAACATCGCGCCCGCCTTGAGCGCGAGTTGGCCACCCAAGGCAAAACGCAGCAGCATATCGAAGCATCACTGGCAACACTTGCCCGCCAGATTGCAGCACAGCAACTTGCGGTCGACGCGGCAGAAAAGGCAAAAACCGCCGCAGACAGCACGCTTGAAAAAGTCCTGTCCGAGCAAAATCAACGACTCGCCGGACAAACACTGGCCGAACTTCGCCAGCACTGGCAAAGCACGCAAGCCGGCGTCAGCCGGTGGCAGCAGATTGAAGCCCTTGCGGCCCGACAACGTGAACTCGCCAGCCAGCAGATCCGGCAAAACACCCAGCTGCAAACGGGTCGCACCCAAGTGGAAGCACAGGAAAAGTTGCTGATTGCCTTGCGCGAACAACATCGTGAACTCGCCGCCCAGGTCGCAGACAAGCAAAAGCTGCTCGAACAGGAGCGCCGCATCCAGAGCCTTGAGCAACACCGTCAGCAACTGCAGGCGGGCGATGCCTGCCCCTTGTGCGGCTCCCCCGATCATCCGGCCATCGCCGCCTACGCTGCACTCGATGTACCAGCCACGGAAACTGCGCTCAAGGAAAAGCAGGCTGCGCTCGAGGCCTTGATCGAGAAAGGGCAGAAAACCCGCAACGAACAATCGGCCACGCGCAGCACGCTCGAGGAATGGACCCGCCAGTTGGCAGCCATGGTCACAGACGGCAAACGCCTCGACGCCGAATGGCAATCACTGCTCGCCGGCTTGCCTGAAGATACGCCGCTTGCGGTCGACGCCTGGCAGGATGAAAAAACCCTTGTTGCTGCCCGGGAGCGCGCGGCCCAGGCCTTGGCCCGGCTCAACCTGCGCCTGCAGGCCGCCGATCAGGGCGAACAAGCACTCAACACCGCCCGCAAACACGGCAACGACTGCGCCCAAGCCTTGCTCAACGCCAGCGCACAGCAAACACTGCTGCAACAAAAGGTGCAGGGAGAACAGGTACGTCTGAGCGAATTGGCCCGCAGCATGCAAGCCCTGATCAGCGAGCAGGCCGAACTGGCATCCAAGCTCACCGCCGCCCTCGGCGAGTTGCCGGCAGATCCCGTCAGCTGGCTGGCCGAGCGCGATGCCGAATGGCTCAACTGGCAACAGCAGCAAAAACGACGGCAGGCACTGGCCGAATCCCTGATCCGGCAACAGCAAGCCAGTGAAATCGCAGAAACCGAGGCCGCGCAATGGCAGGCTCGCCGCGAAAATCTGCCGGAAAGCGCGTCGACCGCAGCATTTCCCTTAGAACCCGTTGCGGCGACAACGGACCCCGCCGCTGCGCTCATTCGCTGCGAACAGGCGATCCACGAAGGTAGCCAGCAAATTGCCGCCCTGAATGGCCGACTCACGCAACTCGAAACCAGCCTCGGCCAGCAGAAAATCACGCTCAACAGTGCGTTGACCGCATGGCAAAACGCCTTGGAG
>CALAGF010000218.1 GCA_937892345.1 uncultured Rhodocyclaceae bacterium | reverse complement strand
CCTGGCTCGGGAAAATGCCCATGCGGTTCGCGGTACCCTGACGACGGAAATGTGGGAAACCCTGAACGCTACCTGGCTGGAGGCTCGCATGATGAGCTTCGAGCAGATCATGAATGGCGGTCTTGGCGATTTCTTCGAATGGGTGAAAATGCGCTCCTCGCTATCGCGCGGTACGACGCTGGGCACTTTGCTTCAGGACGAGGCATTTCATTTCATTCGTTTGGGGACACTGCTGGAGCGTGCAGACAACACTGCCCGCATCCTTGATGTGAAATACCACGTATTGCGTCCCCATGGTGATGAAGGCGCGACCGACTTCTACCAATGGGGAGCATTGCTGCGTTCAGTGTCAGGTTTTGAAGTCTATCGTAAGGTTTATCGGGATGTCATTACCCCGGAGCGTGTTGCCGAATTGCTCATCCTGCACAGCGATATGCCGCGCTCACTGCGGTTTTGCCTGAATGGCGTGGTGAAAAATCTGGAGCTTGTTTCAAACCGCCATTCTGACGAGACGGTTCGCCGAGCGGGTCAATTGTATTCTCAATTGCGCTATGGACTCATCGACGAGATCCTGAAGGATGGTCTGCATGAATGGCTGACTGATTTTATGGATCGCATCTATCTTCTGGGTGACGGGATCAGCAAAGACTTCCTGGTGCCAATGGCTGAAACAGCATAAATGCTGCAACGGTACACTTAAGGAAAAGCCGCTTTTTGAAGCGGCTTTTCTCTTACCAGGTGCGAGCTCCCATCACATAGCTGCGGGTCTCGCGGGGTTTTCGCTCGGCCTCCGGTTCTGCTTGAGCAGTTGGCGGGAGGGGGGCAATGGGCGCTGGGAGCACCGCATCCCGGACTCGAAGTACCATGATCAGCAGGTTCTCGTCCTCGGCGGCATTCTCGATTTCGGCAAGTCGTCGGCGGGCGTATATCGGTTCTCGGGTCAGGCGTTCAAGATCGACGGATTCGCTCAGGCTGCGTTTGACCAGAAGCTTGAATCGAGCAAGCAACTGAGCCGTTTCCAAAGTTTTGTCCATGGTAATTGTTCTCCGTATCGTTGCAACATTCCGTTGGGTCATGTTTTTTAGCGAAAATCATGCCTGGCCTGATCTGTTGCTACGCTCACCGGAATTGCATTTTTCCTTCATGCCGCCGACAATCAGCGCTCCGCGCTCTGGCTGGTCGCAGAGGTGGTTTAGGTGACCAACATTAACAGGGTGTATATGCGTTTTCATTTCTTGCCACGGCGAATTACCACTTGCTTGCTGGCCTTGGTGTGCGCCGTAATTTTTCCGGCCGCAGGCTGGGCTAGCGATCATGGTGGCGGTGGCAGCGCTGCGCCAGCGCCATTGGTTTTTACCGTCAATCTGGGTGAGCGAGCCTATCTTCAGGTCGGCCTGATTCTGGCGCCTGCAACACCGGAGGCTGGGCATGAACTGGAAGTGTATCGGCCAAAAATACAGCACGAAATCATCATGTTGCTTTCCGGGCGAAATGAAGCCCGTCTGAGAACACTGGAAGGCAAGCACGAGCTGATCGATGACATTCTGGAAAAGGTGAATCACATCATCCATGAAGACGAAAAGACGGGCGTCAAGGAAGTGCTGATCAGTTCCTTCGTCATTCAGTAATTCTTTCGTCATTGTGAATCGGGTTCTTGCTGGTGTAAGGGCTGGCTGGCCGGGTGTGACAAATTTGACGCCTTAACTGCCTCAAGGCAGACTCGCAAAACTTTGCCCCGGAGCAAAGCGTATTTGAGGGAGTTGCTAGCAGATGTATGGGGATCGCCGTCGCTTTTTGGTGCAGTCGTTAGGCTTGCTGGCGGCAGGCTCTTTGCCGGCTTTTGCGCAATCGCCGTTGAAGTTTGGCGTGGTTCCTTACCTGACTGCACGCCGTCTGGCGACGCTGTACGAGCCGGTCCGCTCATGTTTTGAGCGCTTGCTGGTGCAGCCTGTGCTGATGTCCTCGGCACCCGATTATGCAGCGCATCTGGAGCGCTTGCGCAGCCGTGAATATGATCTGGTTGCCGATTCCCTGCCTCTGGCTCGGCTCGCTCAGCGCGAACATGGTTATTTGCCTATCGCTCGCACCAAGGTGCCTTTACAGCCGATATTGGTCGTCGCTTCAAACAGCTCACTCAAGGATATTACCCAGCTTCGTGGCAAGGCAATTGCAGTTTCTGACCGCCTGGCTGCGTTGACCCTGATCGGCTTGCGTTTTCTCAGAGACAACAATCTGCGGCCCAATGTCGATGTGGCAATCAAAGTGGCGGGAAGCCACGTGAACGCGATTCAGCGCGTGATGGCCGGTGATGTGGCTGCGGCAGTGATCTCCCGGACCACGCTTAAACAGATCGACCCGGAACTGGCGGCGAGAGTGCGACTGCTCAATGAGTTGCCGCAGGCATTGTCTGCCGTGGTCTACGCGGCTTCACCGGCCCTCGCTGCACAGGTCGATAGCCTGAAACGCGGCCTGCTCTCCTTTGCCGAAAACGATACAGATGGCCGGGCATTTATCTCTAGTCTTGGTCATCAGGGATTGCTGCCGGTGGGCAAGGAGCTGGGTGAAGTGGATAGTCTGGTTGCCGAGTTTTATCGCCAGCTGACTTACGCAGAATGATTTTTTCCCTGTTGCGAAATCGCCTGCGCCGATCCTTCGGTGCGCAGCTCTCTACGCTGGCAATTGTTGTCATCGGATTATCCAATTTGTTGCTGGCCATTGGCGTTGGTTTTGCATTTGTCAGCGATGCTGCGCGTACACAGAAATTGCAGTCGGAAACTGTGGCGCGCTTGACGGCGACCTCGCTAATTACGCCGATGCTTGAATCCAATTACGCCGAGGTCATCGATCTGACAGCGGAAGCCGTGGCGCTTAAATCCATCGGTTTTCTTCGGGTTGAGCGGCCAGACGGTAAAGTCATTGCAAGTTATGGTCATTTGCGCGCTGACTTTCTTGCCCCGGAGCTACGCCGGCAGGACATCGCCTTTGGCGGTCGTTCTCTCGGTACTGTCAATATGCAAATGGCGACATCGCCGTTTGAGACTTCAGCGCCTAATGCTTTGATGGCGCTGGTGGTTTCCTTGACGCTGGCGCTGGGCTTGGCTTACCTCATTTTTCAACGCTTCAGTCGGCATACCCAGTATCGGATCAATTCCCTCAAATCGGCCGCCCAATCCTTTGGGCAAGGCCAGACCAATGTCAGGGCGAACATTGATGGTGAGGATGAGCTTGCCGATTTCGGCCATGCCTTCAATCAGGCAATGAGTGCGATTGCCGAAACGCAGGCCCACCTGAAAGCGACTCAGCATGCGGCCGAGGCTGCGAATGTCGCCAAGAGCCAGTTTCTGGCCACAATGAGTCACGAAATACGGACGCCACTCAATGGAGTGCTCGGCATGGCGCAGTTGCTCCTGTTACCCGGACTGAAGGCGGAAGAGCAGCGCGAGTTTGCCCAGACCATCCTGAATTCAGGGAACACCCTGCTTGCCTTGCTCAATGATGTCCTGGATCTCTCCAAGGTCGAGGCTGGCAAACTGGATTTGGCTCACCATGATTTCAACCCGGCGGCATTGGTTGCTGAAATCGTCGCCCTGATGCAAGCCAGCGCAGCGAGCAAAGACATCCATCTTGGCGGTACCTGGCTGGGCCCTGAAAACAGCTGGTACAAAGGGGATCCCATTCGGTTGCGCCAAATGCTGGGTAATTTGGTTAGTAATGCAATCAAGTTTACCGACCTCGGCAGTGTCGGGATTGAGGTATCGACCCGCGGTCCTTTGCCCGCGAATGGAAGCGAAAGGGTGATGCTGCGCTTTAGCGTGGTTGATACCGGCGTGGGCATTCCCGCCGGCAAGCAGGCACTGCTGTTCCAGCCATTTTCACAAGTCGATGCATCGGCTACCCGGCGATTTGGCGGTACCGGTCTGGGCTTGTCGATTGTGCGTTCGCTGGCCGAACGTATGGGCGGACAGGTTGGGGTCAGTAGCCAGTTCGGTCGAGGTTCCTGTTTCTGGTTTGAAATTCCGTGTGAGCAAGGAAGGGCGCGTGAAGACTCGGTGGCCGAGCTGGCTGCTTTGATGCCGGAAGCGCCACCTGATGCAATGCCCCGTATCTTGCTGGTCGAGGACAATGAAGTGAATCGCCGGGTCATTGAGCGTTTATTGACCAAGTTTGGCTATCAGGTTGTTACAGCCGAAGATGGAGCCCGCGGGCTGGAACTCTTTTTGAACGAAGGTGATTCCCTTGGTCTGATCTTGATGGATAACCAGATGCCGGTGATGGATGGGCTGGAAGCGACGCGGCTGATTCGGGATTGTGAGAAGCGGGACGCAGGGACACGCCATATTCCGATTGTGGCCTTGACGGCCAACGTCTTCGAAGATGATCGTGAACGCTGCCGTCAGGCAGGGATGGATGACTTCTTGCCGAAACCGGTGAATGCCCACCAGCTCAAGGCGACATTGGAGAAATGGTTGCCCCTTGCCGGTTTGGCAGATTGAGTTGAAGGCCTATTGACGGACTTCGCGGATGTTTTCCGGTGCAGGGAATTCACCGCTGCTGCGGAAGGGATTGATGTCCAACCCGCCACGACGGGTATAGCGCGCATGAACTGACAAGGCTGCGGGGGCACACTGACGCAAGATGTCGCAATAAATCCGTTCAACGCACTGTTCATGGAACTCGTTATGGTTGCGGAAGGAGACGATGTAGCGGAGCAGGTCGGCGTGGTCAATTGGCTGTCCACGATAGCGGATGACTACCATCGCCCAGTCCGGCTGGCCAGTGACCAGACAGTTGGATTTGAGCAAGTGCGAGTAAAGCGTTTCTTCAACACATTGCAGGTCGACCGTATGCAGCAAATCTGGGGATGGCTCGTAGCAATCGCACGCGAGTTCCAGGTCATCCAGCAAGACGCCTTGGGGATAATCGATCACTGGCTGCGGTCGACTGCGCAAATCGGTGATTTCTGCCTTGATGCTGACGCCCGCCGCGCCTGAGAGATCTTTTTCCAGTAGTTCACGCACCTGCTGCACGCTGTCAAAGCGCGTCTGGTTGAACGAATTCAGATACAGCTTGAAAGATTTTGATTCAATCAGGTTCGGGCTGTTCGCCGGAATGCGGAAAGCGCCCAGCGCAACCACGGGCTTGCCCCGCTGGTTCAGCCAGGAGAGTTCGTAAGCGTTCCAGATATCCTCACCGACAAAGGGCAGGGCCGCTGGTGTGATGCCCAGTTCGTCGCGTTTGATCTGACGCGGAATGGGATACAGCAACTCCGGTGTGTAATTGGTGCTGTATTCGGTCGCCTTGCCCAGGGGCGAGTGCTGGCTGGGATCGTGTTTTGGCTGCATGGGCGGAGATTTTACCGGAAGGCGACCGCTGTTTTACTGTCTGAATCGATGAGTGCTTTGATGAACTTTTATAATGAAAACGGGTGTTTCATATGGTGATAACTTGACCTGTGTCATTTGTTTAAGCCGTTCATTGCCTAAAATTCGCGCTCATTGACCTTGAACTGCAAAAACATGCCGGATTTATCCGAATGGCGCCCAGAGTACAGCGTCGGCAATTTGACGCTTGATATTCAGCACCAGCGCTTGCTCGCCTTGTGCAAACGGGTGTCAGCTTACGAGTTTCGTCGCGACAAAAGCAGCCTCGAAGAGTTTCACAGCATCCTCAACGAATTGGCTTCGTACGCCACCAAGCATTTTCAGACCGAAGAAGACATCCTTCGTCGTGTTGGCTATCCCGGACTGGCTGACCAGAAGCGTGAGCATGACGCTTACAGCGAAAATCTCGTCGAGTTCATGTTCGATGCCATCAACGGTGAACCGGACAAGGCAAGCCTCCTGTCTTATCTGGAAAGCTGGTGGATAGACCATATCCTGGTATCTGACATGGCCTACCGGGCCTATCTGCTCCGCAACAGTTAAGGCAATCATTCACGGCGCTGCCTTGAATGCTCTTGTTTTTGGCGGAGTATTCAAGGTTGCGCTTCTGCCTTTTGTTTGCCTAATGCAGGCTTATGTATTGCTGTGTAAATGTATGTGTAAATAATTGATTGTAAAGAATATGCCTGGGGCGCTGGCCAGTGTCGGATGGCGTGCTACTGTAGTTGCGTTGGCCCGTCGGTATTCGCAAATGTTGAATTCACCGCCGGTTTTCATTTCCTGCATGGAGATTCGCAATCATGATTCATCGCATTATCAAATTGGGTTTTGTTTCACTGGCTTCTGCAGCGGTGCTGAGCGCCTGCGTCATGGCGCCGAGCATCGGTTCGGCGCCAAGCGATACGCCGCCGAAGATTGTCATTGACAAGGTAGATGGCAAGAACCGTGGCTGGGATAGTTCTTCTGCTTTTGGTCCGGTGCCGACCGCTGAGGCTGCACGTGGCGAAAAGGTTTGCAGCGCGCTCAATACCAAGGACGTTCAGTTCAAGGCGATTGGCTACCATCCGAAGGCATTGGATACCAACGGCAAGCCGTTTGTTGGTGGCGGCTTCTACTGTGTTGCCAAGTAAGCTCGGTAAAGTGTGATTTTTCTGAAAGCGGGCCGTTATGCGGCCCGTTTTTTTTCGCCCATCGTTTCCGGGTGTCAGCGTTTCCGGGGCTAAAATCGCACTCCCCGACAGCAAGTGAATGCGCTTGCCCGACTTGGAGAGAACGATGACGAGCCCGCTTGAAACCCTTGAAGTCGTGCATGGCACGGCGCCCTCGTATGCGGTGATCTGGCTGCATGGACTGGGGGCGGATGGTTCCGATTTTGTACCGGTAGTGCCTGAGCTGGGGCTCAACAGTCAGCCCGGAGTCCGTTTTGTTTTCCCCAATGCGCCGGAAATACCCGTGACTTGCAACGGTGGCTATGTCATGCCGGCCTGGTACGACATTCTGTCGCTTTCCTCCAGCGCGCGCCGGATTGATGAGGCGGGTTTGTCGCGTTCGCGTGATGCGGTGCGTCACTTGATCGCTCGGGAAAACGCGCGCGGCATTCCGTCCGAGCACATTTTCATAGCCGGTTTTTCCCAGGGCGGCGCGGTGGCCTACACCACGGCCTTGAGTCATCCGGAGCCATTGGGCGGTGTCATCGCCTTGTCGACTTATATTCCCTCGACCGATTTGCTGGCGTCCGAATTGAGCGTCGCCAATCGCACCATTCCGGTGTTTGCCGGGCATGGCTGCGAGGATGATGTGGTGTCTCCTGCACTGGGCATGCAGGCCCGGGACTTCCTGCGGTCCCAGGGGTATGCCGTGGATTGGCAGGAATATCCCATGCCGCATAGTGTCTGCCTTGAAGAGGTTCAGGCCATCGGACGCTGGCTGCGCGAGCGTCTTGCATGACCGCAGCCGGACTCAGTCGTGAGCTTTTGCAGGATGCGCTACCCCTGTATCCGGGCTTGCCGCTCGCGCAGATCACGCTGGTGGCGTCAGTCACACAATTGGCGGTTGCGGCGACACAGTTGTTGGCCGCCGACGCATTGGGTTTTGACAGCGAATCCAAGCCTGTTTTTCGCAAGGGAGAGGCGTCGACCGGACCTCATTTGATTCAACTGGCGACGGATGAGCACGCCTTCTTGTTTCCTGTGGCCAGATTTCCGGAATGCCATGGGCTGCTAAAGCAGGTACTGGAAAGCACGGCCATACTCAAAATCGGTTTGGGGCTGGGAAATGACCGTAGCGCATTGAAGACGCGGCTCGATATCACGCCGCACAAGCTGCTCGATCTGGGGGAATCCCTGCGCGGCCCGGCGCACAAGGGCACGGTGGGGGCCAAGGTGGCGGTCGCGCATTTCTTCGGTCAACGCCTCGTTAAATCGAAAAAGATCGGCACCAGCAACTGGGCTGCGGCCGCTCTGAGCGAGCGGCAACTGTGTTATGCGGCCAACGATGCACATGTTGCGCTCATGCTTTATCGCGCCTGGATAAAAACCGGGCCAGTCAGCGATCACTGAATACCTCTGCTTCGTAAAGGAAACTGCTGAAATGTCCGAACAACGTCCTGTCCTTGCCCCGCTGGCGATTCGCGTGCTTGCGACACTGGTGGAAAAACAGCGCACGGTACCCGATACCTATCCGCTGTCGCTCAATACGCTGGCTGCCGGTTGCAACCAGAAAACCAGTCGCAACCCGGTGATGGAGGCCAGCGAGGCAGACCTTTTACTGGCACTGGAAAGTCTCAAGGCGCATGGATTTGTCAGCGAGGTCAGCGGGAGTCGGGTAACGCGGTTTGCCCACGCATTTGAAAAGACGCTGGGGGTGCCGACGCAGGCTGCTGCGTTGTTGACCGTGCTGATGTTGCGCGGCCCGCAAACCGCTGGCGAACTGCGACTGAATTGTGAGCGCCTGCACAGGTTTGCCGATATTTCGTCTGTTGAGGCATTTCTCGAGGAATTGGCCGGTCGACCGCAGGGGGCGCTGGTGGTTGAGCTTCCCCGTTTGCCAGGCGCTCGTGAAAATCGCTGGATGCATCTCTTGGGCGGGGAGCCCGAGATCGAAGCCAGTCCGTCACGTCCCGTGACCAGCGCATCGGCCGAGATGGCAGCCTTGCATCTCAGGGTCGATCAACTCGAAGCAGACCTTGCCAGCTTGCGGGAAACCGTTGCGCAATTGCTGGCCGAGCGCCGGGGCGAGTGATGTGGATGGCAAGACTTGGCAACTCCCGGCAAGACCTTGCCGCTGAAGTGCCGGCAATGGCTTGGGAGAAATTGCCGCATCGTGCGATAACTGCGGTGTAGCAAGGGTTTCGGGGCGATCAATTGCTGGCGCGAATGATGCTTTTCTGTATTCGCTTGAGTCAAATTTCGGTGGAGGCATCATGTCAGGTATAAATCAGATCAGCTTGCTACTGTCCCTTTTTCAAGGCAGCAGTACCTCTGCGTTAACCGGTTCATCAAGCTCATCCGGTGCTGGTTTTCTCGATATCCTGAATGCCGTGATGCCAGGTGCTGCAACAAATTCACCGGGTTCGGCGAGCGGCTTGCCGGATGGCAGTTTGTCCGCGTCGGGTCGCAAGCTTTCGCTTTTCGATCCCGAGTCGGCGTTTCGCATGATGACCGATATCAACCAGCGGGAGGTCAGCTATCAGGGTGAGTTCTCGGAAATGACGGATATGCAGGCTTGGGTGAGCCAGATGCAGTCCGCCGGGCAATCGCTGGCCGTGGTGGATGCCGGCGCGAGCGACACCGACATCCGTACAAAACTGGCTGGCTTTGTCGATACCTACAATCAGTGGATAGACCGTTTCGATGAAGCACTTGCCAAGGGCGGTTTGCTCAATGGCACACAGGCGGCCTCGGTGGCGCAATGGGAGCTGGAACAGAGTATCGAAAACCCCTTCACCGGTGCCGTTGACCGCATTCGAGGCATGACGGCCCTGGGCGTGAGCATCGATCCGCAGACCAATGTGGCTACGCTGGACAGCGCCAAGCTGGATGCGGCACTCGCGGATCACAAGGATGCAGTCATCCGGACTATTGAAGCTTTCGGTACCCATTTTGCAAAATCAGCCGAACTCTTGAATTCCGCCAACAATTTCATTCCCAATCGTCTCGACAACCTGAGCCGGGCGATTGATTACATTGGCAGCAATCGTAGCGACCTGCAGGCAGAGTTCGGGACGGGGGATGCCGCGCGTCCGGAAGGTGCGCTGGCACAGGCGCTGGCAAGTTACCGGGCGATGCAGGGAACGAAATCCTGATTTTGGCCAAGGCCGGATGTTAGGCCGGCCTTGCCAACTGGTAATGCATTGGGTGGCGTTCAGATTCTGTGTGCGCCGGCCATCCGCTCAAGGCAGTCGATGACTTTCAGGCTTGCATGTTCCATGCTGCCGAGCGCCTTGGCTGCTGCCTCCGGTGTGCCGCGCAGGTGGGCACGGACCGCTTCGACACCATTGATATGTACGGCGATGTGCTGGGGTTCGAGTTCCTTGTAGCCGGGCAGGCTGGAAAAACTTTCCGCGCCGTCGCCCTCGTAATACCACTGGCCGAGGCGACACTGCTGGTGACTGACAAAATCGCTCTCAACCTTGTTGCTCAGACCCATCAAGACCTTGTAGATCTCCATTTTGAATACCAGGTGATCAACTTTCGCCGTTTCGGCAAAACTGCCCAAGGCAACGCCCGTCACCGTTTCGCTCAAGGTGTCGGAGATTTGTTTCAGAGAGCTGATATTGCTGCGGGCCTGCTCGCTGTCTCGCTCAAAAGATGCCGTTTGTTCCGGGCTGATATCCAGTTGCAACTTCACGCGTTCGGTTTCCTGATGAACCCCGGTGACGAGACTGGCAATTTTGGATGTGGCCTGGCTGGTGCGCTCGGCCAGCTTTCGCACTTCATCGGCAACGACGGCAAAGCCCCGGCCCGCTTCACCGGCTCTTGCAGCCTCGATTGCCGCATTGAGTGCCAGCAGGTTGGTTTGGTCGGCAATGTCACGAATCAACTGCAGGAAGCTGCCAATTTCAGTGGTGCGCTCACTGAGTGTGACGACAGCCGAGGTGGTTTGATGGCTTTTGTCGGCAAGCAACTTCAGGCTGGCATCAAGTCGCGCTACCGCATCAACGCTGCGGGCTACGGAATGCGCCGCCTCGCTGGAAACGTTGCGTTCCTCTTTCATCGATAAGGCGAGCTTGGAGAGGGAGTGCTGCACCATTTGCATGGAGTCCGAGAATATTAGAATGTTCTGGTGCATTTCCTTGGTAAACGCACTTGTACGGTGCGTTTCGTCAAGGCTTTGCCTTTGCCCCTCAAGCATTTCCTGCATGCGGCGCAATTCTGCTTCTTGGTCGTTGATCAAGGCTTTCAGGGCGTTGATCTCCTGATCGCGTGCTGCAATTTTTCTTGCGTGGCCGAACATCTGGGCTTCCTGGTGGCGTGGTGTCGAGTGGCAATAGCGAGAATCATGCCGTGACATTGTTTCGCCGTTTTGACCAAGGCGGGGCGAGGCGATAAAAAGTCGGGCGCTCGTGCGGTGCTAGAATGCGCCGCCTGTTTCCATCAAACCCCTTGCCGGATGAAATCGAATGCATGTTGACGTAATCATCATCGGGGCCGGGGCTGCCGGCATGATGTGCGCAGCTCAGGCCGGGTTGCGCGGCAGGCGTGTGCTCTTGCTGGATCATGCCGAGCAGTTGGGTGAGCGCATTCGAATTTCCGGCGGCGGGCGCTGCAATTTCACCAACCGAGAAGTCAGTGCTGCCAATTACCTGTCTGCCAATCCCCATTTTTGCCGGTCAGCGCTGACTCGTTTCACGCAATACGATTTCATCGCCATGCTGGAAAAGCGGCGCATTGCGTATCACGAGCGCGATCACGGACAGTTGTTTTGCAACGAGTCGGCCACCGAGATCGTTGACATGTTGCGTGATGCCTGCGACGAGGCCGGGGTGCAATCGCTGTACCCATGCGCGGTGCAAGCGGTTGCAGCGGCGTCAGGCATGGCGGATGGCAAGTCGCGGTTTACGGTCCACACCGATCGAGGCCATTTTTCCGCCGAGTCGCTGGTGGTCGCGACCGGTGGGCTGGCGATTCCAAAAATTGGTGCTTCACCCTTCGGTTATCGTCTGGCCGAGCAATTTGGTCTGCCTGTGATCCCGCCGCGACCCGCACTGGTGCCGCTGGCGCTGGCACCGGAGGTGCTTGAGCCGATCAAGCCACTGGCCGGCGCCACGCTGGATGCGCAAGCCGTATTTGGCGCTGCCAGGTTTCGTGAAAACGTTCTGATTACTCATCGCGGTCTTTCAGGGCCCGCCATCCTGCAAATTTCCAGCTACTGGCAGATGCAGGAATACACCGGGGGAAAACGCCAGCCGCTGAGCATTGACCTGATGCCCGGTATCGACGCCGGCGAATGGCTGGCATCGCACCGCCAGGGACGCATGCATTTGCAGAATCTGCTGGCTGAATATTTGCCGCGTCGTTTTGCTCATGAGTGGCTGGCCTTGCAAGGCAATGAAAAAATGCTGACCCGGCCGATAGGCGAACTCGGCAAGCGCGAACTGGGGGAGATTGCCAAGGCCTTGAATGCTTGGCAGCTGATGCCGGCTGGCACGCTCGGTTTTGCCAAGGCGGAAGTGACCCTGGGCGGCGTGTCGACCGAAGCGCTGTCTTCCAAAACGATGGCCGCGCGGACTGTCCCCGGTTTGTTCTTTATTGGCGAGGTGGTCGATGTGACCGGCTGGCTGGGCGGCTACAACTTCCAGTGGGCATGGTCGTCCGGTTGGGTAGCCGGACAGTTCGCCTGATTCAGGAAAAGGCTCGGGGCGGTTTTTTGATATTTCCGCTCGTCGACCGTAACGCGATCCCCTAAATTCGCATTCCGATATCCGGGTAATCAGGAGAGAACATGAAGGTATTTCGGCTAAGCGCCCTGAGTGTCGCGCTGTGTTTCGCGGTGCATCACGCGATGGCGACCGAGGGGGGCGGCAGTAGCTATCCAGTTGGGGTGGAGACCAATTACAGCGGCCTGATGCTGCCTGAAGGGCAGCATGTGCTGTTGTATTACCAGCACTATGCCGCCGAGCGGGCAGCCGATGGCGGTGGCAGTGACAACGCGCGTTTCGCCCGCTTCGGCATGCGCGCGGATGTGCTGGCACTGCGCTATTCGCACGTCTGGTCAGGGATACGGATTGCCGGTGCTCAGCTTGAGTCGCGTGTCGTACTGCCTTTGCCATCGCTGACGCTTGATCTGGCGATTGCCCGTCCAGCACCTTTGTCACCGCTGGACAAGAGCGGCTCTGCAAGCGGTGTGGGGGATATCAGCGTGGCGCCGCTGTTGTTGGGCTGGCATTCCCCAAGCCTGCATCAGATGGCTGGCTTCGAGCTTGTCATGCCAAGCGGTGCTTACGATGTGGCACGCAATCTCAATACCGGTCGCAATTACTGGCAAGCGGCCCTGATTTATGGCCTGAGCTGGATGCCGCAGTCTTGGGAAGCCTCGGCGCGTATCCGCTACGGGGTCAATGGCCGCAATGCAGCGACAGATTATCGTTCCGGCGATGAACTCAGCCTGGAGTTCAGCGGCGGTTACCGCTTGGGCGGCGGCTGGTCGGCAGGCGTCAACGGCTATGTGTATCGCCAGTTGAGCGATGACCGGCAGGCGGGTTTGTCAGTTGCAGGAGATGGCAACCGCGCCTCGGTCAACGCCCTGGGTCCCTACCTTGCTTGGTCGATGGGACCACGGATGGGTATTGTGGCCAAGTATCAGCAGGAGTCCTCGGCCAAAAACCGGGCGGAAGGCGGCCGGCTCTGGGTGCAGGCACGTTACGCTTTTTGATCCTGCAGTATTGCGCGTGCCACGGCTTCCGCAACCTTGATGCCATCCACACCCGCCGACAGGATGCCGCCGGCGTAGCCTGCGCCCTCGCCGGCGGGATACAAACCGCGTGTGTTCAGGCTTTGCAAGTCGTCGCCGCGTTTGATGCGGATGGGTGAGGAGGTGCGGGTTTCGACCCCGGTCAGCAGCGCATCGGCCAAACCGAATCCCTGAATTTGCTTGTCGAAGGCGGGAATCGCCTCGCGCAGCGCTTCAATCACGTAATCCGGCGCGCAGCTCGACAGGTCGGTCATGCGTACGCCGGGCTGATAGGAGGGTTGGACACTGCCGAGTACGGTCGACGGCCTCCCTGCAATAAAATCTCCGACTTTCTGGGCGGGCGCGCAGTAATCGCTGCCGCCGGCGACAAAGGCCTGCGACTCCCAATGGCGCTGAAAATCGATGCCGGCCAGCGGGTTCTTGCGGAAGTCCTCGGGGAAATCTTCGGGATCGACATTCACCACCAGTGCCGAGTTGGCATTGCGTTCTGCACGCGAATACTGGCTCATGCCATTGGTTACCACGCGGCCGGCTTCGGAGGTGGCCGCAACAACCTGTCCGCCCGGACACATGCAGAAGCTGTAGGCCGCCCGACCATTCTTGCAGTGATGGACCAATTTGTAATCCGCCGCACCAAGCACTTCGTTACCGGCGTTGAGACCGAAACGTGCGCGGTCGATCAGGGTCTGCGGGTGTTCCACGCGGAATCCGATGGCAAATGGTTTGGCCTCGATATACACCCCGGCGTCGTAAAGCATCTGGAAGGTATCGCGGGCGCTATGGCCAATTGCCAGCACAATATGCCGGGAAGCGATCCGTTCTCCACCGGCCAGCTCGACGCCCTGCACCTGATGCGTGTCGATGAGTACACGGTCGACCTTGCTGCCGAAGCGAATTTCGCCGCCCAGCGCAGTAATCGTGGCACGCATGTTTTCGACCATCTTGACCAGGCGGAAGGTGCCGATATGCGGTTTGCTGACGTAGAGAATTTCTTCCGGCGCACCCGCTTTGACAAACTCTTCCATGACCTTGCGGCCAAGAAATTGCGGATCCTTGATCTGGCTGTACAGCTTGCCGTCAGAGAAGGTGCCGGCGCCGCCTTCACCGAACTGGACGTTGGATTCGGGATTCAAGGTGTGCCGGCGCCACAGGCCCCAAGTGTCCTGGGTACGTTCGCGTACGGCCTTGCCGCGTTCCAGGATGATCGGCTTGAAGCCCATCTGGGCCAGCAGCAGGCCCGCCATCAGGCCGCAGGGGCCGGTGCCGATCACCACCGGACGTTCTGTCAGCCCTTCGGGCGCCTGAGCAACAAACTTGTAGCGCATGTCGGGCGAAGGAATGATCTTGTTGTCACCTTGCTGGCGTGCCAGGTAAGCCGCTTCGTTGGCGAGCTGAAAATCGATCTGGTAAATCAGGACGATGGCTGACTTCTTGCGGGCATCGTGACTGCGCTTGTGGATCGTGAACCCGATCAACTCGCCGGGTTCGATATCGAGGCGGGTGCAAAGTGCCGGGGCCAGCGCCTCGGGAGCATGA
Source organism: uncultured Rhodocyclaceae bacterium (assembly GCA_937892345.1). GTDB lineage: Bacteria > Pseudomonadota > Gammaproteobacteria > Burkholderiales > Rhodocyclaceae > Azonexus. The sequence goes on along the minus strand of CALAGF010000218.1, from coordinate 10,223 downwards.
TTCAGCGGTAGCTTGAGTTCGGTCAGTCGGAGCATGTCAACGTTTCTTGAAGGTCTCGTGGCAGTCGTGGCAGGTGTCGTGCGCACGTTTGTACGGTGCTTCCACCGCTTCTTTTTTTCTTGCCTTGGCGGCAAGCGCAAGTTCGTCAGTTGCCTTGATGAAGGCCTGATGCAGTTGCTCGAATTTTTCCGCTTGCGCCCAGACTGCCGGGGTCGCCTTGGTCGGCGGATAGTTGGTGTCCGCGCCAAAGTGTGACCACGGGCCATCGCGTTTGGCGATCAGTTGCTCGACCAGGGTCGTGAATTTGTCAGCTTCGTAGCGGTCATTGCGCAGCATCACGCCCATGGGTTCGAAAGTGCGGACAATTTCCTTGAACGCCATCTGGCGGGTTTTTACGGGTTGTCCTGGCCGGGTATCTTCGACTTCGCCATTACAGCCTGCGAGCAGCGCTACGGTCGACAGGGCAAACAGCGTGATTTTCAACATCGTGGTCATGGTGGGCTGCTGGCAGTCTTGGATTGATGAGGCGCGATTATAAGGGCAGCCTCGGGGCGCATTGCGTTCGCGTGTTGTAACAGGATGGCTTAGTCGAATCTCCGATTTGTGCCAAAATCGCGCTCCATGAACCGCCTCCGAAATCCGAGAACCATCGCCCTTGTCGGCAAGTACCACAGCATGGAAATCGCCGAGTCCCTGCGACGTCTGGCGGAGTACCTCCATGAGCGTGGCGTATCGGTGTTCATCGAAAGGGAAACTGCCGAGCACATCGGGCGCAAGGTGGATTTGTCGCGCTGGGTGACCTGTGGCTTCAACGATATTGGCGCGCATGCCGATCTCGCGATCGTGCTTGGCGGTGACGGTACCATGCTCAATGCCGCGCGGCGACTTGCGCGTTATTGCGTGCCACTGGCGGGGGTTAATCAGGGGCGGCTCGGGTTCATGACTGATATTGCCCGGGAAGACATGCTGACCTGCATGGACGATCTGCTGGATGGACGTTTCACGCAGGAAAACCGGATGCTCCTGGCAGCAGAAATCATTCGCGATGGCCGTGAAGTTGACAGCAACATGGCGCTCAACGACGTGGTCGTCGACAAAGGGGCGATCGGCCGGATGATTGAGTTCGAATTGTTCATCGATGGCGAGTTCATCTACAACCTTCGTGCGGACGGCTTGATTGTGTCCACGCCGACCGGCTCCACCGCGTACTCCTTGTCCTCGGGCGGGCCTATCCTGCATCCAACGCTTACCGGCATTGCACTTGTTCCTCTGTGCCCGCACGCACTGACCAATCGCCCGATCATCGTCAAGGACGATGCGGACATTGAACTTCGGCTGACGCAGGCGCCCGATGCCCGCGTCCATTTTGACGGGCAAGTGACCCTCGACCTGCAACCCGGCGATAGCGTGCGTTTGCGTCGTTCCGAATACAAGATTTGTTTCCTGCATCCGCCGGGTTACAGCTATTTCGCCATGCTGCGCCAAAAGCTGCATTGGAGCGAACGCCCGAAAGGCCCCTGATGCTTTGCCATCTGACCCTGCGTGATTTTGTCATTGTCGACCGGCTGGAACTCGACTTTTCGGCCGGTTTCGGCACGTTGACCGGAGAAACCGGTGCGGGAAAATCAATTTTGATTGACGCGCTGGCGCTCGCACTGGGCGAGCGGGCCGATGCCGTTGTGGTGCGTGCAGGCTGCGAAAAGGCCGAGGTGGTTGCCGCCTTCGATGTGCGTGCCTTGCCCGAGGTGCTCGCTTGGCTGAAAGCAGCCGATCTCGATACTGATGAGGCCTTGCTCCTGCGCCGGGTGGTCGATGCAGGCGGGCGTTCGCGTGCCTGGATCAACGGTTCGCCAGCCACCGTGCAACAGTTGCGCGAAGTGGGTGAATGGCTAGTCGATATTCACGGTCAACACGCCCATCAGTCCCTTTTGCGGGCCGACGCACAGCGCCAGTTGCTGGATCACCATGCCGGTGCGCAATCGGTGCTGGCGGCAGTCAGCCTGGCCTGGCGTGAGTGGCGTGATCTGGCCGAATCACTATGCAAGGCGAGCGAGGGTGCGGCGTCCTTGCAGCGGGAACGTGAACAACTGGAATGGCAAATCTCCGAACTCGATGCGCTGGCTTTTGCCGATGACGAGTGGTCGGGACTCGATGCCGAACATCGGCGTTTGAGCCACGCCGCCGGATTGATTGATGGTGCGCAGTACGCGCTCTCGGTGCTGGCCGACGAGGATGGGGCTTGCGAACGGCAGATCGACCGCGTGGCCAACCGACTGGCAGGACTCGCCGAATATGATCCCGCGCTGGCCGAAGTTGCCGGTCTGCTCGGCTCGGTTCAGGCCGAACTCGCTGATGCAGTATCCACTTTGCGCCGTTATGCGGATCGGGTTGATCTGGATCCCGCCCGGCTCGGCGAGCTTGAGCGGCGGATGGACTCGGTGATGGCGATGGCGCGCAAGCATCGATTGACGCCGGCTGAATTGCCGAGTTTGCTGCGAGAGTGGAAGCAACGTCTGGGTGAGCTGAATGAAGCGGCTGATCTGGAGGCGCTGGCCCGGCGTGTCGCACTGGCGCACGAAACCTTTGTGGCACAGGCGAGCGCCTTGTCGGCCTTGCGCCGCAAGGCTGCTGCGGAAATGGGCGAGAGGGTCAGCGAAGTCATGCGACAGCTGGCGCTTTCGTCGGGTCGTTTTGAAGTGGCTTTGCTGCCGCTCGATACGCCTGCGGTGTACGGTCTGGAACAGGTCGAATTCAGAATCGGCGGACTGGCTGGCAACGAAGCACGGCCGCTGGCCAAGGTGGCTTCAGGTGGCGAATTGTCGCGTATCAGCCTGGCGATCCAGGTGCTGACATCGCGTTCAGCTTCCGTGCCAACGCTGATTTTCGATGAGGTGGATGTCGGAATCGGCGGTGGGGTGGCAGAGATTGTCGGTCGTTTGCTCAATGAACTCGGTCGGGAGCGCCAAGTCTTGTGCGTGACTCATTTGCCCCAGGTTGCTGCCCGTGCCGACTGGCAGTGGCAGGTTGCCAAGGCGACGCGCGACGGCGTAACGCTCTCATCCATTCGCGCGCTGGACGAAGCGGGTCGGGTGCAGGAAATTGCCCGCATGCTGGGCGGGGTGGAGATCACGGACATCACCTTGAGTCATGCCCGGGAGTTGCTGCGGTCTACGCCGTAATCCGACAAAAATGGCCTTATGCTGCTGCAATCAGGCGTGACAGGGCGAGCATTGCAAGGATCAGAAAAAGTACGCCACTGACCCGGTGTATCCATTTCAGCGGTAATCGGCCAACGAAGCGTTGGCCTGCGTAGATCCCGAGTAGGGAGGTCGTACTCAGTGCGAGGGTTGAGCCTAGCCAGACGGGAACGCCGGTTCCCGTGCTGCCCAGTCCGGCGACGGCGATCTGGGTCTTGTCACCGAACTCGGCAAGAAAAATCATCAGGAAGGTCGTTGCAAAGATGCTTTTTCCCGCCTGCTCGATGATTTTTTCATCGTCCTCTTCTTCATTGAAACGCAGGGCGGCAATGCCGAATACTGCAAAAAGCAACCCTACCGCAAGCGTGACAACCCAGGCGGGAAGCCAGGCTGAGACTGCCGCCCCAAACATTACCGCCAGCAGATTGAGGACGGCGAATGCGGCGATCGCCCCCAATGCCACCGGCAGACCCCGATGGCGGCTGGCAAGCGTCATGCACACGAGCTGGCTTTTATCGCCGAACTCCGCAAGGGCAATGAGTAGAAAGCTGGTGCCGGTCAAAGACAGCCAGCCGGCAGAGGCAACAGCACTCGGATCTGGCATGGTGGGAGCTTTTCAGGGAGTGCTTACTTGAGTGCGTCGCCAGGTTTGCAGCTTGCACACCGACCGTAAATGTATAGCGCATGCTCCTGGATCGTGAAGCCTTTGTCGGCAGCCACCGCTGCCTGCCGCTTCTCGATTTCGGCATCGTAGAACTCTTCGACGCGACCGCAATTGACACAGACCAGATGGTCGTGATGCTTGCCGTGATTGATCTCGAATACGGCTTTGCCGGACTCGAAGAAATGGCGCTCAAGTAAACCTGCCTGCTCGAACTGGGTCAGTACCCGGTAGACGGTGGCCAGTCCGATGTCCATGTTTTCGGCGAGCAGCATTTTGTAAACGTCTTCCGCCGTCATGTGGCGCATCGCCCCTTTTTCGAACAGCTCAAGAATTTTCAGCCTTGGATAGGTTGCTTTAAGGCCAATGCTCTTGAGACTCTGGGGATCGCTCATTGTGTGGTTTCCGGTGTTTTTGGGTGAAGCGGATGGAAGGCTATTTCGGGTATGATATACCGCTTCAAAGCCGATCGAAAATACCGGATTCCCGCATGCGCCGCTCCTGCTTCCTGCCCGTCCTTGCCGTCAGCATTCTATTGAGTGGCTGCTCCCTCAAGCCAGATTTTGTCAACGAATACAAGATCGATGTCCAGCAGGGCAATGTCCTGACTCAGGAAATGGTGTCGCAACTCAAACCGGGGCAGACTCAGGGCCAGGTTCGTTTCCTCCTCGGTACGCCGCTGATCATGGATGCCTTCCATCAGAATCGTTGGGATTATGTCTATCGCTACCAGAATGGACAGACCGGCGAAGTCGAAATGCGCAAGTTTGCAGTCTTTTTTGGCAAGGAAGGCAAGCTTGAGCGCGTATCCGGTGACGTGGCAGAGGGCGGGATCGCCGATCTGACAGCACCTGTAGCGAGAGTGCGCCAGATAGACCTCGGTGCTTTGCCGGAACAGAACGGGGCTTTTGCTGCACCGAAACCCGAAGAGCCGGGCGTATTCCGGCGTTTCATGAACATGATTGGACTGTAATACATGGCACTTACAAGAATTGGCATCGTTGGTGCCAGCGGCCGTATGGGGCGGATGCTGATTGAGGCGACCCTGAAAGATGAGCAAGTTGTACTCGGCGGCGCATTTGACGTTTCCGGCGGTCAGGCAATCGGCAAGAATGCCGGTGAACTGGTTGGGCTGGTTAGTGATGTTGTCGTTTCCGATGACCTGGCCGGTGGTTTGGCCGGGATTGATTGCCTGATCGACTTTACCCGTCCGGAAGGTACCTTGGGGCACTTGGCGCTTTGTCGTGCCGCAGGTGTGGCGATGGTGATCGGTACAACAGGCTTTGACGCCGAAGGCAAGGCGGCGATTGCTGATGCTGCTCGTGATGTGCCGATCGTCTTCGCCCCCAATATGGCGGTCGGGGTCAATGTGGTTTTCAAGTTGCTGGATACAGCCGCCCGCATCCTCAATCAGGGTTACGACATCGAAATTGTTGAGGCTCACCACCGGATGAAGATCGATGCGCCCTCCGGGACCGCATTGCGCATGGGCGAAGTGATTGCTTCGGCCTTGGGGCGGGATCTTTCGCAGTGTGCCGTGTACGGACGTGAGGGGGTGACCGGTGAGCGTGACCCCTCTACGATCGGTTTTGCGACGGTTCGTGGCGGGGATATCGTTGGCGATCATACGGTGATGTTCTGTGCCCTCGGTGAGCGCGTTGAAGTGACTCACAAAGCCAGTAGCCGGATGCCTTACGCACTAGGCAGTCTGCGTGCTGCGCGCTTTATGGCTGGCCAGAAGGCGGGGCTGTTCGATATGCAGGACGTGCTCGGGTTGCGCTGAGATCCATGAAATCCCGATTGCTGCAGCGACAGGTACAGGAGGCTTTTGCCCGCCAGGGAGAGTTGTCTCTTGAACAATTGCTTGACGCAGCGAAAGCGGGTCCGCATGCAGCGCTGGCGCGAGGTTTGGAGCATTTGTTGCTCGGCGTGGATAACGCATACGCGAATTATTCAGGTTTGAATGGCTGGTTTACGTTGTTGTCCGGCGACGCCTTGCTGGATTGGAATTTGTACAGCGGCAACATCGAATCCGGAAGGCAGTGGAAAGAAATGCTCGGCTATTCGGCGGGTGACGTCGATGATTCGATTGCGCAGTGGCAGCGGCTTGTCCACCCTGATGATCTGAAGCTCCTGCAAGCCAGGATTGCCGCCCACAGGCAAAAAAAGGACCGCTCTTTTGAGTCCGAGTGCCGGATGAAGGCAAAGGACGGCGGATGGCGCTGGTTCATGCTGCGCGGTGCGGTGGCCGCACGGGATGCCGATGGCGAGCCGGCTCGCATGCTGGTTCTGCAGCGTGATATCAGTCAGTCCAAGTCCGCTGAGGCTGCGTTGATCTCGGCCAAGGAAGTTGCCGAGGCGGCGAATAAGGCGAGAGGTTCTTTCCTGGCCAACATGAGCCACGAAATCCGGACGCCGATGAATGGCATCCTGGGGATGACCGAGTTGGCCTTGGATACCCAGCTTGATGCCGAGCAACGCCATTATCTGAAAACGGTGAAGTCTTCTGCCGAGGCTTTGCTGACCATCGTGAACGATATCCTGGATTTCTCAAAGATCGAGGCCGGGAAGATGGAGGTAGAGGCGCTGGGATTCAACGTGCATGATGCCGTTCTTGAAGCTGTGCGCGTTTTGGCGATTGGTGCTCACAAGAAGGGATTGGAACTCGTCGCAGACATTCGGCCCGAGGTGCCGCAGCGCTTGGTGGGAGATCCGACTCGCTTGCGCCAGGTGATCATCAATCTGGTGGGGAATGCCATCAAGTTCACCGAGTCTGGTGAAGTTGTTTTGACCGTTGATATCGAGCGAACAGAAGATGCGTCTGTGAGCTTGCATTGTGCGATACGCGATAGCGGCATCGGGGTGCCTGCGGATAAACAGCAAGCGATTTTTGAGGCATTTTCTCAGGCAGATGTTTCGACGACCCGTCGTTTTGGCGGGACCGGCCTTGGTCTGGCAATTTGTGCCCGCCTTGTGCAGTTGATGGGGGGGCGTATCTGGCTTGATAGCATCGAAGGTCAGGGCTCGACCTTCCATTTCACTGCTCGTCTTGGTCTTGATACAGGCTCGGTTGGCAGGGAAACTGTTGTCCGGGGTTATGGCGGTCGACGCGCCTTGATTGTTGAAGACAACGTGACGGCGGGTCTGTGTCTTCAGGAATTGGTCGAGCGCCACGGAATCCAGGTTTCGCTCCTGTCAGATCCGGAAAGTGCGTTAGCTGCAATTGAAAAAAGCCGGGCGTTGGCGTTTCCATACGACTACCTGTTCGTTGATGCAGGGATGTCGTCACCTGCCGGAATGGCCCTGGTTGATGGATGGTTGGCAGCCGGCAAGGCTGAGCATCTCATGGTGATGCTGACCACTGAAAATCAGCGCCAGGAACTCGGGCGCCTTCGGGAGATGGGGGTTACCGTCCATCTGATCAAGCCGATCGGTTTCGGTGATCTCGAGGTGGCGCTGGGCTTGGCTGACATCGCAAGCGGCAGCAATTCCAGTGATGGAGGTTTTGAACTGGAGCCTTTTGATTTAGGGTCTGCGCCGGCCTCCAATCTGCATGGCTTGAAAATTCTTCTTGTTGAAGATAATCCGGTTAATCAGGAACTTGCGCTGAGGTTGATTGAACGGAAGGGGCACCGCGTCAAAGTGGCCAATAACGGCCAGGAGGCTGTTGATTTGTTTGAGGTGGGTGCTTTCGACCTGATTCTGATGGATATGCAGATGCCTGTGATGGGCGGAATTGAAGCAACGGAAACCATCCGCTCCCGTGAAATGCGTCGTAGTTGGGTCGTTTCCCACCAGTTCAAGCCGGTCTATATCATTGCGATGACTGCGAATGTGTTGAGCAGTGATCGTGACCGATGTATGGACGCGGGGATGAATGACTATGTTGCCAAGCCGCTTCGGCCTGACGATCTGTACGCAGCGATTGATCGGGCGGCCGGGGTTGATGTTGGTGCTGCGCCGGTTGAGCTTCTGGCGCCCATGACTGAAGAAAAGCAGTCGCTCAGCGGTATGAATTTGCAGGCAGCATTGGATGATATTGGTGATGCTGATCTCTTTGTAACCATGGCCAACATGTTTTTGCTGGAATGGGACAATCATCTTGAGCGTCTGCAGGAGGCTGTTGATCGCAAGGATGGGAACGCTTTGCGCATGAACGCCCACACGCTGAAGAGCTTGTTGGCCATGTTTCATGCGGACGAGGCTCGTGCCATTGCCGTGGAGCTGGAAAGTGTCGCGCTCAGCGGAGCGGTCGAGTGGGGGCATGCAAAAGCCCGGCAGCTGGCGCTGCTGGCTGAGATGACACGGATTCACCCTGTCTTGTCCAGATATGTTGAAACTCGCGTAATCCCTTGAATTTGCCTGAAAAGAGGCTTTTCGGCTAGAATAGCAAGGTTTGAAATCACAAGCGGGGAGGCGAAAGCCTCCCCGCTTGGCACATGAAAATAAGCAGAAAATTCTAGGAGAGCCGGTCGTGTCATTGCTGCCCTCATTTACTCCCGCCATTCTCGCCCTCGCCGACGGTACGGTTTTCAAGGGGCAATCCATCGGTGCAGATGGTTTGACCAGTGGCGAAGTTGTTTTTAATACCGCGATGTCCGGCTATCAGGAAATCCTCACCGATCCATCCTATTGTCGTCAGATCGTTACGCTGACCTATCCGCATATCGGCAACACCGGTTGCAATGCGGAAGATTTTGAATCCGACGCCAATTACGCTGCCGGCCTGGTTATTCGCGACCTGCCGCTGGTTGCCTCCAACTGGCGCACTCAGGATGATCTGTCGTCCTATCTCAAGAAGCACGGCATCGTTGCTATCGCCGGCATTGATACGCGCAAGTTGACCCGTATTCTGCGCGAGAAGGGTGCCCAGGCTGGTTGTATTCTGGCCGGTGAGGTCGATGAGTCCAAGGCGCTGGCCATGGCGCGCGCTTTTCCGGGTCTGAACGGCATGGATCTCGCCAAGGTGGTTTCAGCCAAGGAAGGCTACAGTTGGACTGAGGCTGAATGGACGTTGAAAGGCTATGCACAACGGACCGAAGCACGCTTCCATGTGGTTGCCTACGATTTTGGCGTCAAGAAAAATATTCTGCGCATGCTGGCTGAGCGTGGCGTCAAGTTGACGGTTGTTCCGGCCCAAACGCCAGCAGCTGACGTGCTGGCGATGAATCCGGACGGCGTCTTCCTTTCCAACGGCCCGGGCGATCCGGAGCCGTGCGATTACGCCATTGCCGCCATTCGCGAATTCCTTGATCGTGGCATCCCGACTTTTGGCATCTGCCTTGGCCATCAGTTGCTGGCGCTGGCTTCCGGTGCCAAGACGCTGAAAATGAAGTTCGGCCACCACGGTGCCAACCATCCGGTCAAGGACATGGATACCGGTCAGGTGTTGATCACCAGCCAGAATCATGGTTTCGCGGTCGACGCAGAATCCTTGCCGAAAAACCTGCGCGCTACCCATGTCTCGCTGTTCGATGGTTCCCTGCAGGGTATTGCCCGCACCGATGTGCCGGCCTTCTCCTTTCAGGGACACCCGGAAGCCAGCCCGGGTCCGCACGATGTGGCTTACCTGTTTGACCGCTTCCTCGACACCATGACGCGTGGCGTTGCCGCGCTACAGCCGGCGAAATAAGGCGAGAGTAAAGAAATGCCGAAACGTACAGACATAAAGAGTGTTTTGATTATTGGCGCCGGCCCGATCATCATCGGTCAGGCCTGCGAATTCGACTACTCCGGCGCGCAAGCCTGCAAGGCACTGCGCGAAGAGGGTTACAAGGTCATCCTGGTGAACTCCAACCCGGCGACCATCATGACCGACCCGGAAATGGCCGACGTCACCTACATCGAACCGATCACCTGGCAGGTTGTCGCCAAGATCATCGAAAAGGAACGCCCGGACGCACTGCTGCCGACCATGGGTGGTCAGACCGCGCTGAACTGCGCGCTCGACCTGGACCGCGAGGGTGTGCTGGCCAAGTTCGGCGTCGAACTGATCGGTGCTTCCAAGGAAGCCATCGACAAGGCCGAAGACCGCCAGAAGTTCAAGGACGCGATGACCAAGATCGGTCTCGGTTCCGCTCGCTCGGCCACCGCGCACAGCATGGAAGAGGCCTATCAGGTGCAGGCGATGATCGGCTTCCCGACCATCATCCGCCCGTCCTTCACGCTGGGCGGTACTGGCGGCGGCATCGCCTACAACATGGAAGAGTTCGAGACCATCTGCAAGCGCGGTCTTGAGGCTTCGCCGACCAACGAGCTGCTGATCGAAGAATCGCTGCTCGGTTGGAAGGAATACGAGATGGAAGTGGTCCGCGACAAGGCGGACAACTGCATCATCATCTGCTCCATCGAGAACCTGGACCCGA